>JBJHDK010000070.1:8164-10859 GCA_050486505.1 Fibrobacteria bacterium | reverse complement strand
CCCCCTGCGGCGCGCGATACCGCGGGCGCGGCGGCGGCCCACCTGCGACATGCCGTTTTTTTTTTGTTGGGGCATATTTTTATTGGCCCATACATTGCATTGTGCCCGTCACGTCGCAGTGCCCGCCGCCACGCGTTCCCTGTGCAGCGCGCGCCGATGCTCAGTGCGGTGCGCGGCGCAATAGCGGGGGTACACCACCTGGTTGGGCAGCAGCATCACCGGAAAGAGCTTGCCGCACCCTTCGAGCGGGCACGCGCAGTCACGGATCACGGCCGCGCGGAAGTTGTGCAGGATGATGCGGTTGTTGCGCAGCACGCGCCGCAGCAGGGGAGAGGTCTCCTCCGTGTGCCCGGCCCGCAGCTGGGCCAGCAGGACGCGCTCGACATTGCCCGCGATCATGTGCGTCAAGGTAGCTACCCCTGGCAACGCGGGCAAAACACCGTGCCCCGCTGGGCCACGACCGTCTTGCGAAGCGTCGTCCCGCAGACGCGGCAGGGAAAACCCCCGCGCCCGTAAACCATCAGCCGCTCGTAGTTGTCGCCGCGCCCGCCGTCGGGTTTGCGGTAATCGGAGAATGTCGTGCCCTGGTATTTGATGCCCTTGCGCAGCACGTTCTTCACGGCCTTGAGCAACGCGAGGCGCTCCGTCGCCTTCAGGGACCCGGCCCGACGCGTCGGGCGAATTCCGGCGCGAAACAGCGCCTCGTCGGCGTAGATGTTGCCCACACCCGCGAGGAATTCCTGATCGAGCAGCAGCGCCTTTACGGGGCGCAGCGATCCGGCCGGGAAGGTCGCCGCGACCGAAGCCGAGCGCATCTCGAGCGGCTCGGGGCCGAGCTTGTGCAGGCGCGGGTGCTCGCGCCACGTCGCGCCGGGCACGAGGATGATCTTTCCGAAGGTGCGCGGGTCGCGGAACATCATCCGGCTTCCGTCATCGAGCATGAAGAGCAGGTGAGTGTGCTTGTCGACCGGATGCGCGCCCACGGGTTTTTGCAGGCCCGTGACCGTGGTGAGAAACCGGGGATCCTCGGCGGCGTCGCGCGGGGCGTGGGTCACCTGCCCGGTCATCCCCAGGTGGAGGATGAGCGAATCCCTGTCGAGTTCGAGGATGAGGTATTTGCCGCTCCGCACCAGGGCGACGATGCGCTGACCGCGCAGCTTCGCTGCGAAATCTTCCGCGGGGAACCCGAGCAACAGGCGCGGCAGGCGCAGTTCGACCGCGCCGATGCACCGCCCCGTGAGGGGCGTTTCCAAGGCGCGGCGGATGGTCTCGACTTCGGGGAGCTCGGGCACGGCGATAATCTAGATTTGCCCTGATTCATGACAGAAGCTTCCGATACGCAGAAAATGTGGGTTCAGACCCGCATGGCCGACATCACCCTTCCTGCGGAGGGGTTTCAATTGGTGTCGGGCGAGGCGCTGAAGCGACTTGAAATCGCCTATGAAACCTACGGCGAACTCAACGACGACAAGTCGAACGCGATTCTCATTTGTTCGCCATTGACCACCGACGCGCACGCTGCAGGGTGGCATTCCGAGGATGACCGCAAGCCCGGCTGGTGGGACGAGATGATCGGCCCGGGCAAGGCGATCGACACGAAGCGGTATTTCGTGATCGCGCAGAACATGCTTGGCGGCTGCAAGGGCACCACCGGCCCGTCGTCCATCAACCCCGACACGGGTAAACCCTACGGGTCCTCGTTTCCGAAGATCACGGTCGAGGACATGGTGCACGCACAGCGTTTGCTGCTGGAGTTTCTCGGCATCGACGTGCTGGAGGCGGTGATCGGCGGGAGCATGGGCGGGATGCAGGCCCTGCAGTGGTCGGTGAGTTATCCGCGCAAGTTGCGCAAGTGCCTGTGCATTGCGGCGTCGGCGAGCCTGTCGGCGCAAGCGCTCGGGTTCGAAGTGATCGGGCGCAAGGTGATCGTGAACGACCCGAACTTCCACGGCGGGGATTACTACGACGAGCAGGAACGTCCCGACGGGGGGCTCGCCTATGCGCGCATGATCGGGCACATCACTTACCTCTCCGCCATTGCGATGCACCAGAAATTCGGGCGCAACCAGCGCGAGGGTTTTGATCCCGCAGGGTTCGAGACCGGCTTCGAGGTGGAGAGTTACCTCAACCACCAGGGCGCCTCCTTCGTCAAGCGCTTCGATGCGAACTCGTATTTGCACATCACCTACGCGATGGATCGCTTCGACCTGGAATCACGGCACGGAACCCTGGAAAAGGCGTTCGGGGACACGGAGGCGGAATTCCTGCTTGTGGCCCTTTCGTCCGATTGGCTTTTTCCTCCCGAGCAGACGCGTGCCTTGGGCAAGACGTTGTTGAAGCTGAAGAAGGTCGCATCTGTCGTCGAGCTGAGCTCGCCGCACGGGCACGATGCCTTCCTGCTTGAAGTCGAGCACCTCTCGCGCGTGATTCGCGGGTTCCTGAAGCGCCCCGCGCTGGCTGTCGCGAAGCCGCGCCTTCCTCGCCGTGTGCGCAACGGCGGCGCTTCGGTGGGCTTCAACGATGTGGCCGACCTGATCGAGCCGGGCAGCCACATCCTTGATCTGGGCTGCGGCGACGGCTCCTTCATCGATGCGCTTTTTCATGCGCGGAACGTGACGGGCATTGGCATCGACCGAGACCTCAAGCACGTCGTGGAGTGCCTGCGCCGCAACGTACCGGTCGTACAGGCGAACGT
>JBJHDK010000070.1:0-8154 GCA_050486505.1 Fibrobacteria bacterium | reverse complement strand
CCTCTGGTTCTTCGACGACAATGCGTTCGATTACGCGGTGCTGAACCGCACGCTGCAGGAGATGAAGCATCCGCGCGAGGTGCTGGCCGAGATTTTGCGCGTGGCGCCGAAGGCGATCGTGGCATTCCCGAATTTCGGGCACGTGGGGAACCGTGTCTCGTTGCTGCTGCGGGGGGGGATGCCCGTGACGCGCGCTTTGCCGTATCACTGGTACGACACACCCAACATCCATCTGTTCAGCCTGCACGATTTTCGTGGTCTGTGCGAGGAAGAGGGATACACGATCGAAAAGCTGTTGTGCGTGTCGAAGTCGGTGCGCTCGCAGCTGCTTCTGGCACTGGGGCTGCAAAACCTCGGCGCGGAGTGGGTCGTCGCGCGGATCGGGCGGGGCGCCTAGGCTCCTCGGCCTGCTCCGGCGCAGGCCGGGGCTGGCCGCTGTTAGCTAGCTTCCCGCTTCATGAAACTCACCTTCCTCGGCGCGGCGGGCACGGTCACCGGCTCCCGCTTTCTACTCGACAACAACCGCGGACGACTCCTCGTCGACTGCGGACTCTTCCAGGGCCTTAAGAACCTCCGCCTCCGCAACTGGGCGGGCTTCCCGTATCCCCCGGAAAAAATCAGCGCGGTGCTGCTGACGCACGCGCACCTTGATCACAGCGGCTACGTGCCCAAGCTGGTCAAGGAAGGATTCGACGGTCCCATCTTCGGCACATCCTCGACGCTCGACCTGCTGCGCATCCTGCTGCCCGACTCGGCCAAGCTCATGGAGAAGGATGCGGAGATGGCCAAGCGGAGAAAGTACTCCAAGCACAAGGCCCCCAAACCCCTGTACACCGCGCGCGACGTGGAACGGTGCTACCGCAGGTTTACCCCCCTCGACTGGGAACGCTCCGCCCACATTCCGGGTGGATTCGATGTGTCACTGCGCCGGGCGGGGCACATCCTGGGCGCCGCTTCCGTCACGGTACGCGGTGGCAAGTCATCCGTGACCTTCTCCGGCGATCTCGGTCGGCCCGACGATCCGTTGTTGCCTGATCCCGCGCCGCCCGCGGCAGCCGACTATGTCGTGATCGAATCCACCTACGGCAATCGCGTGCACCCGGAAGAAGATCCGCTCGATGCGCTGGAGCGACACATCAAGGCTGCGCACGCGCGCGGTGGCAAGATCATCATGCCCGCCTTCGCGGTGGGTCGTACGCAGATTCTGCTGTGGTACGTGCATGAGCTGCGCCGGCAAAACCGCATTCCGAAAATGCCCGTGTTCGTCGACAGCCCGATGGCTTCCAACACCACGGAACTCTACGCGCGCCATGCGGACGATCATGTGCTCGACGCAGCCGAGTGCGAGGCGGTGTTCGCCGAGGCGCAGTACGTGGCCGATCATGAAGATTCGATCGCACTGACGAAGCGCAAGGGCCCTTGCATCATCCTCAGCGCGTCGGGGATGGCGACGGGGGGACGCGTGTTGAACCACATTCGGGCCTGCGCGGGGGATCCCCGGAATCTCATTCTGTTTGCGGGGTTCCAGGCGGCTGGCACGCGCGGGGCCGACCTGGTCGCAGGCAACCGGTCGATCAAGATGCAGGGCGAGTACATCGATGTGCAATGTGAAATCGCACAGATGGAGAACGCCTCGGCGCACGCGGATTCGAACCAGTTGATCGACTGGCTGGGGAGAATTCCCAAGCCGCCGAAGAAGGTGTTTGTGGTGCACGGCGAGCCCGCTGCGGCCGACGCCTTGCGCCGCCGCATTGGCGACGAACTAGGCTTCGATGCGATGGTGCCGGAGCAAGGAGAGAAGGTGGAGTTGTAGCAGCAGAAAGGACTCTTCGGCGGCGGTTCACTGGATAGTTCGGGATTTTTGGTTGTCTTCCCTCCGGATGGTTTGGGAGAACACAATGATTCCTGAACGCACCGAAGAAGCGTCGTCGGCGCCCTGCCTGTGCGTGGGCGGGCGCTCGACAAGGTGCCCGTACTTCGTTACGACGTTCTCCTCAGCTCAGCCGATACCGCTGACAGCCAAGCCCATGAAACGATCACGGCGATCCAGAATCCGAGAATCGTCCAGCCGCTTCCCGAACCTGAAGCGATGCCGATGAATCCCAGCAGAAACACGGCACCCGTAATCCAGGAGGCGTTCTTCCAGCCTTGCCGCCCAAGCGATCCGAATCGCCGCGCCATGACGAAGCACGCCGCGATCAATCCCAGGAAGCCGATGCCTCCGGCGACGAAGTGCAGAAGGCCGCCGGTCGTAATCACCACCGGCGGGCCTTCCTGCGTTCCCGGCGGAAATCCGAAGGAAGGATCGGCGACGAAAATGCCGCTTGCGATCAGTCCCGCGCCGTAAAGCCCGAGAAGAAGCGGCGCCCACGTGCGTCCGATGCCGTCGGCAAACGCGCGTCGCATGCCGATTGCCGCACCGATGACGAGCAGCCCGGTCGCGATGAGAAGCGCGATATGGATCCAGCCGAATTCCCCGTTGCTCAGCAGACTCAGGCTGTGGCGGCGGATATCGAAGCCTTCGCGGGTAAGCGCCTCGATCAATCCCACGGCCAGATACAGCGGCCCGGCGATCACCCCGCCGAGCAGCAAAGTCCGCGTGCCCCTATTTCCGTCTCGCGCGTCGTTCACGTGCGTGTTCATGTTTGGCTTCACGTGTTCTTCCCCTTCATCAACGCCACCAGCTGATCGAGTGCCGCGTTCCACCCTTCATGGAAGCCCATCTCCTCGTGCTTCTTGCGTGACTCCTCGCTTTTGTGCATTGCGATGGCGCGGTAGCGAGTCCCTTTGCCCTCGGGAATCATCTCCACGATCGCCGTCATGAACGGTTCCGCGGCGGGGCGGAATCCCGGCAGCAATGTATCGGTGAACACAAGCCGTTCTCCCGGGATCACCTCGAGAAAGCACCCGCTGTTGGGAAATTCCTGTCCCTCGGGCGACTGCATCGTGGTATTGAACTTGCCGCCCGGACGCAGGTCGATTTCACAGGCGATGGTCTTCCACGGCGCCGGGGTGAACCAGTTCAGGATGTGCTCAGGTTTCGTCCATGCTTCCCACACGAGTTCGGGTGGCACGTCGACGACGCGCTCGAGGATAAGGTCGAGCTTCGGGTCGAGGGTATGGGGAGTGAAGGTGGTCATGGGAGTTGTCTCCGCGTGGGTGAGGGGGTGAACAGTGTGCAGTGGACAGTGAACAATGAAGGGATGTGGGGTTCAGGTTTCCGTCTGATGAATCGTTAGACGCGAGCGGTGGAGTTTGTCGAGGTAGGAGTCGAGCTGGTTGAGGCGGGTCTCCCAGATCGCGCGTTGCGCCGTCATCCAATGCTCCGCCGCGCGCAGGGGTTCGGGCGAGAGATGGTAGGTGCGCACGCGTCCGTGCTTTTCGGAACGCACGAGGCCGCTTTTCTCCAGCATATCCATGTGTTGCAGGAAGGACGGCAGCGCCATGTCGAAGGGTTCCGCCAGGGCACTGACCGAGGCCGGCCCGTGGCTGAGCCGTTCGACCACCACGCGGCGCGTGGGATCGGCGAGGGCCTTGAGCACGGGGCCGAGGGTGTCGGGCGCGGGGTCTTTCGCGATTCCGAATTTGTTAGGCATTGACCTTAATATATCCCGGAAGGACAGTTAGGTCAACGCCTTTCTTTAATCTCCGACAAAAAAGAAATGTGGGTTTCCTGCGAAAAAAGCCAGATATTGGGGGCTCTACTGCGCTTGCGGAGATGACTCCGGCGGCGCTTTACACCCTGTTCAGGGGAATCCGGGGATGAACCCCTTCGGTCGGGGAACGCGAGGGCCGTTCCCCGATCCGGTTCGAGCTAACGCATCAGGCGTGTTACTTGTCGCCCTTCTTTTGGCAGCAGTCGCGCCCCTTCTTTTCGGCCTTCTTGCAGCACTCCTTCTTCTCGCCGTCCTTGTCCTTCGGGCAGCAGGCCCGGGTCTCGCCCTTGACGTCGATGTCGACGGAGGTCGTGCCGGCGTGCGCGGACAGGGTGAAGGCGAAGGTGACGGTTGCGATCAGGGCGGTGACTTTGGATGACATGGGAAACTCCGTTGGGTGAGGGCACAAGGTACAAGGATGCCGGATTCCTTGCACGGATCCGCCACACCCGTCAGCTACTTTTCCCCCATGCACTACCTCGACCACAACGCCACCACCCCGCTCTTGCCCGAAGCCCTCGACGCCCTGACGCGCGCGGCGGCGGAGGCATGGGGCAACGCGTCGAGCCTGCACGAGCCGGGGCGCAAGGCAAAGGTCGAAATCGAAAGCGCGCGCGAAAGCCTCGCCGCTCTCCTCCATGCGAACCCGCAGGCAATCACCTTCACCGGCGGCGGCACCGAGGCCTGCAACTTCGGCCTGCTGGGAGCCGCGCGGACCCGCCAGGCGCTTCGACAAGCTCAGCGACCGGCGGGCCACATCGTCGCTTCCGCCATCGAGCATCCCGCCGTGAAAGCGGCGATCCAGCAACTCGTCGATGAAGGCTGGGACGCGACATGGATCCTCCCCGATGCCGACGGCGTCATTCGTCCCGAAGATGTGGGGAACGCCCTGCGGGCCGATACGGTGTTGGGGGCGTTCATGGCGGCCAACAACGAGGTGGGGACCGTGCAACCCGTCGCGGAGATCGGAGCGGTTCTTCGAAACCACGGCGCGCTGTTCTTCTGCGACATGACCCAGGCTCTCGGAAAAATCCCCGTCGATCTCTCCGCGCTTCCGGTCGACCTCGCGTCGTTCGCCGCGCACAAAATCGGTGGTCCCAAGGGCGCGGGTGCGTTGTACATCCGCAAGGGCGTCAAGGTCGAGTCCTTCGTGCGCGGCGGGGGACAGGAGCGCGGCCTGCGCGGCGGTACCGAGAATGTGCCCGGCATCGCGGGGTTCGGTGCCGCCGCCGCGTGGTGGGCCTCGCACGGCGAGGCCGAGCGCGCGCGCGTCGCCGCCTTGCGCGACGCGCTGCAGGCCGCGCTCCTCCAGTGCACCCCCGAACTGCGCGTGACCGCGCAGGACGCCCCCCGGCTTCCCAACACCTTGCATGCGACGTTCCCCGGCGCGCGTGGGGATACCATGGTGATGGCGCTCGACTTGCGCGGCATCGCGGTGTCGGCCGGCTCCGCCTGTGCATCCGGATCAGTGAAGCCGTCCGAAGTGCTGCTGGCGATGGGCCGCGCCCCGGAAGATGCGATCTCGTCGCTGAGGTTCTCGTTGGGGCAGGGCAACACGGCGGAGGAGATTCCCGCGGTGGCCGATGCGGTCGCGGCGGTGTATGCCGCGGCACGGGGGTGACCCGGGGAACGGTTATATTTGGCCTCTGCTGGAGGATTTATGACCGCAATTGCCGAAGAAACCCGCACCCCGACCGCCGCTTCCGCCGTGACCGCGCAGGAACTCGCCGAAAAGAGCCTCGCCGGCGAGGAGCTTTCCCGCGAAGAGGCGCTGGCCGTACTGAACTGGCCCGCCGACGACATCCTCACCTTGATGCAGGGGGCGTTCCGGGTCCGCCAGGCGCACTTCGGCAAGCGCGTCAAGCTCAACTTCCTTCTCAACGTTCAGAGCGGCATCTGCCCCGAAGACTGCGGGTACTGTTCCCAGTCGCGCGTCTCGGACGCGCCGGTCGACAAGTACAAACTCATGGGCCCTGACGACATCCTCGAGGCCGCGCAAAAGGCGATCGCCAACAAGGCCACGCGCCTGTGCATGGTCGCCTCGATGCGCGGCCCCACGGACAAGGACGTCAACGCCGTGGCCGAGGCCATCCGCCAGGTGAAGGCGCAACATCCGCAGCTGGAGTTGTGCGCCTGCCTTGGCTTACTCAAGGATGGTCAGGCCGAGCGCCTGGAATCCGCCGGTGTGACGGCGTACAACCACAACCTGAACACCTCCGAGCGCCACTACGACGATGTCTGCTCGACGCACACCTTCGCCGATCGACTCGACACGGTGAGCAAGGTGCAGAAGGCGGGGATCTCCGCCTGCAGCGGCGCCCTGTTCGGCATGAGTGAAACCGCTGACGACATTCTCGAGGTGGCCTACCGCCTGCGTGAGATGCAGGTCGAATCGATTCCGGTCAACTTCCTCGTGCCCGTGCCGGGAACACCCTTCGTGGCCAAGGAAGAACTCACCCCCTTGCAGTGCCTGCGTATCCTCGCGCTGTTCCGCTTCCTGAACCCGCGCTCGACCCTGCGCATCGCGGGCGGCCGCGAGTTGCATTTGCGTAGCCTGCAACCGCTCGGCCTGTTCGCGGCCAACTCGATCTTCGTGGGCGACTACCTCACCACCGAGGGCCAGGCCGGAAATCTCGACGTCGAGATGATCCGCGACATGGGCTTCGAGTTGGAGGGGGAGCTCCCCGAGGCATCCCCTGCGTCGGGGGCGCTGTCCGAACGGGTGCGGTTTACCCACAGGGGATGACCGCGTAGGGGCAAATGATTATTTGCCCCTACATGCGCACCCGTTCACCCCATTCATCATCACCATGATCACCATCGTCGACTACAACGCCGGGAACCTCACCTCCGTGCAGCTCGCGCTGCGCGCCGTGGGCGTGGAGGCGGGCATCTCGCGCGATCCCGCCGTCATCGCGGCGTCCGATCGTCTGATCTTCCCCGGTGTGGGCGCGGCGGGTTCGGCGATGGAAGGTCTGCGCCACCTCGGATTGACGCAGGCGGTCATCGACTTCACGCAGACGGGCAAGCCGTTCCTCGGGATCTGCATCGGCTGCCAAGTGATTCTCGGCGACAGCGAAGAAGACGGCGGCACGGCCTGCCTCGGTATTCTGCCCGGTCGCGTGAAAGCCTTTCGTCCTACGGCAGGGGAGAAGATCCCTCACATGGGCTGGAACGCCGTTCACTTTACCCGGGACCACGCGTTGCTGCAGGGGATCCCCCAAAATTCCCACTTTTACTTCGTGCACAGTTTTTATCCGGAACTGGACGACCCGTCCGCTGCGCTTGGCCTCACCGACTATGCCGGCGTGACATTTCCCTCGCTGTACGCGCGCGGCAACATCGTCGCCTGCCAGTTCCACGCGGAAAAAAGCGGCGAGGCGGGGCTGAGACTCTTGAAGAACTTTTGTGGGTGGGACGGGACGTGAGATGAATTACGAATTACGAGTTACGAATTACGAGTGGAGATGGACTCTTCAAACAAGGGCCGCGAGTTTTCTTACGAATTTGTTTTCCGTGTTTTCTTGTCTTTCAATTCGTAATTCGTCATTCGTAATTCGTAATTACTCCGCCCCAGCGGGGCGGGTATGCTAACGAAGCGCCTCATCATCTGCCTCGACGTCCGGAACCGCAAGGTGACGAAGGGGGTGAAGTTCCTGGGCAACGTGGACCTCGGGGATCCCGTGGAGATGGCTGCGCAGTATTATCGCGACGGCGTGGACGAACTGGTGTTCTACGACATCATGGCTTCGGCGGAGAATCGTCCCATCGACATCGGCATGGTGCGCGACGTGGCGCGCGAGGTGTTCATTCCCTTCAGTGTGGGCGGTGGCATCCGGAACCTTGAGGATATGCGCGAGGTGTTGCTCGCCGGCGCGGAGAAGGTATCGGTGAATTCCCTCGCGGTGCGCAATCCCGAAATCATCCGCGACGGCGCGCGCGCCTTCGGCAGCCAGTGCGTGGTGCTGGGGATGGACGCCCGCAAGTCCGGCGATGCGAAGTATCCGAGCGGCTACGAAGTCGTGATCCAGGGCGGACGCACGCCGGTGGGCCGCGATGCGGTGGAGTGGGCGATCGAGGCCGAGAAGTTGGGAGCGGGGGAGATCTGCCTCAACAGCATCGACGCCGACGGAACGAAGGAAGGCTACGACCTGGAGTTGACGCGCAAGGTGTCGGAGGCGGTGGGGATTCCCGTGATCGCCTCGGGCGGCGCGGGCAAGCCGGAGCATTTGGTGGATGTCCTTACCGCGGGTAAAGCCGACGCGGCGCTGATCGCGAGCATGGTGCACTATGGGACGTATACCGTCGGTGGCATCAAGGGCGAGATGGCGAAGTCAGGGGTGATGGTCCGGCGCTAAGAGCGGCGTCCTCTGCGGATCTTGTACAGCCTTTCGGTGAAGCCACCGTGAGCCTCGAAGTCCAAAGCCAAAGAGTTGACCTGGCGTCCAAGGAGTGACGTGGCCACATTGATAAGAACCAGCACGGCGTTGGCAGCGGC
>JBJHDK010000069.1:0-10981 GCA_050486505.1 Fibrobacteria bacterium | reverse complement strand
CGTAACCCGTACTGGTTGGAAAGAGGTTGTGCCTGCCAGATTGCCCCACCGTCCAAGCTCTTGAGCATGGTCCCCGCGTCACCGGCGACCCAGACGGTGAACGCATCCAGCGCGGAGACTCCACGTAATGCATGCGGAACACCTGTGGCTTGCCGGATCCAGGTTTCGCCCCCGTCGCTTGTCTTGAGCAAGGTCCCGGCGTCGCCGGCGATCCAGCCCGTCGAACTGTCGGCGAAGGACACCGCGCGCAGATCTTGCGTGGTTCCGGAAGATTGCAGACTCCAGTTCAATCCACCGTCCTCGGTGGACAGGATGGTTCCTGCACCGCCGACCAGCCATCCTCGCAACGGTGAAACGAAGCAAACGGCCCGCAGCGACTGCGTGGTCGGCACCGGCCATGCAGTCCAGGTCGCGCCACCATCAGCGCTTCTCAAGAGCGTCCCTGCATCCCCTGCAGCGATTGCGGACGTCGCGCTGAAGGCGTGCACGGCATGCAATGCATCCGTGCGCCCGGAAGACTGCGGAAGCCAGTTCTCTCCGCCGTCAGAGGTTTTCAACAACGCTCCCCCCTCGCCGACTGCCCATCCGGCGAGGGAATCAGGGGCCGCCGCAAAGCCGAGAGCACGCAAGGTACGCGTCTCACCCGTCTCCCTGATCGTCCACGAAAAACCGTCCTGCGTGGTCAGCAGCATGCCCTGCCCGCCTGCAAGCCAGACCCGCCCCCCGCGGAACACCGCAGCGTTCCAGGACGCACCCGCACCCGATGCGACTGCGGTCCAGTATTGCGACCCGCCGCTTTCACCGAGAATCGTCACACTGAATGGCATGGAAACAGCTCCACCGGCACTTTTTGCCGTGATGCGAAACAGCGTGGGCTCCGTGGCCAAGGCGGGCACCCCGCCGAGCATGCCGGTCGTCGTATCGAACACAAGACCAAGGGGCGCCGGATCCGGGTCGATCTCCCAGCCAAGGGGTTCGCCCTCCAACACACGCGGGACCAGGGGGGAAATGGTTTGCCCCTCGCCCCAGATTTGTGAACCCGCCATGCGAACCACGGGAAGAGCAGGGATGTCGCGCGCATGAAGGCTCCCGTCGTCTCCTGCTGCCCACAACCTGCGCTGCGACCCCGGTGAAACCGCCAAGGCATTCACCCAGGCGCCTCCCGGGAGATCTTGCCGCACCCAGCTGCGCCCGCCATCGACGGTGCGCAGCACGAATCCACCTGAACCTGCGACCCAGCCAGTGCGCGCGTCGATGAAGCGCACTGCCGGCAAACTGGTCTGGATTCCGGTCGGACGCGCTTCCCACGTTTCGCCGCCGTCATGCGTGACCCGCACCTGCCCGCCATTCCCCGAAGCCCAGACAGTGTCCCGATCGAGCGCGTGCACGGCACGAAACGAAGACGTCATGCCGGCATCCTGGATCTGCCACGTTTCCCCTCCATCGCGGGTCGCACGCACGATTCCTGCATCACCCACCGCCCAGCCGGTCAGGGAATCGACAAAGCTGACGGCATGGAACACGGTCCGGGCGGGGTTGGCGGCATCCTGCAAGAACCAGGTTTCTCCCCCGTCCGAGGTTTTTTGAATCTCTCCGCTCCAAGCGACCGCCCATCCGTACCGTGCGGTCGGAAAGTGGATGCCGCTGATGGTCTGGGTGACGGGTCCGGAAAGCGCTTCCCAGGATCCCCCCCCGTCCAAGGTTCGGAGGATTTCTCCGGAAGCACCTCCGGCCCAACCGCTGTCTTTGCCGGCGAAGTGCATCGCGCGCAACGGCACCGGACTTCCCGTGGCCCGCACCGACCAAGTCGTTCCGGAATCCACGGTGACGAGGATAATGCCCTCGTCGGCCGAAGCCCAGCCTCTGGAGGCGTCGTGGAAAAAGACGGTATGCAAATGCCCCGTGAGTCCCGGGGAACGCGCCGACCAAGCACCCTGCCCGTGGGCCGGGAGCACCGCCAGTATCAGGGCCAAAGGAGCGCATGCTCCGAAATCACGCCAGGAACCCACCCCCGAAAACTAACCCGCCGGACTCTTACATCCGGGTCTTGAACGGTCAAAAACCGTGACGAAGCGAATCTGGACGGCACAGGACAACGAAAAAGCGGAAGGCCTCAAGGCCTTCCGCTTTTTCGTTGTGATCCATGATTTTTGGTGGAGATAAGGAGAGTCGAACTCCTGACCTCTTCATTGCGAACGAAGCGCTCTACCAACTGAGCTATATCCCCAAAAGCGGTGCGTAAAGGAAGAAAATACGGGGGGATTTGCCAAGTGGAACGAAGGCGACAGGCGACAGCTCTCTCCTCTCAACTATCTTTCCCCGTTCAACCAGGGGCGTCCGCCCGTTGAGCCGCGCGGACTGAGAAGCACCCTTGAACCTGATCCGGTTCGTACCGGCGTAGGGAGGTTGGCGAACCGGAAAGACCGGGTTCCATCCTCCCTGCATGTCCCCCGAGGGAGGATTTTATGAGCAAGTCCCAATCCACCGTTCCCACCAGCGTCACGCGCGACCCGTTCCCCGCCTCAAAGAAGGTCCATCGTGAAGGCACGCTTCACCCCTCGGTGCGCGTGGCCATGCGTGAAATCGAACTGTCCCCCACCCGCGGCCGCGACAAGAGCGAGTCCCCCCGTCCCAACGCCCCCGTGACGGTGTACGACACCTCAGGTCCGTTCACGGATCCGGCTGTCGAGATCGACGTGCGCAAGGGCCTTCCCGCACTGCGCCGCCAGTGGATCCTCGACCGCGGCGACGTGGAGGAGATGCAGGGCCCGTCTTCTGCCTATGGCCTCGACCGTCTCGCCGACGGCCGCCTCGACGCGGTGCGTTTCCCGAACCTGCACCGCCCGCTCAAGGCGAAGGCCGGGCAGGCGGTGACGCAGCTCGAGTACGCGCGGCGCGGCATCATCACCCCGGAGATGGAGTACATCGCGATCCGGGAAAACATGACGGCGGAGATGCGCGAGGAGGACCTGAAGCGGCAGCATCCCGGCGATGCGCGTGGCGCGAAAATCCCCCGCATCATCACCCCCGAGTTCGTGCGCGACGAGGTGGCCCGGGGCCGCGCGATCATTCCCGCGAACATCAACCACCCCGAGCTTGAGCCGATGATCATCGGCCGCAACTTCCTGGTGAAGATCAACGCCAACATCGGAAACTCAGCCATCGCCTCGTCGATCGAGGAAGAGGTGGAGAAGATGGTGTGGGCCACCCGCTGGGGCGCCGACACGGTGATGGATCTCTCCACGGGCAAGAACATCCACGAGACGCGCGAGTGGATTCTCCGAAACTCCCCCGTTCCGATCGGAACGGTTCCCATCTATCAGGCGCTCGAGAAGGTGGGCGGCAAGGCCGAGGAGCTGACCTGGGAGATCTACCGCGACACGCTGATCGAGCAGGCCGAGCAGGGCGTGGACTACTTCACGGTGCATGCGGGCGTGCTGCTCCGCTACGTGCCGCTGACGGCGAACCGCATGACAGGCATCGTGTCGCGCGGCGGCTCGATCATGGCGAAGTGGTGCCTGGCCCACCATCAAGAGAACTTCCTGTACACCCATTGGCGCGAGATCTGCGAGATCATGCGCGCGTACGACGTGTCGTTCTCGATCGGCGACGGGCTGCGCCCGGGATCGATTTATGACGCCAACGACGAGGCCCAGTTCGCCGAGCTGAAGACGCAGGGCGAGCTGACGAAAATCGCCTGGGACCTGGGCGTGCAGGTGATGAACGAGGGACCCGGCCACGTGCCCATGCACATGATCGAGGAGAACATGCAGAAGCAGTTGGAGTGGTGCCACGAGGCGCCGTTCTACACGCTGGGACCGCTCACGACCGACATCGCACCGGGCTACGACCACATCACCTCGGGAATCGGCGCGGCCATGATCGGCTGGTACGGCTGCGCGATGCTGTGCTACGTAACACCCAAGGAACACCTGGGACTGCCGGACAAGAACGACGTGCGCGAGGGCGTGATCACCTACAAGCTGGCCGCGCACGCGGCCGACCTGGCGAAGGGCCACCCGGCGGCGCAGTATCGCGACAACGCGCTCTCGAAGGCGCGCTTCGAGTTCCGCTGGCAGGACCAGTTCAACCTGAGCCTTGATCCCGACAAGGCGAAGAGCTTCCACGATGAGACGCTTCCGGCGGAAGGCGCGAAGCTGGCGCATTTCTGCTCCATGTGCGGGCCGCATTTCTGTTCGATGAAGATCACCGAAGACGTGCGCGCCTATGCGGCGAAGCAGGGGGTCGACGAGGAATCCGCCCTGCGCAAGGGGATGGAGGAGAAGTCGAAGGAGTTCGTGGAGAAGGGCAGCGAGGTGTACCAGCAGGGGTAGGCGCAGCGTGGGGTGCCCCCTACCCCAGCGCCAAATCCACCGACACCTCCGGAAAGAGCTTCTTGATCCGCAGCAGGGTCGTGAACTCCGGATTCGCCGTATTCGACCGCTCCAGCCGCTGGTAACTATACACGTTCTTCATTCCCAGTTTTTCTGCCGCCTGCTTCTGCGTGATCTTTCGGCGAACACGCGCCTGCCGCACCAGCATGGCCAGCGCGACTTTCGGATCGACCGGAACCTTAACGATGTTGCGTCCTTTGAGCGAAGGATTCGGCTCGGGGAACAACACATCGGAATCCTCGCGCTCATCCAGGTACAGGCTCAGGGACTCCGACATGTTGTGCTCGAATTCTTCCCAGGTGTTCCCTTGCGTCACGGCTCCATCCAGCTCAAGACAAAACCCCCAGAAGCCACCCTTTTCCCGGTGAAACTTGTAATGATAAAGCATCCTTGGTCATCCTTTCCTGAGGATCTTCAGCAGTTTATGCTCGGTACCTTTCGCAAGCTCTTTGTGCAAAGGGATGGTCTCGTGCAACGACCCCTTCTCCATGCGGACATGACTCCCTCTTTGCCCAATAACCTGCCATCCCTCGCGCTCATACAGCTTGATCATCTCCTTGCCGCTCAACGGCATTCCGCGCCCCCTTTATTTACCAATTATCCTTGGTAACCGCAAACGGCTCCCAAGAGCCCCTTTGACGCTTGATCCGCCACGAAAGGCAACCCGGCACCCGCGAAGGGTGTATCTTCAACCCTTTCCGCGACATGCCGCGTTCCCCTCACGCAGGAAGGCCCGACTCCGTCCCCCATGCTCCGCATCGTCATCGCCCTCACCATCCTCAGCACCCTCACCGCGCTCTCGCACTACTACGTCTGGAAGCGCTTCATCCACGATCCGAAGATGCCGAAGAGGCGCGCCCGGGTGCTCACCCTCGCGCTCGTCTTGCTCGCCCTCTCCATCCCGGCCAGCTTCGTTTTTCGCGACATGCTCCCGCGCGGCATCGTCTCCCCCATGGCCTGGGTCACCTACAGCTGGATGGGCTTCCTGTTCTACCTGCTGGTGTTCGGCGGCGCGGTCGACCTGCTTCGGCTGCTGCGCGAGGGCGCGTCCTTGTTCGGCGCGCGCACGCCACGGGATCCGGACAGGCGCACGTTCGCGGCACGGGTGATCGCGGGGAGCGTCGGAGCCGCCGCCGTGGCCACGGGTGTGGCCGGGATGTTCCAGGCGCGCCGGTTACAGGTGAAGAGTGTGGGGGTTCCCCTGGCGAAGCTTCCCCGCGAGGGGAACGGGTACGTGATCGCGCAAATCACCGACCTGCACGTGGGGCCCACCATCAGCCGCCCCTTCGTGGAAGAGGTCGTCCACCGCATCAACCTGATGGGGCCCGACATGGTCGTACTCACGGGGGACATCGTGGACGGCACCGTCGAGACGCTGCGCCGCCACGTCGAGCCGCTGGGCCGGCTGCACGCACGCGACGGTGTGTTCATGGTGACCGGCAACCACGAATATTACGCCGGCGCAGACCCCTGGATCGAACACATGAACACGCTCGGCATCCGTACGCTGCGCAATGAACGCATTGACATCCGCGGGCTTTTCGACCTTGCCGGGGTCGACGATATCACCGCTGCGGGAATGCTTCCGGGACACGGTCAGGACGTGGAACGCGCCTTGGATGGACGCGATCCGACGAAGCCCGTCGTGCTGCTCGCGCACCAGCCCAAGGCAATCGACGACGCGGTGGCGGCCGGGGTCGACCTGCAAATCTCAGGGCATGTTCATGGTGGCCAGATGAAGCCGTTCAATTGGCTGGTGCACCTCGACCAGCCCTACCTCAACGGTTTGCACCGGGTCGCGAACAGAACCTGGCTTTACGTCAGTGAAGGTACGGGATACTGGGGGCCGCCGATGCGGGTGGGAACGTCCGCCGAAATTGCACGGGTGGAACTTCTGGCCGGCTAGAACGCAAGGCGTTCAAACTTCCGGGGAATCGCTGAGATTGAACCCCTTGCGGACCTCAGTCCAGTAGCGCAACATCTTGTCCCGGATATTCTCCGGAAGAAACCCCTGGATGGCTTCCTTCACCGGCCCCACTTCAACGAGCTGGTTGTTGTTCCCACCGCACTCGACCAGGCCGACCGGCCCCCCCGAATAAATCAGATTGCAGAAATTGAACGAACAACGGATGAAATGACGCCCGGAAATGGCCACGTTCTCCGCAATGAATTCGCGCCCCTCGATAATCTCGAGCGCGGGTTTCGGCCGCAACCCAGTTCCCGGAGAAACGGCCTGTGGATCGGATGATGCGTGGTCGTCAGACATGCCCGAAAAAATAAACCGCCACGTATTCGGACGTGTGGTACCACCGCGCTTTGGACAAAATGACACCATTCTCTAGCAAGAAGATGGCACCCTCCCGGTTTCATTGCGAACCCAATCCGTATACTGCCGAACGGCATGCACGGCCCCATCAGAAAGATCGGTGAAAGACTTCGCGAAGGGTGGGGATTTTTCAACGAGACCGAGAATGTCGTGCAAGACCTGAACCTGACCGCGAGTGAACACCCCCGACCCGATGCCGATGGTTGGAATGGACAGTGAACGGGTGATTTCCGAGGCAGTGTCCTCCTGGATGTTTTCGAGGACGACGGAAAACGCCCCGGCCTCTTCAATGCTGACGGCCTCGCGCAGCAATCTCTCCCTGTCCGTCCCTGTCACGCCGACCCGCTTAAAGGATTTTGCGGTTTGGGGCAACAGCCCCAGATGCGCCATGACGGGAACCCCTGCGTCCACAAGGGCACGAATCACTCCGGGCTTGTCCCCCTCAAGCTTGACCGAAGCCGCACCCATGCCGATGAAATGCAACCCGTTTCGCACCGCGGACTCGACGGTGGAATCTGCCCCGAAAGGAAGATCGATCGTCACATGCGAATCCGGAGCTCCCCGTAGTACGGCTCCGGCGAAAAGCTCCATCTCCGCCATGCCCACGTCGCGGGTTGCGGGCAGCCCCAGAACCACGTTGGCAAGGGAGTCCCCGACCAGAATCACGTCGACCCCGGCACGCGCAAGAACGCGGGCGAAGGGATAGTCATACGCGGTACAGACGGCCAAGGGGCCGGGATGGCGGGCGATTTCAGCGGCGGTCAACATAGATGACGTCAATGTAACTGTAGGGGCGAATGATCATTCGCCCCTTTCAACCGCCCGCCTCCGCAAAGCGCCAGAAATCCGGGAGACGCAGCGGCGTTTCCGGAGCCTGCGCGGGCGAAAATCCCGGCAGCAGATCGCGCGCCGTGCGCACGCCTTCAACAGAACGCCCCAGCGCAACGGCGAACCAGCGAAACAGGACCTCCGGGGCCTTGTAACGCTGCCGCAAAGCTTCCAGCGATTCCGAACCGGTCGATTTTGAAAGTTTTTCGCCATGATCATCGAGAACCAGGGAGTGATGCCAGAAGCGCGCTTGCGGAAAGTGACGCAACCCCAATGCATGCGCCAGGGCAACCTGTGCCCCCGTGGAGGGCATCAGGTCAAGGCCGCGCACGACGAAGTTGACCCCCACTTCCTCGTCATCCACGAGCGAGGTCAGCTGGTAGGCCGGGTCCCCGTTTTTGCGAAGCAGGATGAAATCACCGAGATCGCGTTCCGGATGCAGGACAAAGGCCGATCCTTCCGGGTCACGGACTCGCGCAGTCCCCGTTTCGAGCCGGAACCGCAATGCGTGCTTCCCAGCGGAAACCCCCTCGCGATCCCGGCACGTGCCCGGGTAAACCATCGTGTTCCCCGCACCGGACTGGCGCACCTGGGTACGGCTGCAGGTACAGGCGTACACGCAGCCGCGACTCCGCAGCACGTCCAACGCCGCGCGATAGCGGTCAAGCCGTAGCCGCTGCGAATGCGACGCCCGGAACTCCGCCGCATCACGGGGACCGGAATCCCAGTCGAGCCCCAGCCACGTCAGTGCGGCGAAGATATCTTCGACGTGTTCCGGACGACTGCGCGCGGCATCCATGTCATCGATGCGCAGGTGCACGCTCCCGCCCGTGGCGCGCGCTGCCAGCCACGTCAGTGTAAACGACCAGGCGTTCCCGAGATGCAGAACGCCGCTCGGGGTCGGGGCGATGCGCGTGCGGAGGCGATAGGGCATACGCGGAATTATAACTGGCGAGCAGGTGTCAGGTAACGGGTAACAGGCGCAGGGTAGGAGGTGCGGGGAGAGGATGAAGTGCGGGTGATAAGGGGAGAAGCGCCACGCTATCTTCCGACCTGACACCCGATCCCTGATCCCTGTTACCCACCCATCAACGCCTGCCACACCTGGAAGGATTTGATGGGCTTTTGGCCTCCGGAGTGCCGGCCAAGGTACAGCAACAGGAACTCCAAGGCACGCCCCGCATTGATGCGGTCCAACTCCGGCCCCGAAACGCCACGCTGCACCGCATCCAGCCAGCGCAGGGTCCCCTCGCGCAACTGCAGCGCACCGGGTTCCTCGCGGTGGCAGCGACTGCAGGCGGGTCCCCCCTGATCCACATGAAACGCAATTGTCGCTCCGTTCAAGGCTGCGCCGCAGCCCGTGCAGGTTCGGAACTGCGGTTGGTGTCCCGAGAGTTCGCAATAATCGAGCAGAAATGCTGCCAAGGTTGCCTGCAACGCCTCGCGCCCGACGTCCGAGGACTCCAGCCTGCAATGCGTCTCAAGCAACAGGTCGTGAAATTGCGGGGCAACGGCCTGATCGGGCAAGTATCTCAATATCACCTCGCCGCAGACCAGAGCCAGGCTCTGCTTGACCAAGGTATCACGGACCCCGGGGAAATCGTGGAGCAAGGCCGCATCGGCGAGAATCCGCATGTCTCCCCTGGCTTGGGCAGGAAAGAGAAACTGGAGATGCAGCACCGGTTCCATGAGACCATGCAATCGTGAATTTTGCCTGCGAGCGCCCTTCGCCATGAACGACATCAATCCATGTTCGCGGGTGAAAGCCTTGAGGATCCAGCTTGATTCCGAATACGGAATCTTGCGCAACAAAAAGCCGCAATCCTTGGCGTTGGCCATCAGCCGTCCCCGAAGGCATACCGGATCGTCCACGCCGTCGCGGTGCCTGGTTCCAGCACGACGTCGTGATACGGCTCGAAGGAGAAGGCGCGCGCGTTCCCCCACACCGGCAGCCAAGCAAGCGGCCAATCGCATTCGACCCTGATGGTTTCCGCAACAGCATGGAGTTGCTCGACGCGCAGCGGCTTGCCCAAGGCCGCCTCGAGCGGTTGATAAAATCCCTTCTCCCACTTGTAACCCGGATCGCGAACGAGAAAGTCATCAGGATCGAGACCGAATGCCGGGTTTTCCGGAACCTTCGCCCGGGGCGTGAAGCGACAGAGTTTTTCTTGCGGCGGGAAGAAAGGGTGGGCGAACCAACGCAACGACAGGGGGTGTTCTCCCGCATACCCCAACTCCGTTCGGGACTCCAGAGTGACCCCCATGATTTTGACCGTCCTTGCGAGGTCAAGGCGCGTTCCCTTGAACTCCTGCGTCGTACGCATGCGAACAGTCTCCGACGTCGACTCCTCGACATCCCAGTCCGCGAAGCGCACCACCGCCGGATTGTCCCGCACATGAAACGGGGCTGTCCTGCTGTCGCGGCGTACAAGGCCCACGCCGGGAACGCAGACCAGGTCACCGACTTTTGCGACGTCGGCGCCAAGGGCGGTCTCGAACACTTCAGGCGCGCCCTGCCCGTCGAACGGGGTCGTCGCATCGGGGAAAAAAGGGCCCGAGAAAAGCGGGCGCCCCTGCGTATCCGAAGCACCCCAGATGTAACCGCCCGCACAATAACGGCTGCCCATGCGATCCCTGTCGAGTGCCGGATCAAGCACCTCGACACGCAATGCATCGTTGCGCAGGAAAAACATCTCAGACCGGCACGGGGCCGTGGTGATTCATGCCGAGAATGTAATATCGCGTCGAATTTGTGCACGAAGGGCCTTGACCGTTAATAGCTTTCCCGTGCCACACGAAAGGATCTTGCCATGCCTGTTCGGTCGTTGCCAGCCCTGATGCTCCTCGCCGTCCCCCTCCTGTTTTTCGCCTGCGGCAGGCAAGAAACCCACGAAGGAAGCGGCCCGCTGATCGGGCTCAGCCTTGCCGACCTCAAGGAAGAACGCTGGCAGCGTGATCGGGACTTTTTCGTGGCCAAGGCCGAAGCGCTGGGCGCGCGGGTGATCGTCCAGGATGCCGCCGGCGATCCGAACGTGCAACTGCGCCAGACAGACGCGCTCCTGGCACGCGGCGTGCAAGTGCTTGTCGTCGTTCCGAAGAATGCGGACGCCGCTCGCCCCATCGTGCTCAACGCCCGGGCGCGGAGTGTCCCCGTAATCTCGTATGACCGCCTGATCGCCGACGCCCCGGTGGACCTTTATCTCTCCTTCGACAATGTCAGGGTCGGCGAAATCCAGGCGCAAGCGATTCTCGAGCGTGTTCCGCGCGGAAACTACCTCATCCTCAAGGGTGATCCCGCGGACATGAATTCCGCCATGATCCACCAGGGACACCTCAATGTGCTCCAGCGCCACATCGACCACGGCGACGTGCACGTGGTCGCAACGCGCTCCTGCGACCGCTGGTTGCGCAGCGAGGCGCTTCGCATCACCGC
>JBJHDK010000068.1:4548-11211 GCA_050486505.1 Fibrobacteria bacterium | reverse complement strand
GCCCGCATCGGCGACGGTGAGCGGACGACGCACACGCAGCTTCTGCACCGCCTCCGCCGAAAGCCCCTTCGCCAGATCATAATCGAACGACTCCGGAATCCGCAGCCCCGCAAGCTCGCGCGTGCGCTCGATCTCGCGACGCTGCCGCTCCTGAAACCCGCTGTACCGCTCCGTCGCCTCGAAGGAAACCTTCTCCGAAGTCGTCCAGCCCCCGATTGATCACCCCCGGCCCCCCATCAAAATGCGAGCTCCTCCATCCTTCCGAACGGCTTCAATGCGTTAGCGTTCTCGTGAAAGAAAGGGATCGCGGAGGTTGAACATCATTTTACCGATGTCGCGAATTTCGCAAAAAAAAACGGTTTTTATCGCTCCACACCCTCCCGAATCCGTAAAGCAGAAAAAGCAGATCGCTACAGTCGCTTGACAACCTGACATAATCATTGATATTGTCGCAATCGAAACACCTGTCTCAATAACGCCTTGGATTTGTGGATGCGGAGGTGGTCATGGATATGGAAGTGAAGACGACAAACCCCGAGATCGCATTTCGATTGATCCGCCGGGCCATGTATGAGTACGATCTGAACATCAAACAAGTCGCCGCGCGTCTTTCCCGTTCAACACCTACCGTGAAGCGTGCGTTGAACGGGGCGATTAGCGACAGAACTGCATACCTCATCGTCAAAGAGTTCGGCGAGTTGCTGGAGAGGACGACCACCAGTCCTGCTTTCGAAGTCATTCGGAATGATTCGGAGTGATCCTTTCTGATCCCTTTTAATCTTCTTCGATCTTCTTTGATGCTGTTTGATCCCTTTTGATTCTCTTTGATCCCGGCGGAGCGGACGATTCCGGTGGAGATTGGGGGAAACCGTGTGAAAGCGGTGACCTCCAACCCTCGGATCCACAATGCCCGCAAGCGTCGAAACCAAAATCCGGGAAGCCTTGGTGTACAGGCTCGGGCAGATCACTGTTGCGAACGGCTATGTGAATGATATCGGTGATGTGTTCGACGAGTTTCCCGAAAATCCCGGCGGCATTTCGAATTTCCCTGCCGTGGCGGTCCTTTCCGGGCGAGACAGCCGCTCCGATTTCGACAACGAGATGCTGTATCTGACCGCGATGACGACCTTGGTCGTCTTCGTGGATCCCTCCGGCGACATCGTCGAAGACACCGAAACCATCAAGCAAGACATTCAGCGCATGCTCGGGCTGCACCCGGATCTTCCGGGGAGCGGAAGCGCCCCCACTTGCCAGTTGGCCGTCTATGCCTCCTCGGAACCGTTCGGGCGGGTACTCGACGTTCCCGGCACGGCCGGCCTGCGCGGCACGAAAATCATGGTCGAGGTCCGCTCCCAGCAGGAACTCGCGAACCCCACGGCGAGTTGATGCGCCTCTTCAGAACCTGGGAGGCAGCCAAGGCTTTGCTGGCGCGCGAGGAACTGGCGGGCGTCACGGAGGACGGACAACGGGCCCTGGCGTACCGAGACGCTGCGGACGGCATCACGGCGTTCGGAACCGGGAACGTGCGCTATCGTGGCGCCTGGAGCGGCGGCACGGATTACCTGCCGAACGATTTGGTGACCCGCGGTGGAGCAGGATACATCGCCAAGACGGCGAACTCTGGAGTGGAGCCGGGGGTGACGACGGGCTGGGCCGATGATTGGGATGCGTTGGGGTGAGGGGGAAGAATAAATGGGAAATGGGAAGTGGGAAATGGGAAATGCGGAGGGCCGTAGGCCCGACGTCCGCCGCAGGCGGAAGAAAAGCGGATGGCGGAGAAATGAATAGAGACAGCGAAAAGGGAAAAGAGAAACAAGGGTGATCTGAAAGGAGTCCGGAATGGCTGCAACACCGACTTTCGTGAAAGACAAGGCGACGCTCGTCATGAAGCTTGAACCGAACAGCGGAGAAATGAGTACGCCCGAGGCCAATGACATCAAGTTCTTTGATGTGGGGGTGAGCCCTGAAATCGAATCGTACATTCAGGAGTTTGCCTCGGGTCGACACTCAAAAGGACCGGCAGTGATGGGAAAACGCAAGGTGACCTTCACGGCGAAGGCTGCCCTGTTGACGTCGGATGCAGCGGATGAGGAGCCGAAAATCGGAAGGGCGTTTCAAGCCTGCGGACTGAAGTTGACATCCGAAACCAATCCCGACGACAAACAGGTCTACACCCCCGATGCCTCCAAGGATGCGGGAAACGACGTCACCGCCACCATCTGGGCGATCCTTTGGCCCTCTTCCGGCAGTGATGCCATCATCGTGAAGGGAAAAGGTTGCATGGGGAATTGTGTGATCTCCATGGATTCCCTCGGAGCACCACTGGTGGCGGAGTTCACCTTCACCGGGGCGCTGTACGAGATCATGCAGGGATCGACCATCGCCATGAGCGGGGCCGACACCGGCTATGCGCCGGGGACGGTCAACTCGGTGATCACGATCGACACGGGCACGGCGGTTTCCCAACAGGTCAGCAAGTTCAACCTCGATTTCGGAAACACGGTGGAACTGGATCCGGATCCGGAAGATGACACCGGCTATGCTGCTGCCTACATCGCGAAACGTGATCCGAAGTTGATGCTAAACGTTAAGGTAAAGACCCTCTCGGGCAATGACCATTACGCGCGTTGGGCGGGCGGGGAACAAGTGGAATTCAAGTTGATCACGGCGTTGAATAATCATCAGCTGATGTACTCGATCACTGCGCCCAAGGCCCAGTTACTGACGATGCCGCTCGGATCGCGGGAGGAAAGCGAAATGTGGATGTGGGACCAAACCTACGAACTGCACGAAGACACGGGCAACGACGAATTCAGCATCGCCATGCACGAAGAGGAGGAATAACCATGATTGCGAGAACGATGGACGAGGAAACCCGGCGAAAGCTGGCGGGGCTGTTGCCCTTCGCTCCCGGTGCTTATGTAACCGAGACGCTGGACGTATTCGCCGACGTGGAAGAGGAGTACCGCCCACGGTTTTATCTGCGGGATCTCCCCTACCGCCACTGGTCGGCCTTGCGCTCCGCCATCAAGGCCGGCAGGCAGCTTGATGCCGAAACCATGATCGGGGCGCTGCGGGGCGACAACGGCGAGGAGGGTGCCTTGGTAGGCTGGGAGAATGTTCTCAACTCCAACTTGGAGCCGATCCCTTTCACGCGGAACGCGGTATCGACCTTGCCCTTCCTGTGGATCGAGGCATTGTACTGGAAATGCGCATCATTCTGTACTCCTTCGAAGATCGAGAGAGAGGGTTTAGACTCCTCGCCGCCTCCTGCGTCGGACACGTCCAGCAGTCCTGCTCGAAGTGCCGCCGGAGCCCAGGGCTAAGAAAGGCCTGGGGGTGTGACGCGCCTTCGCCGAGCGCGGTCGAGGACGGAGTTCCGGATGATGAGAACAACGAGGTCGCGTACCATTCGTGCCCGATGTTGTTCATCTCCGAAGTTGTTTGGGAATGGTATGACATGCACTGCTACATCGATAAATACCCGCACACGGCGCCTGGCTTCCACGGGCAGCGCCCGCGGTACGTGGAATTCATGCGGTATTTCCTGGGGAAGAAGCGGGAGTATGAGGTTGTGATGGGGCATGGTGGGGAGGTGAAGTGATGTCAGCTATAACTCCAGAAGAAATCTTTGGAACCAATAATGCTGCCGATGAGCGATTACCTCACAATTTTGGTAGAGGATCGAGTAGTGAATTTTACGCTCAAGCGCAATCTCTAGAGCAAAAAAGCGAGGAAATAGAGCACAAATTCATCCGTAATATCAAGCGATGGATGAAAATGGCAGAAGAATGGGGAAAAACAAACGAAACCATACAAAATGAAATCAAGAGCGCTGAACTATCAGCGGATTATAGTCTAAAATTTTCGGCTAAAGCTGCCGAAATTATTGCAAACAAGTACAAAACTTTCGGTATGCCAGCAAAGACACTCATGGTAGCTCAAGCGGTCGCTTTGACCTATGCCAATGCATTGAAGCAATTGGGACAGCCTTGGCCGATGAACCTATTCGCAATGGCCGGAACAATCTCCGCAGGAATGGCCACAGTAAATGAGATAAAAAAGCAAAAATTCGAGTACGGAGGTCCCATCTATGGCCCATCGCACGCCCAAGGCGGTGTCGTGGCAGAACTGGAAGGCGGCGAGCACGTCTGGTCGAAGCAGGAAGTCGCTGCTGCCGGCGGGCAACGGGCGGTGGAAGATCTTCGCAAGAACATCGGCCCCGGAGGTCGGTATTCCATCCACACGTTGCGTCGTCATCAAAACATGACGCGGCAGGCGGACTATCTGGGGATGACGGGGTAATCTGTGGGATTCTCGATGACTTTCCGAGGCCCGGCCATGGATCAATCCGTGTCGGTTCGCGTCAATCCATGGCCGCAGGTATCACTGCGGAGGAATATCACATGGATGGAGGATGCCGCGGGGTTCCGGCATGGCTGCGACCGGGGTGTGGACGGAGATGTGTACAGTGCCCGCGTGACGGTATTCGGGATTCAATCCGAAATGAATGCTTTCGCGGATTGGGTGGAAACAAACGGCCGCGGGATTTTCGAAGTCAGCGAGATTAATGGAGTGGCGTTCGCTCCGATTGTTGATCAGTCGGTACCGCTCAATGCGACGATTCTCGATCTGGAAAGGCTTCAACGCGCCTTCTTTTCTCCAAACGCCACAGGTGTGGACGAGGTGACGTTCACGCTCCGAGCGATTCAACCCGGACTTGTGACATCCCCATCCGCCTCACTGGATTCGCTGCGGCTTCTGGATCAATTCGAGCAGGACAAATCAACGACGGTGGTCAAGTCGTTTTATCAGAACGGGGGTACGGCAGCCGCGGATTATCGCGCCGATGCAGGGCGCTTCGCGGGCAGGTTTCACCAGACGACGGATGAAACACGTTCGATTCTTCGATACCTCATGGGTACCGGCACCATTCCCACGGGAAGGGCATTGACGTTTCCTTTTCCATCCCTGCCGGGGGTGATCTATCCCTTCGGAAAGGCGCGCGGTGGATTGCCATTGAATTGCAAGGCTGCGGATGTCAAGGTCACACGGACCTCCCTGGATCGGTGGAACCTTGATCTCGAACTTGTGGAGGCACCATGAGTGCCGTTACGGACATCGAATACGCCGTGATGATCAGGACGCGTGAGCACTTCACGGATGATGCCATTGGGCTTTATACGGGCTCCATTTGTCTGATTACCGGGCGTCCCGGATATTCTGGTGGAAATCCTCCCACGAACCCACCTTTGAATCCGGTGACAGCAAATCCGCAGCTTGTTTGGAAAGAAGGGTTGATTGCGAAAGAATCCTTGGGAAGCCCGGAAGAAGTCGTGGATCCAACACTAGGCGGGGGGTACTCAACCATGTCGGGTGCGGATCTAAAACTGATCAATAATCCTCCCGGCCTCGATGGATCGACATTGTTCGACTACCTGAACGATATCGGCATCAATTTGTTCCGATGTGAGCTTCAACTATATGTGGTGATCGATGGAACATTCAAACTGTGGGGAACCTACAGCATCGAGAACATCACCAATGAGGAACACTTGGTCAGCCTCACGGCGGTGGACGGATTTCTCACGATCCACAAGGACACTTTGAAGACGGAGGTTTCGGCGGCGGGATTTTCCGAGGCTCCAGATGATTCGATTGGGAAATTCATTCCATTGTGTATGGGGAGAATTCCGGAAGCCAAACTGCTGCCGGTGACGGGACAGATCGTACGGAAGATGCTGTGCGGGGTGGGTGCAACAAGCTCCGCTCATACTCTATGCACGAGCGGAGAAGCAGAAAAAAGACTACTCGGGAACCGGGATCGAATCGGGGCAGGTCACGTCGAGACGCCAGTGGGTGAAGTCGCGAGCGATGGTGGTATCCCGAAAAGTGATAAATGGAAATTCGGAAGGCAAGAGCCCTGGACCCATAAACTCGTTCGTATAGTCTCTGGCATTGAAGTTCCCCAAATATCCAATACAACTGCATTCATACAAATCCTCGCGTCCGGGATAAAGGGAGTCGATGCGGAGAAACCAGTAATCATGGGGAGGTGCGTACTCATACCTCAACTCGACCAACTCCCCCGAAATGGAAAACTCGTTGAACCCTGGTTCAGTTTCCTTCTTGTCGTCCTTACCCAAAAGACATCCGATAAGAAAAAAGGCCACAACGAAAGTAAGTGTAAGTGTTTTCATGATGCCCTCCTGTTCACTCGGCATATAATCTACTTCGAAAGATGTAGGCCCGCACATCATTTTATGGAGACGCCTTGAACGCAGTAACTGACATCGAATACGCTGTGATGATCCAGACGCGTGAGCACTTCACGGATGAAGCCATTGGGCTTTATACGGGATCCATCTGTCTGATTACCGGGCGTCCCGGATATTCTGGTGGAAATCCTCCCACGAACCCGCCTTTGAATCCGGTGACAGCAAGTCCGCAACTCATTTGGAAAGAAGGGCTCATCGCCAAGGATTCCCTAGGCAGTCCTGAGGAGGTGGTGGACCCCACTCTCGGGGGCGGTTATTCCACCATGTCGGGTACGGACTTGAAGCTGATCAACAATCCGCCCGGCCTCGATGAGGCGACATTGTTCGACTACTTGAATGCACAAAGCATCAATTTATTCCGATGCGAGCTTCACCTATTTGTGGT
>JBJHDK010000068.1:0-4538 GCA_050486505.1 Fibrobacteria bacterium | reverse complement strand
GGGAACCTACAGCATCGAGAACATCACCAATGAGGAACACCTGGTCAGCCTCGCGGCGGTGGATGGATTCTTGACGATACACAAGGACACGTTGAGGGCAGAAATTTCGGAGGCAGGATTTCCCGAGGCACCGGATGATTCGGTTGGGAAATTCGTGCCATTGTGCATGGGGAGAGTTCCAGAAGCCAGGCTGCTGCCCATGACAGGTCAGATCGTGCGGATAATGCTGTGTAAAAAGGGGACGGTTGAATACGAGTTGGCTCAAATCCAGAGTATCTTGGGATCAACGATAACAATAAAGACAGGATCAAAAATTTTCGGGGTGAATGCTCTTCAGGGAAAATACATCCGTATAGCCAGGGCTGGACAAACTGATAGTGAATATTCGCCAACATCAATAAGCTCAAATTCTTCCTCCTCTGGATTCGGAGAAAATCGCACACTGACGATCACTCTGAGTCCCTCTTTCAGTGCCACACCCGTCGGGTCGGGGCCGAACGACAGCAACGCCCTCAACGCCTGGTGGGTGCAAGTGTACGACCTGCAAAATTTTAACGCCGCCTCGGATGCGCCCGTGCATGATCTCGTCCCTCCCCTGCTGGGACATCAGGACGGAAAGTTCATCGACATCGAAGGCAAGGTGATCAAGCGCTACCCTCTCGACGGGGAAGATGACCCTCCGTTCGAAGACATCGCAGGGGTTACCGCCAGGCCCGAGGGCGATGATGCGCCGTATCAGCCGGAGGATGTTTACCTGATACATCTGACATCACTTGTGCGAGCCGGAGAACTCCCCCCGTTCATGTCGTTCAACATCCTTAATACCGGAGGCCTCAGCCTTCCCGTTACAGAATCCTTTCCCCAACTATGGCTCGGCCCAACAAATTTCACGGACAGGAATGTTCTCGAAACCGATAGCCCCCCCTATCCATTTCCAGACTTCTTGAATCCTATTCCAAAACTTGTCAACGGGATCAATACGAGCGGGGCATCGCAGGATGACAACAAATATGAAAGAAAGATTTCGTTCAAAGACTCGGAGATTCTCGGGTATGCCCAGAACACCATCTTTTCGATTATCGATGGAATAATGATGGAAATCTCTCTACCAGAGAACTTGCTACTGGAATCGGATGAGGAGCTCGCGATAGGCATTGATGCCGATTTTTTTGTGTCTGCCGCAAAACTTCAGGGAAACATCCGGACACGCGTATGGCTGGAATGCTCGTTGATCGATACTTACGGCATAAAAACGTCAAACATGATCCGTATGACGATCCTCGGAGAAAACCAAGATCAAGTTGTATTTCCAGGGAATGCAACGAGTGATCCATACCCACTTCGACAGATTGGAGGCTTTTACTACTTCGGCGTCGGCACAGGATCCGAACCTCGAGTGATCCAAGGATATAATGGAAGCAACAATGACGCGAATTTCTTCGATCTTCTGCGTGACGAGGAACGGAAGAAGTCCATCAAATCGCTTCGAGTCAAGATTCTCATACAATATGCAAGAAGCGCCAACGGAACGATAAGCCCTACAACTGGAATCGGATTATCCGTTGGATATGCATTACGTCAGATCGCGTTGTTCAGAAAAAAAGACGTCTACACCGGGACCAAGTACCACTACGTCACCGGTGTCAAATTCGGCGATTGGGGTGAACGTACGCCACCACGCATCGAGGGCAATCCCGTGCTCTCCATCCCTGACTCCATTGAGTACCTCATGCGCGACCGGGATAACGCCGGGGACAAGCTGGATCAGGCTTCCTTTGACCTTTCATTGTATCAGCGGCCCGCTCAGACATGGCATATCGGCCGGCAAATCACCGAACAGAAAAAAACCAAGGACTACATCTCCGAATTGTGCAAGCACGGTTTCCTGGCCATGGTTCCCGCCCGCGACGGGCGACGTCGGCTCATGCCGCTCGACGGCTACGACAACCCTGGCGTCGTCGCGATCTACGATGGCGTAAAAGTCCTAGATGCGAGCGTGGGCGACTCGGCCATCACGGGTCTCGACAGGGTCTACACGGGACTCGAACTTCGCTACGACAAGGACCCTGTAACCGGCGATTACCGTTCCGTCGTCTATATCCGCAATACTGACAAGAGTGTGTTCCCCCCTTACAGTCCGGAACCCAACGCTCCTTGGACACAGTACGCCGGAGGGTTCGCCAGCTACGAGAACGCGAAAGGTTGCTGGGAGCAGTACCGCGCGGCGTATCTCGTCTCGTACCGTGAGAACATCTACCGGCTCGATTGCAACTGGTTTCAGAGCAATGAACGCATCCAGCGTGCCGGCGTCGGCATGTTCCTGGACACTGAAGACACACCGGCCCACCTTGCCTTGAAACTCTCGCAATGGTATTCCGGCCCACGGATTCCTTATACCTTCCGGGTTCCCCTGACCGCCGACAACATCAACAACCTGCAGTTGCTGAACCGCATCCTTTTTCAGGATGATAAACGCACCGGTGGTCTGTACTACAAAGTACTGGTCGAAAGAATCTCGCTCGATACAACCACAGCACAGATCGAAGTCACAGTTTCCCGGCTTGCGACCGATGCAGGAGGCGAATCTCCCGAAGATCTCGTACCGGTTTACATCACAGAAACCATCGGGGGCGACACCATCACGGATGCCATCGGTGGAGACACGATCACGGAGATCATCAACCAGTAGGAGCCGCGTATGGCAAACCAGAACGCTCAAATCATCAAACTGGCACGCTCAACACGTGCTATGTTCGAGAACGACACTTCCGCCCTTCCCTCCAACCAGCCCATCATGTGCCTGATCTATGGAGAAGGTCCCATGGTCGTAGGATTCAAGGTTAATGGAGCATATCGCTACATTCAGGATCAGCATGCAACGATTGATACCTTGGTATCCACTATCAATGCAAATACGAACAGCATTGCCAGTCTCTCGGCGGCGATCAACGCTGGCGCTCGAGCCAGTATCGGCCGCTTCGGCGACCTCTCCACTCCCCTCAACGAGCCCATCATCTTCCCCGCGCCCAGTACTGAAGGGATCAAAAACCCACTGCTGTACACCAAACTGATTCCCATGAGCGGCGTGCCCTCGCTGCAATCAGAGATCGCCTGGATCTGGCTCGCCACTGACAAGATGCGCGAGACAGAGGCCCCCGGCCAGCAATGGATGCGATGGGACACCACAGGAGGCACGACATGGGCGATCCGGTTTTTCCTGAACGAAACGGATGCCGATAATGAAGAGGATGAAGTGGCTCACGCATACGGAAATTTCAGCACACCCGGCCTATTTCCCATCCTGGACGAAGGCGACGGCGAAACTGTCTGGGGGTGGGTTTGGATCCCTGGCGGCGCCTCGCATGATTCTCAAAATTTTGTGACACGCATGGGCATGGGCAACCAATTCACCGTCCCCGCCAGCCTGTTCTCTCTCGGAGGAGAAATCCGGTTCAAGTTGAAGTTCTTTCTGGGAGGATACGGTCACGCTCCCACCCTTGATTTCGAACTCCGTGCCATAGGCTCCCCTTTACTTGCTCTCGGGGAGTTTTCATTCGATCTCAGGAGTCACGGCATCCAATCGGGCTACGTCCTGGCAGACATCATCTACGAAATCAAACAAGATGACTACGGGATTCCCGTGGCGCGTACATGGATGGAACTCCGAGCCGGAGACCCCGAGCTGGCACAGGTCATCGATGTTCAACCGCAAATGGACGAGAAATACCTGTATTACATGCCCCCGATGCTCGAGGGAAACTTCCCCCTTTCCCTCACCATGAGTGGCGACGACAACGAAGGAAGCCCCACGACCTTCCACCTGTACTCGGCCCAGGTCGAATACGCGGCGCCTCCCCAAGCCATCGCATTCTGAAAGGCAGGAGAAGACAACATGGAACCCGTCAAAAAATTCAAACGTCTCACGCCCGAAGAAACCGTCGAACTCGTCGAACAATTGGGCAAACCCCCGAAAGGAGTCGAATCAGTCTACGGCCCGGGAGCCTCGGGGCGCTTCGTCGCCGAAGTTTTCGCCAAACTCAACGGCATCTCGGCGTCCGACTACGCGCACGAAGCCGACATGATCATCGACGACGAAATCCTCACCGGCCAGACCTATTACCGCTACCGCACCATGTTCCCCGACAAACCCTTCTGGGCGCTCGTGTGGAACCAGAACCGCATGTTTCCGCGGGTCCTGCGCGACGCCCAAGGACGGCGCATCACCGAGCCCGCGCAGTTTCGGGGAGAGACGCGCCAACGGGCAAAACGCGCGCCCGCCTTCGAAATGGGCCCCAACGAAAAGGCCGTGATCCTCAACCCGCGTTACCGGATCATCTTCCCGATGAAGTCCACACTCCGCCGATTGGATGGCGCAAGCATCACAGAACTAGTGATGCGACAAAAAACGGAAGCGACTCCCCGGGAGTAACGGGAAACCCCGTGGAACCCTACGCCGCGCTCCGATGGCGCAGGTGGTAAATCAGCCCCGAAATGTCCGCCGGGGTGACCCCCGCGATGCGGCCCGCATCGGCGACGGT
>JBJHDK010000067.1:0-11424 GCA_050486505.1 Fibrobacteria bacterium | reverse complement strand
GGGCGACGGTGTAGGGGCAAATGATCATTTGCCCCTACATGGAATCGGGTTATCGAACCGTCGCCCCGTCCGGGGCATCTGCCGTCACAGGGCCGCGCGGGGTGGAGAGCGCCTTGCCCCCATAGGTTACGATCCCGCCCTTTACCGTTAGCGAGACCTTGTCGAAATCCTTGACGGTGATCTTTGCCTTGGGCGCGGAGACAACTCCCTCGGCTGTCACGGGATCGCCGGGCAACGCCTCACCGGAATTCGCGAGGGACAATTTTCCGCCCTCACCATCCGCGGCCAGCAACATTCCGTGGCTTTCGATGCCGCGCAGTTTCGCCGGCTTCAGGTTAGCCACGAGCACGGCTGTCTTTCCGGTCAGTTCTTCCTGCGTCAGGTGTTTCCGGAGTCCGGCGCAGACGGTGCGAGGCTCGGTCTCGCCCGCGTTCACCTTGAGGACATACAGCGCTTCGGCATCGGGATGGTCCGCGACCGTGAGGATTTTGGCGACGCGGAGATCAAGCAGGGAAAAAGGATCAGTGGGGGCGCCGGATTCCGGGCCGCCCTGCGCTTGGGCTTTCTTCGTTTCCTTCGTGTCAATCCGCGGAAAGAGGGGAGAGATCGGCTTCAGCTTGAACCCGCCGGACGTGCGCCATTCCAGCGACTGTTTGCTTTCCTCGAAGGTGAATCCGAGAGCCGCGAGCGCTTCGTTCATTTTGCCGGGCATGACGGGGTGGAGAAGCGTGAACCCGATACGGAGGGCTTCCGCGGCGTGCCAAAGGACGACCTTGAGGCGCTCCTTGTCTTCGTCCGAACCCTTGGCGAGTTTCCACGGCGCGGTGGCTTCGAAGTAAACGTTTATTTCACGAAACAGCGTTAGCACGGAGTCCACAGAAACACTGAGTTTGATTTGGCCTGTGGTCGTCCGGACGCCGTCGATGACTCCTCCGGCATGTGTTGCCAGTCCGCCATCCTTCAAAGTGATCGAGTTCGGTGAAGGTGTTTCCAGAGTGGATCCCACCGATTCCCCCAACTTCAGAACCCGACTCAATCCGTTCCCCACATCGTTCGCGAGATCCGAATTGATCACCCCCACAAACCCGTCTTCGGTGAAGGACGCATCCTGGCCGACGACCATCGCGCGGATGAGGAAGAAGCGGAACGGATCGACGCCGAATTTGTCCTTCATTTCGAGGGGGTTCACGACATTGCCCGTGGTCTTGCTCATGCGTGCGTTGTCGACCATCCACCAGCCGTGCGCGAGGATTTGCTTCGGCAGCGGGAGGTCGAGGGCCATCAGGATCGTGGGCCAGTACACCGCGTGGGTGGTGAGGATGTCCTTGCCGATGAGGTGGAGGTCGGCGGGCCACTCGGGAGGGTTCGCGTCACCCGGGTTGCCCTGCTTGGTGGCGGTGACGTAGTTCAGCAGCGCGTCCACCCAGACGTAGGAGACATAGTCCTCGTCGAAGGGCAATGACACTCCCCAGGCGAGGCGCGACTTGGGGCGGCTGATGCACAGGTCCTGCAGCGGCTGCCGCAAGAACCCGAGCACCTCGTTCTTGCGGAACTCGGGGGTGATGAACCCGGGGTTCTCTTCGATGTGCTTGACGAGGCGTTCCTTGAACGCCGACATTTTAAAGAAATAGTTCTTCTCCGTGATCCACTCGACGGCGCGGCCGCTGATGGGATCCTTGCCGTCGACCAGCTCGTCCTCACCGAAGAAGCGCTCCTCCGTGGTCGAGTACCATCCGGCGTATTCCTGCGTGTAGATCAGGCCTTTCGCATCGAGTTTCCGGAACTGTTCCCGCACGAACTCCACGTGCTTCGCATCCGTGGTGCGGATGAACCAGTCATTGCCGATTTCGAGTTCCTTCCATGCGTCCTTGAAGCGTTGCGCGTAGCCGTCGCAATACGCTCTCAGCGCATCGGTGTCGTTCGGATCGATGCCCCGCTTCGCCGCGGCCTGCTGCACCTTCTGTCCATGCTCGTCCGTGCCCGTGAGGAAATACGTCTCCTGGCCGAACAGCCTTTTGTAGCGCACCAGCACGTCCGCGAGGATCGTGGTGTAGGCGTGGCCGATATGGGGGACGTCGTTGACGTAGTAGATGGGCGTGGTAACGTAAAAGCTGCGGGACATGGGGATCAAATGTAACCGGGCCTGCGCGTCGTGTGGGGTGTGGTGGGGACGTAGGGGCAAATGATCATGGGCCCCTACACGGATGCGGTGTGATCCCCCAACCCCACCACATCCCCCACGACGATCAACGTCGGGGACTCGAAACCGTGGCGCGCAGCCTCGTCACGCAACGTCGCCAGGGTCGCGCGCACGACGCGCTGCTCCGGCAGGCTGCCGTGCTGGATTGCGGCGGCGGGAGTCTCCGGGGCATAACCTGCACGGATCAGGTGGGGCACGATTTCTTCGAGGCGGTACAGGGCCATCAACAGCACCAGCGTGTCCGCCTTGGGGAACGCTGTGTTGACCTCGTGCCCCGCGACACCGGAGGCGACCGCGAAGGAGCGGGCGACGCCGCGGTGGGTGAGGGGGATGCCCGCCAGGGCCGGCACGGCGACGGAGGACGTGATGCCCGGCAGCACGCGCCAGGGCAGGCCCGCCTCTTCCAGCGCCAGCGCCTCCTCATAACCGCGACCGAACACGAAAGGATCGCCGCCCTTGAGGCGCACCACGCGTTTCCCCGTGCGCGCCTGCCGGATCAGCTCTTCGTTGATGTGCTCCTGCCGCATCGAATCGCCGTGTCCGCGCTTTTCGACAGGGATGCGCAAACAGGTCGGGGAGACGGCTTCGAGCACCGCTTGCGAAGCCAGCCGGTCGTAAAGCACGACGTCGGCATCGCGCAACGCCTCGGTCGCGCCCACGGTCAGCAGCGATGGGGAACCGGGACCCGCACCGACGAGCAGCACGGGGTGGACCGTCGTGGAAGCCGCCGGAGTGTCCGGATTTTCGAGCAGCGTGCGGGCGGCATCGGGCCCCTGGGTGCGCAAGGTTTCTGCCAGCAACTCGAAGGGAATGGCATCGGGGGCGGGAAGCCGGTTGCGCGCCGCCGCGAGAATCTCCGCGAGTTCCCCCCATTCAGGACCGAGAAGATTGGACAGCTTGCGCTTCAGATGTCGTGTTAATGCAGGGACTTGCGCGGATGTACTAATCGAAAGGGTGACGCCTTCGCGACGGACGACGCCGGGGACGATGAACGAGCCTTCGGAGGCGGCGTCGGCCCGGTTGCAGGGAATGCCTTCAACCTTCGCCGCACCGGACACAGCAGAGTTGACGGCAGGGTCGTTCGTGCAGGCGAAGGCAAGCATCTGTCCCTTGACGTCCCCAGCCTCGAACACCCGGGCATGCCATGTCAGGCCCGGCAAGATCCTGCGAACTCCCGTTGAAATTTCGGGAGAGACGAGGGTGACCTGCGCACCGCACGCGATCAACTCGGGCAGCTTGCGGGAGGCGACGGATCCTCCGCCGACCATCAGGACGGGCCGACCACGGAGATCAAGTTCGACAGGATAGTAGCGGAGAGACATGGGAGAATGGGGACCCGGGAATGAGGAACAGGGGGACTGCATCAAGCGAGACGTAAAGCTAACCACGGACGGGAAGCCCCCCGCACGCGTTCGATTCCGACGCTGCCCCTCCTTTCTTACCTTTCACGCCCATGCCTGCATCGTCTTACAGTATCGTGATCGGCCTCGAAGTCCACGCCCAGCTCTCCACCCGTTCCAAGCTTTTTTGCGGCTGCCGCGTCGAATTCGGCGCAGAGCCGAACACCTTGGTGTGCCCCGTCTGCCTGGGTTTTCCCGGAACACTCCCGGTCCCGAACGCCCGCGCGGTCGAGTCCGCCGTGATGCTGGGGCTCGCATGCGGAACGAACATCGAACCACGGCCCATGTGGACCCGCAAGAACTATTTCTACCCGGACTTGCCCAAAGGGTACCAGATTACCCAGCAAGGCGGATCGCCGGTTTACGACAAGCCGATCTGCACCGGTGGACACCTCGACATCGATCTCGACGACGGCACGCGCAAGCGTATCGGGCTCACCCGCATCCACATGGAAGAGGATGCCGGCAAGCTCATCCACGACCTCACCGTGGCGGATTCACTGTTCGACGCCAACCGCTGCGGCACGCCGTTGCTCGAAATCGTCTCGGAGCCCGACCTGCGTTCGCCGCGCGAGGCCTACCTCTACCTCGAGAAGCTCAAGCAAATCCTTGAATACCTCGAAATCTGCGATGCCAACATGGAACGCGGCAACCTCCGCTGCGACGCCAACATCTCGCTGCGCGCAAGCGAGGATGCCCCCTTCGGCGAGCGCGTCGAATTGAAGAACATGAATTCCTTCCACAATCTCGAGAAGGCCCTCGAAGCCGAGATCGAGATGCAGGCGGAGATCCTCGACGCCGGAGGAACCATCAAGCGGGAGACCAAGCGCTGGGACGTCGCGAAGGGCACCACGATCACCAATCGCAGCAAGGAAGACGCACAGGACTACCGCTATTTCCCCGAACCCGACCTCGTGCGCCTGAGCGTGACGCCGGAAGACATCGAGCGCGTGCGCGCGACGCTTCCCGAACTGCCCGAGGCACGCCGCAACCGCTACGTGTCCCAGTACGGAGTGCCCGCCTACGACGCCGACGTGCTGACGCGCGAGAAGGCTGTTTCGGAGTTTTACGAAAAGGTTTGCGCCGTTACGGAGGACAAAAAGGCCGCCTCCAACTGGGTGATGGGGGAGGTGTTGAGGGTTCTCAAGGAGGGCAACCTCTCCGTCGGGGACCTGAAGTTCAAGCCCGAGCACCTGGGGGAAATGATCGAGCTCATCCGTTCCGGCGCCATTTCCGGGAAGATCGCGAAGCAGGTCTTCGAGCACCTGCTCGCCGGGGAAGGCGCTCCCGTGGACATCGTGAAGTCACGCAACCTCTCCGTCATCAGCGATGCCTCGGCGGTTGAGGGGTTCATCCGCCAGGTGATGGATGCGAATGCCGACAAGGTGGCCGAATATCGTACCGGAAAGGAAAAGCTCTTCGGCTTTTTCGTGGGTCAGGTCATGAAGGCGTCGCAGGGCAAGGCCGCACCGGATCAGGTCAACGAACTCCTGAAGAAAATGCTGGCGGGATGAACAGGGTTGCGGGCGAAGTTTTCCGTTGCGGCGTTGCCGCATTCCTCCTCGCGACTTCGTGCGCTTCCGCCCAACCCCTGACGCCAATCCCGCCACCCGCCACCGCCGCCCCTGACACCGTGCTCGCCGACACCGCGTCCCCCACGCTTTCAAGGGCCGATACGGCCCGCGTGGTTCGCCACCATTTCAACCACAGGGAACAAATCATCACCGGTTCGGCCATCATGACGACACTAGGGGTAATGATGGTTCTGATGAACAACTACAACCCGAGATAATCTCCGCAAGAAGCCTTTTCACCTGGCTTTGCGTGACATCTGTTGACCCTTCCAGGTAAAGCTTCCCGATGTCCCGGCGAGGACAGCCGCAAGGATCAGGGGAATCTGGAGGAGCGCGGTTCCCGGAAAATGCCTGAGCAGGGGAGACAGGCCGAACAAGGAAAGCCCCTTGCGCATCACGAGAAAATCCGCACCGGTCTTGACTGCGAGCGCCAGCAAGCCCAGCAGACCTGCGGTTGCGCTCCAGAATCCGGCCAGCAGCAGAAGCGGGATGGAGACGTAAAAAGCGAAGATCATCGCCAGAAAGAGCACTTGCGCCGGGCGATACGCCAGGCATTTGCTGGCCCATCGCTTGCGCTGCTCCCAAAACTGCTCCCACGTGAGCGGCGCCTGGGTGCGCACCAAGGTCTCCGCCCCGACGCTGAAACGCGTCTTCCAGCGCCCCGTTGCATGAATCTCCTGCAAGGTGAAGTCGTCATCGCCGCTCACAATGCCTGCATGGCGCTCGAATCCGCCGGCTTCCTCGAAAGCTTGGCGGCGATACGCGAGGTTGTTCGCGTTGGCGATCACAGGGAAGCCGAGACCGACAAGCGCGGCCGAGACGATACCGTACGATGCGAATTCCAACGCACGCACGCCCTCCGCGGACGTGAACCCGCGACGGGGTTCCGCGTAGGTGGTGAGCCCGAGAACCATCCCGGTTTCGGGGGAGAAGTGGCGGGAGAGGCCATTCAGCCAGCCAGGCCCCATGACGCAGTCCGCATCGGTCACGGCAATCCACTCCCCGCGCGCGCTGCCTAGCCCGGTTCGCAGGGCGTTCTTCTTCGGACTGATGCCGGGAGGAACTTCCGTCACATCGATCCAGGCAAGACGGTCGGGGTGACGTGCCGCGTATTCGCGCAAGACAGCCGCCGTCCCGTCGCGGGAACGGTCGTTTGCAACGACGATCTGCATTTTGCCGACGGGATAGTCCTGCGCCAACAAGGCATCAAGCGTCGCGGGAAGATTCGCTTCCTCGTCGCGCGCCGCAACCAACACGGTAATGGAAGGGGGCATCGGTGCGCCTTCTTCGCTCCGTCCGGAAGCTGAAAAACGGGAAAGCCCCGCGATCAGACGCAGGTCAAGCAGCAGATAGAGAAGGGTGATGCAAAGAAACGCGGCGGTGAGCCAGAATATAAGATCGCCGGGCACGGCTCAACGCTCGGAGGAACGACGACAGTGCTGGTACACGCACAGGCGCTCGTATGCGGAGTCGATCACGATCCATGAATCGGCAGTATCCCGATAGTCCCGAAGCTCTTTCAGAAAAAGGGAGGAGTCGACCTGCGTTTCGGGGTAGGGCAGAAGGCTGCCACCCGAAAGTTTTCCGAGTATGAGCTTTCGTTCAAGATTGCCGGGGCACACGTGGCGCCACCTTCCGTTCTCGTCCTTGAGCGGGAGGTACGAGAACGACACCAGTGAATCGGCGGGATCATACATGAGCTCACCGCAAGGAACCATGTCCTCGGAGGAGAACAACAAAGAACGGGCACCCAGGCCGTCGGCTCCGGCTTCCATGAGATACAAGCGGACACGGCTTTGGGGGTAGGTGGTGGTCTCCGGACGGCCGATGCTGCCTCCGCTCCCGGAAATCGTGAAGTATTGCTCGAGATAGATGATGCTTTCGCCTGGCTCCACCCAGCGTGCGGCACTGAATTCGCGCACGCGCACGTCGCCGCAGGCGGACAGCAGCGCAAGGGATGCGATGAAAGTCATCCCGAAAGCCCGTTTGATGGTGTTTTTCCGCGGCATCACGTCTTCCTCAAGGTAGAAACTCCGCCGAAGTGAGAGCCCGCCGCCCCTTCAAGGTCACGGTTTCGAGACGCACATACCCGTTTTTCACGGGGACGTTCAGACGTTCTTCGAAGTGCATGGGTCCGTTTGCGAAGGCCCACTCCGCCACGATCCGCTCCTCCGCCTCGCCGGTTTCTGCCCCCAAAAGGCGCACCGACACGATGGCACCGTAGTCCGGGGTGCTGAAGGCGGCCACGCGCAACCCGCCGTCTTCGCGGCCAACCTCGGCGAAGGGTCCGTCGGTGCAGGTGCAACGCTCGGCCCGAAATGCCGCCTGCAGCGAGGGCAGGTCCCGGGCTGCCGCCGGAACCACGGTACGAACGCGGCCGAAGACATGGCTTCGGCCCTGTTTCAGCCGCAACAGCGGCCACCTTACCCCAGTATTGCGGTTCAGATCGCCGTGCGCATCGTTTGCACCAATGGGGAGGAAGCGCCCCCCACGAAGCAACTGCTGCACCCAAAACGCCTTGCCGTCCCGGTAGTCTCCCCCCAAATTGCCGTTCCAGAACTGCAGCCCCCGAATCGAACGGCCAGAAGGGGAGAGGTCTTGCGCGTGCCAAGCGCCTCGGCGAAAGATCTTGCGCTCCAGCCATCCGATCCTGGCCTTGGGGTGCGCCGCAAATGCCGGGACGTCGCCGATTCTTTCGAGCACTTCCGCGATCGACATGTCGGGAATGTTTTTCAGTCCACGACGACCGCCATCCCCCTGGCCCGGCAAAAATCCGGGGTGCCCGAAGACAAGCATATGCACGTTCTCTCCAAGATGGTTTCCGCAGGAAACTTCCTCGCCCGCGATGAGAAGCGATTTGTCCGGGTGGCTTGCATTGAGCGATGCAACCTGGGAACGATATTCCGAAAAGTTTTCCTCCGGTTCGCATGGATCCATGTAGCGGTCGCGCCGGTAGTAAAAGTCGTAGGAATGATCCGTGCACAGCACAAAGTCCAGGCCTGCAACGGAACCGGCTTCCTGCATGATCGGGAGCGGCGCTCCGAATTCGACGGGGTCCGACGAAAACTCGCTGTGGCAGTGCATCTCGCCGGCCAGCCACTCCCGTGGATAGGGAAGGGAGGATTCCAGGCGCAACACCTCGAGCGGGGTGGGGGCGAGGCCCGGATAATTGTGGTTCTCGATCACATGGGCCTTGCCTGCGCCGTTCTCCACCGTGATCGTCCCTGAAATCCTGATATGTCCGCGCAGATCGCCCGGATCGAATGGCAATGCGAAATGACGAAGGTTCGTTTCGCAAATCGCCTGCAACTCGAAGCTTTCCTCGCGCGTTGCTCCCGAATCATCCCACGCGCGCAGTCGCACCGATGCAACGCGGACAGGGTAGAGGTCCGCGTCCTTCACGAGGAGCCAAACGGTCAGCGCCTTGCCGGGGAGGAGCTGGTGCGGCGCGTCCAGGAAGATTTCCGGCCACGGCTTGTGCAGGGGCGACCAGGGCAGCCTGAACTTGAAGTGGGTTTCCGCGTAGGAGAAGATGGGGGGCCTCTGCGTGATACTTCAGGGAGGGGGAAGAGGGGGCCTTGAACGCTTCAGTCGGGTTTTCCTGTCGCGACGCTCCGCCAGTAACCGCTCGCGTAATCCTTGCACGCCTTCCGGATCAGGTCGGAAACGGTGATGTCCTTGCCGGTGCGCTTGCGCTCCTGCACTGCAATCGCCTCCAGGTCGAGATACTCCTGGCCCATGTACACATTACGGCGTTTTTTTACGGACTTTGCAGACTGGACAACTTCCATGCGATACCTCGAAACGAAAGCGGATCCCGACGTGCCGGAATCGCTGATGACAGACACAATATACACAACATGAGTCAGGTGTGTATACGAATAATGCAAAAAAGTGACTCAGAGGGCTTGGCGGCTACGAAGGACGAGGGATCGACACCGCGCCGCGTCGCGGCGATCGAGCCGACGCTACCCACACAGAGTCCAGCAGCGCCCCCGATCGGCCGGATGGCTACATCACGACCGCTGTCCGTCGGAAACTCCGAACCTGAACCGCTTGGAGCCTTCGGACCGAGTCACCAGCCGCTCAGAAACCCTCTCAGGGTACGCGCGAGCTTCACCAATGATCCGCCATGACATCCATAACTACCGGAATATTCTTTTGTTACCAAGAACTCAATATTATGTAACCCTGATTCGGACGAAGAGTTTGCCCAATTCCAATCACCGCATCAGGTTTACATAATATTACTTATGCGAATAATATTCCTGGCTTGCGCGCGGCTTTGGGGAGGCCGACGACAGCAAGCCCGGCATCGTTTGCGGTCATCCAACGGAGGCGGCGAATGGTCGCTCAGGTCAGCATCCACAACGTCTGCATGTTGTGGATGCTGACGCGGACAGGATGAGTTGCGTCGGGGCGCAGCAGCGCAGGACGTTTAAAGCAGTAATAGGCGAGCACCTGCCGTGGTGCCGGGAACACCGTCGAACTTGAGGAAGTAGATCCCCGAACCAAGCCGCAACTCCCTGGACTCCCCCGCCCTCGCCACTCCATGCGCAACTGGACGTCCCTTCAGATCCACAATCGTATAACGGCGGTTTGAAGATGATTCCGCGAAACGGAGGCGATACGCGCCTTCGTGGACCCTGCGAATCTCGAAATCCTGCCGGGCGCCTGCACCGGGTGACTGATGTCCCGACCTGCCCTGATGCAACGACGATGGCGCGATGTCTGTGCCGAAAACCAAGGTGACGATCGAGCGCGCAGGCATCTCGTACCCATTGCCGAGTGAAAATGTGTCTTGGGGAACCATGTCGAGTGTTGGCGTGCTAAGATAGGGGATCACCGTTGTCGAATCCGGAACCCCTGCAATGGCGAACCTGATGGGCGCAGCAGTCGTTCTGTAGTTGACGAGAACGACGGTCATGTTTCCCGTCACTGGGTCGTGGAATGCGGTCGGCATGACGTCGCGAACGGTTTCAAGTACGGTCAATGCATCGTGGCGCTCCACGTGCATGCGTCGCATTCCTGGCCGAATGAAACGGCTGTAGTGACCCAGCGCCCAGTAGGTTTTTTCCCTTGCCGTGATTGCCTGGTTGGAACGATTGACCTGCACCAGACGATAACGCGGCCGCCCCGTGGTGGATTCGAAAGTCTCCCAGAACTGCCAGGCGGCGGCGTTTCCGTACACGAGGTCCGTGTGGATAACCTTTGCCATGAACAGGCCGAGTTCATGGTTCGTCGGGTTGCTGCCGAGGTCCTGCCACCCCGTTCCGAGGAAGCTGTACTCCGTTTGCCACCAGCTGATGGGGTGGTGCTGCCTGGTTCCCCGCACCGCATTCGCCAGATTGCTCCGCGTAGACAGGAGGCGGCTGTCCGTGTTGTCCGTCCAGTAGCTGTGACCGGCAATCACGGGGGCCAGCACCGGCAGGTTGCCGATGTAGAGAGGGCTCGCAGGGTCCCAATAGCGCAGTTGGGCCGACAGGAGTCCCCCACCCATGTTCCCGTAGATGTAATCGATCTGCCCGGCTTCGGTGATGGTCACCTTGGTGCGCTGTACCTGCCGCGCGTCGAACGCAGCCTGCATGGCGACCACCATATCGCGAATTTCTGCAGAGCTCCACTGCGTCCCCTCCTGCGTGCTGCAGGTCCACTCCCACTGGGGCTCGTTGATGGGGCTGATGTAGCTCAGGGGAACCCCGAGGCTGTCGAAGTAGAACGCGATGTTCGCAAGGTATTGCGCGAAGTCATCATACGCGTCGGGGCGCAGGTTCGACTGGAACTGGGTCATGGTTCTGCAGGCAAGACCGTTGCGCGTGTGGTAGATCGGCGGGGAGTTGGAATATGCAATCAGCGTCCTGATCCCGTATTCATGCGCCTTGCGGGCCCAGAAGAGCTCAGCGTCCATCTCCGGCCAGTCGTAGGTTCCATCGCTGCGGAGCGGGCACTTCGAGCGTGCAGTGAGGCGGCTGATCTGGCTGGCGCTCCCCTGCCCGTAAGAGCACGCCCCGATTTCGACACGAAAACCCGACAGCCCGATCCCCTTCAGGGTTCCGTCTTCGTTGAATTCCTTGCTGAAGAGCACTTCGGCGAGAGGATCAAGGTTGGCCTCCTCCCAGTCCTCGGTGATTTCGTTGAGCTCGAACGCCGCGGAGGTTCCGAAGTTATCCATCGTCTGATAGACACTGTCGGGAAAGATCGAGAGATCAAGCGTGGTCGTTTGCGCGTGGACGCCTGCCGTTCCCAAACC
>JBJHDK010000066.1:0-11781 GCA_050486505.1 Fibrobacteria bacterium | reverse complement strand
GCGCCTCGCCCCTACCTTGCCCCGCCTAAAACTTCGTCGGGCGCAACACCTGGACGTCAGACAGGAAGAGGATCATCGCGTAGTGCTCGTAGTAGCGCTCGCGCAGGTGCTCGGCGATGGTATTCGCCACGGATTCGACGCAAACCACTTCGACGCGGATGTTGCCGCTGGGTTCCCACGAAGCTTCGCGCACGCCCCGGCCTCCCTTGCCGCGCGCTTCGGTGACGGTGTAGCCGCGCGCCCCCAAGCGTTCGATGTCGGCGCAGAGATCCTTTTCGATGGCGGCTTCCGTGATCACGGTCAGGAGCTTGCGCGGATGGGGTTCGATCATGTCATCCTCCGAACAAAGACTGGGAAACGCGCAGATAGAGCGGGATGCCGATCAGCACGTTGAAGGGGAAAGTGACCCCAAGCGCCACGGTCAGTGACAGCGCGGGGTTGGCTTCGGGCACGGCGAGGCGCATGGCGGCGGGCACGGCGATGTAGGAGGCGCTGGCCGCCAGTGTGGCAAGGAGTGCGACGCCGCCGGGAGACAGGCCGATGAAGGCCCCCAAGGCGCCCCCGATCACCGCCGAGATCAGCGGCATGGCGATTCCGAAGGCGAACAGGAAGACGCCGTGCTTGCGCAGGTTTCCGGCCTGGGCCGCGGCGATGAGTCCCATCTCGAGCAGGAAGAGGGCGAGTACCCCCTGGAACAACCCGAAAAAAAGTCCGCCCACCGGCTGGATGCGCTCGGGACCCGCGATCCAGCCGATCAGCAGCCCGCCGACGAGCAGGACAATGCTCTTGCCGAGAAAGACTTCGTGCGTGAGGCGTCCCCAGTTCGTGCCGCGCGTGATGCCGCGCGCGAGCAGGATGCCGACGATGATGGCCGGGATTTCGAGCAGGACGACGAAGAGAGGCATGTACTCCTCGAAGGCGACGCCCTGGGAGGTGAGGTAGGCCGCCCCCGCGGCGTAGGTGCCGACGCTGACGGAACCGTAGTGTGCGGCGATGGAGGCGGCGTCGGCGCGCTTGAAGCGCCCGAGGAGCAGGAGGATCGGGTAGGCGAGCAGCGGAAGCAGGAATCCCATCGCGACCACCAGGACCATCTGTCCTGCCAGCGCCACGAAGGGCTGCTTGGCGAGTTCGATGCCGCCCTTGAGGCCGATGGCGAGGAGGAGCAGGACGCTGAGGAACTCGTAGATGGCGGGAGGGAGCCGCAGTTCGGAGCGGAGCAATCCGGCGACGAGGCCGAGCAGGAAGAAAAGAATGATGGGGTCGAGCATGGCCATGATGGGGGGAAATATGGCTTTTTGTGGGGGAACCGAGCGGGCTTCTCAGGGGGGTGGGGGGCTCCCCTGGGGGTGTTTGGCCCTTGCCGGATACCCCCTTCGGAGCTATCCTGTACCCATGAACTCCGTGGCAGCCATGAACGTCTCGCTTCTACTCCTTGGGCATCCCGCCTAAAGAAGGAGTGACGCGTTTGGAAAAAAGCCCGCTCCTTCGAGCGGGCTTTTTTCTTTGCCACCTTTCCCTCCGAAGAAAACCCGGACGGAAGGGCCGGCAAGAAAGAACCCCCCGGCCCCTCGACAAGCTCGGGAACCGGAAAGAATGCTCGGAGGAAATGACTGAAATTCCAGCGCTGCGGATCGAAATGATGGATCAAGCAACGTAAGGAAAGGAAGGATCCCATGAACGGGACAAAGAACACGAAAACCGCCATTACCCCCATCGACACTTCGAACGGGCGTCGTCCGTTCTTCTACGACGTCACCCTGCGCGACGGCAATCAGGCCTTGCGCCAGCCTTGGAACGTGGAGGAAAAGGAGAAGGTGTTCCGCCAGCTCCTGAAGTTGGGTGTGCAGGGCATCGAGGCAGGTTATGCGGGCGCGAGCGATCTGGACTTCGAGGCCGTTTCGCATTTGGCGCAACTGGCTCCCGCGAACGTGGTGTTCTCTTCGCTGGCCCGTGCGGTGCCGCGCGACATCGAGCGCGCGGCCGAAGCGGTGCGTGCCGCACCGCGTCCGCGGATCCATACCTTCATCGGGTTGTCGCCTTTCGCGATGGAGAACGTGCTGCGCATGCCTCCGGAGAAAGTCGCGCAAAAGGCCGTCGAGGCGGTCGCCCTGTGCAAGGATTTGCTGGACGGGCGCGGCGACGTGCAGTTCTCCGCCGAGCACTTCGGTGACAGCGTCGAGAACCTGGATTTCGTGATCGACACCTTCCACCGCGTCATCGAGGCGGGCGCGACCGTGATCAACCTGCCCAACACGGTGGAGCGCTATCGCCCCATGGTGTTCGTGGACATGGTGCGCCGTGTCGTCGAAGCGTTGCCGAAGGAGATCACCGTTGCAGTGCACACGCACAATGATCTGGGCATGGCCACGGCGACGACGGTGGAGAGCTTCTTCGCCGGTGCGACCCAGTTGGAGTGCGCGTTGAACGGCTTGGGTGAGCGCGCGGGGAATACCAACCTGTACGAGGTCGCGGTGGCCATCCACAATTGCGGTGTCGAAAACCCGTTGAACATGCGCGAGATCTATGAGACCGCCCTGCAGATGGCGGAGTGGTCGCGCGTGGCCATTTACGAGAAGGCGCCGCTGGTCGGCGCCGACGTGGTGGCGCATCGCAGCGGCATCCACCAGGACGGCGCCGCAAAGACGAAGGGCATGAAGAAGGGCGCCTACCGCGCCGTCGAGGGCGACCTGATCGGCCGCGGCGAGTCGGACCGCGTGGTGTTCACCAGTCAGTCGGGCAAGAGCGCGGTGTATGAGATCGTGAAGGCGTTGGGCCTGCCCATCACGCTGGAGGAGGCAGCGCTGCTGCAGCCTGTGTTGAAGGCCAAGTCCGAAGAAAAGGGCGGCGAGCTGGAAAATGCCGAGATTCTCGAGGCATACGAATCCGTGTTGCTGGCCGCGGCCGGCCCCCTGGAGTTCCGGGGCCTGCGCGTCGATCCGGAGGAGAAAGAGTTCTACTTCGACGTGCGCTGGAAGGGAGCGGAGAAAACCCTGACGGGCAAGGGCACCGGGCCCGTGGATGCGTGCATGCACGCGGTGGAGACCATCGGCGAGCGCTTCCATTTGGTCGAATACGCGCAGCAGGCGGTGGATGCCGAGCACATGGACGCGGCGGCGTTCGCGTTGTCGGAGATCAAGTTGCAGCGGCGCGGCGTCGACGGGAAACCCGAAGGCCCCGTAGTCATCGGTCGGGGCAAGGACACCGACACGATCAAGGCGAACGTGAAGGCCCTGTTCAACGGAATGAACCGGTTGATGGGGGTGTGACACAAAAACAAATGGCCACGAAAGGACGCAAAGAACGGAAAATTTTGAACCCCCTATGTGTTCCTTTGCGTCCTTTGTGGCGAATTGTTTTCCCGTCTCGATTCCGGTAATGAAATGACCCCACCGAATTCCACATTTGTCCCCGGCCAGCGCTGGATCAGCGACAGCGAACCCGAACTCGGCCTCGGGGTCGTCCTCGAGGCCGGTGTCCGCGATGTGAAAATCCGTTTTCCCGCCGCGGACGAAACCCGCATCTATCGGCTGCAAAGCGCTCCCTTGCGCCGTGTCGTCCTCGCGCCCGGCGATCGGGCCCGCTCCCGCTCCGGCGCCGTGTTCGTCGTTGAACGCATCACGGAGTCCGGCGGATTGCTCACCTACCACGGCGCCGGTCGCTCCCTGCCCGAGGGCGACCTCCTCGACCGCATGGCCTTCTCCGATCCCGACAAACAGTTGCTCGCCGGGCGGCCGGGATCGCTCGAGGCCTTTGCGCTGCGCTTGCGCACGTTGAACCTGCGCCGCGACATGCTGGGATCCCGCGTGCGCGGCCTCGTCGGCGCGCGCATGGAACTTCTCTCGCACCAGATCTCCATCGCCCACGAAACCTCCTCGCGCGCCCATCCCCGGGTTCTGCTCGCCGACGAGGTCGGCCTCGGAAAGACCATCGAAGCGGGCCTGGTCTTCCATCGCCTCTACGTGACCGGACAGGTGAACCGTGTCCTCGTCGTCGCGCCGTCGCAACTCGTCCACCAATGGATGGTGGAACTCTACCGTCGCTTCCACCATCTTTTCACTGTTCTCGACGAAGAAACCTGTCGTGCCGAAGAAAAGGGTGACAAGGAAAAGAACCCCTTCGTGTTGCGCTCCCTCATCCTGGCACCCGTCGACCTGTTCTCTGCGCAGGGATCCGGCGCGCGGCGCGTGGAGCAGGCCGTCGCGGCCGGCATCGACCTGCTCATCGTCGACGAGGCCCACCATCTGCGCTGGTCTCCCGAGGCCGTCTCGCCGGAGTACACCGCCGTGGAGCGCCTTGCGCATGCCGCGGAAGGCGTGCTGCTGCTGACCGCAACACCCGTGCAACTCGGGCAGGCCGGGCACTTCGCGCGCCTGCGCCTCCTCGACCCCGACCGCTTCACGAATCTCGATGCCTGGCTTGCGGAGACGCGGCAGTTCGGCGATCTTGCGAAGACCGCGGCCGCGATCCTTTCTTCCGGGACGCCCGACCGCAAGGCGGCGGAGCATTTGGGGGTGCTGTTCCCCGGCGATGCCGTGCTCGGGGAACGGATCCGGGGATACCTCGCGGCCACGGGGGATGCCTTCGCGACCGCGCGCGACCGCCTGGTGAACGACCTCGTCGACCGCCACGGCACGGGACGGCTGATGTTCCGGAACCGCAGGCAGGCCATGGGCGGGTTCCCCGGCCGCGTCGTGCATCCGGTGGGGTTGAATGCCTTGCCCGGGTCGACGTCCGGCGATCCCCGCATCGCCTGGTTGGTCAAATTCCTGACGGATCACCCCGACGACAAAATCCTGTTGATCACGTCGCACAAGAACGATGTGTTCGCGCTGCAGGAAATCCTGCCGACGGTGACCACGGTCCCCTTCGCGGCGTTCCATGAGAACCTGACCATGACCACGCGCGACAAGAACGCCGCGTGGTTCGCGCGCGAGGATGGGGCGCGCCTGCTGGTTTGCTCCGAGATCGGCAGCGAGGGACGCAATTTCCAGTTCGCGAAGCATCTCGTGCTCTTCGACCTTCCCGAGGATCCCGGAGTGCTGGAGCAGCGCATCGGAAGGCTCGACCGCATTGGGCGCAAGGGCGACGTGAACATCCACATCCCGTATGTGCGCGGCACGGCGCACGAGGTGTTGTTCCGCTGGTATCACGAGGGCTTCGACGCGTTCCAGGGAACGGTGCCGGGCGCGGACACCTTCCATGAATTGCTCGGCGACGCCTTGCGGAAAGTGCTGGCGCACCCGGAACCGGATTCCGTGGAGGAATTGATCCGCAAGACGCGCGAGACGGCATCACGGGTTCGCGAGGCGCTTGAACAGGGGCGCGACCGCCTGCTCGAAATCCACAGCAATCGCACGGAACTGGCCGCGGGCCTGATCGAGGAGATCCGGGAGACGGGCGCGGACGCGGAGCTTGAGGACTATCTCATCGACGTGTTCGACCACTTCGGTCTCGATGTCCGTGAAACCGCCATGCGGCGAGGCCATTTCGTCGTGCCCGGCGAACGGATGCTGCTCGACTCCTTTCCCGGAATTCCCGAAGACGGGTTGCCGCTGACCTTCGACCGCGCGGAAGCGGTGACGCATGAGGATCTCGCCTTCCTCTCGATCGACCACCCCGTAGCCCGCGCCGCGACGGATCTCGTCCTGGAAGACGAAGACGGGCGCTCCGCCTTCGTGGCCTGGACGCGCCCACCCGCGGGAGTGCGAAAGGGGTTCGCGCTCGAGGCGGTGTTCGTGCTGGAGGCGACGGCCCCGGGTGCGCTGCACCTCGACCGCTTCTTGCCGCCCACGCCGATCCGCGTGCTGGTGGATCAGGACGGCGAGAGCATGGGGGGACTCCTGGCATCCCTCGATTCCGCGGGGCTCGAGCAGGCTCCCACGGGGTTGCTGGAAGAGCATCACGCCTTGTTCGGGAAGCTGGTGCCCAAGCTTCTCGATGCGGCGCGCGAGCAGGCGGCGCTGAAGGAAGCGACGGTGAAGCGCACGGCCCATCGCGAAGCGGAAGAGCGGTTGCAGTCGGAGGCGGAGCGCCTGCGCGCCCTGCGCGCTGTGAATCCCGCGGTGACGGACACGGAGATCGCGACGGCGGAGTCGCGCGCCCGCGCGGTGATGGATCACATCGCGCAGGCCGAGCTGCGTCTGGATGCGGTGCGGTTGATTTTAATCGGGAATATGTAGGGGCAAATAATAGGGCGCACGGCGCCCAACACAATTTGCCCCTACACCGCACCGCATTCCCGGTAATTCACACGAATCGTCTCGCCGTCTCCAGCGCTTCGACCCCGTACGCCCCCCCGAACAACAGTTGGTGATTCATCAGGTGGTAGAGCCGGTAGATCGGTTCCCGCTCCTTCCAGCCGTTCACTAGTGGCCACGCTTCCTGATACGCATCAAACACGACCTCCGGGAATCCCCCGAAGAGGTGCATCATCGCAAGATCGCACTCGCGGTCGCCGTAGTGCGCGGCCGGGTCGATGAGCGCCGGGCCGCGCGTGGTCGGCAGAAAGTTTCCGTTCCAAAGATCGCCGTGCACCAGCGATGGCGCGGGGTCATGTCCCAGCAAGTCCGGGAGCTTCTCCAGCAGGGAGTCATAGACGCGCAGGGCCTCCACCGTCAGGGAGCCCGAGCGGTAGAGCAGGCCGGCGAGAGACCCGATGCGGCGTTCCACGAAGAACGCCCCCCAATCTTTTTTCCATCCGTTGGGCTGTGGTGTGGCACCGAGATAATTGTCGGAGGTAAATCCGTAGGCGGGGCCGATGGCACGATGCAGTTCCGCGAGGCCGCGGCCCAGAGCTTCCCACATCGCCTTGTCCGCGTGCGCAGGCTCGAGCCATTCGAGCACAAGCACGGAGGGGCCGGACTCCGGAACATGCAAGGCGAGGGGGTGGGGGGTGACGAGGGGGGGGCCTGCGGAGGCAAGGGCTTCGAGACCGGCTTTTTCGGCGGCGAAGAATCCGGGCGGGGCGGCGTCATTGGTTTTTGCGAAGACCGTACCGCCGCCGGTTTCGATGGCGAAGCAGTCGTTGATGCAGCCGCCCGAGACGACGTTCAGGAGCCGGTAGGGCTCCGGGAGGCCCGCGGCGCGCAAGGCGGCCACGAGATGCGGGGGAAGGTCAGCCCGCGGAGCCACCGCCGGGTTCCGTCTTGGTGGAGTGGGAGTTCCGGGCGGCTCGTTCCAAATCGTCCAGCAGCCGTTCGCACGAGCGCCGCAGCATGGCATACATCAGGTCGAAGCCCTGCGGGCCGCCGTAGTAGGGGTCGGGAACTTCAGGGTGTTGCTCGTCCGCGTCGGGATCCCATTCGCGCATGAGGCGGATCTTGCCGTGGTGCTCTTCGGAGGACAGTTCGCGCAGGTCGCGCAGGTTGGCGCGGTCCATGGCGAGGATGAGGTCGAAGGCCTCGAAGTCGTCGGGCGGGTCGATCTGCCGCGCGCGGCAGACGAGCGTGAGTCCGTTTCTGTTGGCGACGGCCTGGGAGCGCGGGTCGGGGGCGTGGCCGACATGCCAGTCGCCGATACCGCAGGAGTCCACCTCGAAGCGATCCGCGATGCCGCGGGTCTTCGCAAGGTCAAGGAACAAGCCTTCCGCAAGCGGGGAGCGGCAGATGTTGCCCATGCAGACGAAGAGCAGGCGGATGGGCCCGGCCTGGCGTTGCGAGAGGCTCAACGACCGGGCCGTCATGCGGCCCCCAGGAGTTCGCGGAGTTTGGCTTCCGGGTCTTGCTGCCGCATGAGGCTTTCGCCCACGAGGACGGCATTGATGCCGGCGTCTTGCAGGGAGAGTACGTCGTCGTGGGTGAAGATGCCGGACTCCGAGACGAAGGGGATGTCGCGCGGCACGAGTTTGCGGATCCGGTAGGTCGTGTCGAGCGAGACCTCGAATGTCCTGAGATTGCGGTTGTTCACGCCGATCAGGGGCGCGCCCGCGCGCAGGGCGATTTCGGTTTCGGCCTCGTCGTGCACTTCGGTGAGCGGGGTGAGTCCGAACTCGTGTCCCAGCGCGATCAGGTCGCGCAGCTTCGCTTCCTCGAGGCAGGCGGCGATGAGCAGGTAGGCGCTCGCGCCGAGAATCTTCGCCTCGTGGACCTGGTAGGCCTCGGTGAGGAAATCCTTGCGCAGCGTGGGCAGGGAAACCTTCTCCGAAATCTCGCGCAGATAGGCATCGGATCCCTGGAAGAAATCCTCTTCGGTGAGCACCGACAATGCGGAGGCTCCGCCGCGCGCATACGCCTGCGCGATTTCGAGCGGTTGAAAGTCTTCGCGCAGCACGCCTTTCGAGGGGGAGGCCTTCTTGACCTCGGCGATGACATGCATGCCTTGCGGTGCGGGGGACTTGAGGATTTCGAGGAGGTTCAGGCGCGGCGCGGGAAGCTCCCGGGCGCGCTTTTCCGCCTCGGCGGGGGGGATGCGGCGCTTGGCCTCGGCGAGCCGTTCGGCCTTTTTCGCGATGATTTTGGCGAGGATGTCGGGTTGCGGCATGGACCTTCAAGGTAGCGTTTTTGGGAAAAATGGCGATCAGTTTCGCGTGTCGAGATCGTCTAACCCGCATGGATTCATGCTGCCCCGCCTGGGGGTTCTCCGGAATCCGCATCAGGAGTGTCGCACCACCATTTACCAAAATAGTATCACTTTGATATCAAAGGGAGTATCTTTGTCATGCCGAGGAAAATTCGGGAATTGATCGCGGATCTGGAGCGGGCGGGTTTTCGGAACCGGGGAGGGAAAGGGAGTCATCGCACGTATGTGCATCCACGATACGGAAGCCACGTCGTGGTGTCAGGACATTCGGGTGATGACGCGCATCGATATCAGGAGAAAAAAGTGAAAGAGGCCATCAAGGAGGTTCGGTCATGAAGATTTCCGATCGTTATCTGAAAATAGTGGAGTGGTCCGAGGAGGACGGCTGTTATGTCGGAACCTGTCCAGGCTTGTTCCACGGGGGCGTGCACGGCACGGATCAGACGAAGGTTTACGCCGAGCTTTGCGAGGTGGTGGAGGAGAATATTGAGATTTACCGGCAGGACAAGCGCTCATTGCCTCCACCGACGAATCGCGATTATTCGGGAAAGTTCATGCTGCGGGTGGAACCGGAACTGCACAAGGTGATTGCTCAGCGCGCCCTGCAAGCGGGACAGAGCCTGAACAGCTATTGTCAGAGTATCCTGAAAGCGGCGGTGTTTTAATCTTGACGTGTTGTGGCGCGTGCAGTTGTGATAGAGTCATTCTTTCCTTAACGTTGTGCGCATGAAACCTCGCATCACCGTCATCACCCTCGGCGTCGACGATCTCGACCGCGCCGTCGCGTTCTATCGCGACGGGTTGGGCTTCCCGACGGAAGGGATCGTGGGGCGCGAGTTCGAACACGGCGCCGTGGCCTTCTTCGATTTGCAATCCGGCCTGAGACTCGCCTTGTGGCCGCGCGAAAGCATCGCGCACGACACGGGGCTTCCCCGGAATCCCGCGAGTTCGACGGAGCTCACCTTGGGCCACAACGTCTCCTCCCGCGAGGAGGTGGACGCGGTGATGGAGCGCGCGGCGGCTGCGGGCGCGACGATCGTCAAGCCCGCGCATGCGACCTTCTGGGGCGGCTATGCGGGGTATTTCCAGGATCCCGACGGGCATGTGTGGGAGGCGGTGTGGAACCCCGCGTGGGACGCGGAAACCTGACCTTCCGCCCAGCGACGCTTGCGGATGTCTCCCTGCTGCGGCGGTGGGACGAACTGCCGCACATCGTCGCGTCTGATCCGCGCGCGCACCGTTTCTACGAGTGGCTGGATTTCCGTTTTCTGGAGGCGCGCCGCTTCGGTCCGGATGACTGTTACGTTTACCGGTTGAAACGAAAAGATTGGCATTCGGAATGAGCCAGAACCAAGAGCCGGTTTCGACCGAGACCGGCAAGCTCCATCGCCGCATCAGCTTCGTGTTGAAGGCGATCCTATTTCTCGGATTCCTCGGCGCACTCTGGGAGCGGCAGTGGGCGACCGCAGTGATCACCCTCGGAATCATCGCGGTGGCGATGGTCCCCCTCGTCCTCAAAAAGCGCTTCCAGGTCAACATTCCGCCCGAGTTCGAGGTGCTCGCGGTCGGGTTCGTGTTTGCTTCGCTGTTCCTTGGCGAAGTGCGCGGCTACTACGCTTACTGGTGGTGGGATGTCGCGCTGCACACGGCCTCAGGCTTCTTGCTCGGCATCGTTGGCTTTCTGCTCGTGTACATCCTGAACGAGACCGAGGAAATCGGGGTGCACATGAAGCCCGGCTTCGTGGCGTTCTTCGCGTTTCTGTTCGCCCTTGGGATGGGCGCACTGTGGGAGATTTTCGAGTTCGCGATGGATCAATTGCTCGGCACGAACATGCAAAAGCCGATGTTGGGGGATCCTTCGGGATTGACCGATACCATGTGGGACCTGATCGTGGACGCCCTGGGGGCGCTGGTGATCTCCCTGCTCGGGTACGGTTACCTCAAGCGAAAAAAGAAGGACTCCTTCCTGGAGCGGTGGATCGAATCGTTCGTGCAGAAGAATCCGCACATGTTCAAGCGCCGCCGTGCCGGCAAGGGACGCGGCAGCCCTGAAGGCTAGTCGTTCCGGTTCGACAACTCGATCCAGTCCGACAGGGTCTTCGCAACCTTGCCCTCGTCGATCGCCTTGGCGGCCAGCGCCGCGCCTTCCTTGATCGATTTCGCCAACCCGGCCACATAGAGCGCCGCGCCGGCGTTCAGCACAACGATGTCGCGCGCAGGGCCTTTTTTCCCGGCGAAGATGTCGCGCAGGATGGCGGCATTCTCCGCGGCATCTCCGCCCGCGAGGTCTCCGGGCGTCGCCAGCGAGAACCCCAAATCCTGCGGGTTGAGGATGAACTCCCCGATCTTGCCGTCCTTGAGTTCGGCCACCTTGGTGGGGGCGCACAGGCTGATTTCGTCGAGTCCGTCGGTTCCGGCCACGACCAGCACGTGCTCGGAACCGAGGCGCTGCAGCACCTCCGCGAACACGCGCGTCAGGTTCTGGTCGAAAACGCCGATCACCTGACGCTTCGCGCGCGCCGGGTTGAGCAGAGGTCCGAGCAGGTTGAAAATCGTGCGCTGGCCCAGTTCCTTGCGGGGGCCGGCGACGTGCTTCATGGCGGGGTGCAGGTTGGGGGCGAAGAGAAAGCCCACGCCCGTTGCATCCACGCAGGCGCCCACGCGCTCCGGGGAGAGTTCGATGTTGACGCCCAGTTCCTGCAGCACGTTGGCGCTGCCGCAGCGCGAGCTGATGGCACGGTTGCCGTGCTTCGCCACAGCGGCTCCGGCTCCCGCGGCCACGATGGCGGCGGCGGTGGAAATATTGAACGTGCCGCTGTGGTCGCCGCCGGTGCCGCAGGTGTCGATCACGTTGGCGCGGGTCACGGGCACGCGTACGGCCTTGTCGCGCATGGCGTCGGCGGCAGCGGCGATCTCTTCGGGAGTCTCGCCCTTGATGCGCAAGGCGACGAGGAATCCCGCGATTTGCGCGGGCGTCCACGCGCCTTCCATGATGCCGTCGAGGGCGGTGCGCATTTCGTCGAAGGCGAGGTGTTCGCCGCGCATCAATTTTCCCAGCAGGGCGGGATCCATTGCCGTCATTGCGCCGTTCCTTTCGTTCCTTTGATCTCCAGAAAATTCCGCAGCATCTTCTTGCCGTGGTCGGTGAGGATGGATTCCGGATGAAATTGCACGCCGAAGATGGGGCGGGTCTTGTGGCGCAGCCCCATGATGATGTCGCCGCGAGGATCCTTGGTGGCCGCCGTGATCTCCAGCGTATCGGGG
>JBJHDK010000065.1:0-12338 GCA_050486505.1 Fibrobacteria bacterium | reverse complement strand
CGCGTCGAGCGCGGCGCCCGCGGCGAGACGCAGGCGCTCGCCGCGATCGAGGCCCTTTTTCTTCGGAAGCTGGGCCACGAGAAGGCGGCGATCCCCGTCCTGGAACAGTTCCGTTTCGACGGAGATCTCCTTCGATTCCTGGCCTTTGAGGAGGGCTGCCACGGAAGCTCCCCAAAGCGCCGCGTCGGCTGCGGGGAGGCCCCCCAGGATTTCCTTGCCTTCAGCAAACAGGACGGTGAAAGGGGATGTTTTTGCGTCTTTTTCGGTGGTTTCAATGCGAATGTTCATGGTGGGACAAGGTAGTAGGTATGGGTAGGGGCTAGGAGGGATCGGGCAAGAGGGATCAGGTAAGAGGGGTCAGCTGAAGTCGTTGGGGCGATGCTGTGGTGATGGCTCCAACGCGCGTCCGAACAACGAAACGACATCGAAGCTCCCACCTGTCACCCGCTACCTCCTACCTCCTACCCAGTCCCTACTCTCTCCCCGTTGGCCCCGCTTTTGCTCCAAATTGGTTGTGAGTGGCGAAAAACGTGCGGAATACTCGACAGCTTTTGACAAAATGGTGTTTTGTCAATTCTTGGATTACATTGATTGACAAAACGGGGGTGTCATGAAAGACTTTATGGTCCATCAGGCGAGAACCCTCGCCGCGCTGACCGAAATCAGCAAGCTTTTCAGCTCCTCCCTTGACTACACCGAGGTGGCCAGACAGTGTCTCTACCTCATCTCCGACATTCTTGATCTTGAGCGCGGCACCTTGCTCATGCCGACCCCGGATCGCAGGCATTTGACCATCAAGGCGAGCATCGGGTTTTCGCCCGAGGAGATCCGCGAATCCGTGTACAAAGTCGGCGAGGATTTTGTCGGCAAGGTCTACAGTTCCGGCATGCCGATGGCGTTGCCCGATGCGGGCGACATGCAGGGCGTGCCCACGCCAAAGAACAGCCCCGAGGAGTTCAACCTGTATCGCATCGGGTTCATCGCCGTGCCGGTGTTGCTTGACGGACGTCCGGTGGGTGTCATCACGGCGCATCGCACGTCGCGCTCCACCACGATGGTGGACGAGGACATCACGGTGATGAAGATCGTGGCCTCGTTGTTGTCGCAGACGCTGCGCATCGCCGAGATGATCCGCGAGGAGAACAGTCGCCTCGTGCAGGAGAACAAGGAGCTGCAACTCGAATTACAGGAGCGCTTCAGTCCCGAAAACATGATCGCGGACTCCTCCGCGATGGCGAAGACACTCGAGATGGTACGCCGCGTGGCGGGCACCGAGGCGACGGTGCTGTTGCGCGGCGAGAGCGGGACGGGCAAGTCGCTGCTGGCGCGCGCGATCCACGTCTCGAGCCCGCGCAAGCAAGATCCGTTCGTGATCGTGAATTGCGCTTCGCTGCCGTCGACCCTGATCGAAAGCGAGCTCTTCGGCCACGAAAAGGGCGCGTTCACCGGAGCCTTCGCGCAACGCACCGGGCGCTTCGAGGCGGCCGACGGCGGCACGCTTTTCCTCGACGAGATCGGTGAGTTGCCGCTCGAGACCCAAGCCAAGCTGCTGCGGGTGATCCAGGACGGCACCTTCGAGCGGGTAGGCTCCTCGAAGACGCTGACGGTGAACGTTCGGTTGATCTGCGCGACCAACGCCAACCTCGAGGAGCAGATCCGCAACAAGGAGTTCCGCGAAGACCTGTATTACCGACTCATGGTGGTCCCGGTGCAGGTGCCGTCGCTGCGCAGCCGTCGGGAGGATATTCTGCCCCTGTGCAGTTACTTCCTGAAGAGGTTTACCGCCAAGTACAACAAGCGCATCTCCATGTCGCGCGAGGTGATGGAGTTCCTCGAGGGGTACTCCTGGCCCGGAAACGTGCGTGAGCTGGAAAACACCATCGAGCGCACGGTGGTGCTGGCGGGGGAGGGGACATTGACCCCGCGCGACATCCCGATCCTGGAAACCCTGGTCGCGCCACCGCGCGAGACGGCGCCCGGCCTTCCCGCGGCGGCCCCGGCTTCATTGCCCGCGCATGAGGTAGAGACGCCGGGGGGGGTGGTGAGTTTCGGTCCGATGCAGGGACGCTCCCGCGAACGCCAGCCGTATGAGCGGGTGCCGTTGCGCGAGAAGGACATCCGCGAGGCGATGCACAATGCGGGGGGGATCCAGACCCATGCCGCCCGCATGCTGGGGGTTTCGCTGCGGCAGCTGCGCTATGCCCTGCAGCGTTTCGGCATCAACGCGGGGGAGTTCAAGTACTGACGGGAGAGCTGGGAATTAGGAATTAAGAATTAAGAATTAGGAATTAAGAATTGAACACAAGGACGATGCTTGTGTGAGGCGTCCAGAGGCCAATCCAGTGACCTCCCGGATCTCCGTCATCAAAGCGCTCCGCTTTCATTCGTAATTCTTAATTCTCTCCCTGTCCGCCCTGTAACAAATCGCAATAGCCCTTCCCCGGGCATCCCCGCTCCCCGTTCCACATGTACCTTCCCCCCATGCGGTGGACGCGACACGTGATCGTTTTGTCGGCCCTGTTGGCCGGGTTGCTTCATGCGCGGGATCACGACGTGCGCGTGGCGACCTATGTGGGCGCATCGCATCCCGTCATCGACCTCGAGACGACGACCTCGCTCGGGCGCGTGCAACTGCTGCCGCGTCAGGTCGCCCGACCCGGATTCGAGGCGCGTTACGGCAACTTCGGCGCGTCTTTCAGTGTTCCCCTTCAAGGGTTCGACCGGGGGGCGAGCCGCCTCGTTGCTCCCCGCAGGTCGGGGGACTTCCGGACCTTCTATCACGGCAGCACGTGGGGCGCTGATTTGATGCATCACGACACGCGCGGCTTTTATGCGGAGCCTGAAACACCGGGAACCCCCGGCGCCTATTTTCCCGACATGACGTTGCGAGCAACCGCGCTGACGTTCTACCGCGCGATGGATCCGGATTCGCGCGTGAGCAGCTTGTCCAACGGCCTGCAGCAACAGGGCGGTCGCGCCGACCTGTTCTGGATGCTGGGCGCGACGCGCAACCGTCTGCGCAGCGACACGCCGCTGTTGCGCAAGTGGGGGACAGGGGAGTCGGTGTTTCATCAGACGCGAAGCCTCGATGCGTACAGTGTGTTCGCGGGAGCGGGGTTCGCCCTGTCGACCAATGCGGCAGGGTTTTATTTCGACCCGGCGTTGTTCGCGGGGTACGGTGCCCAGGTGCGCGCCTGGGACGGGGAACATGAGACGGCGTGGAACTTGGTGAAGGTGAACCTGCGCATGCGTGGAGGGTTCCGGACGCCGTGGTTCGATGCGGGTGTGGGCTTCGAGAACGACGCGCACACCGTGCCGGCCGGCAGGGAGAGCGTGGTGTTCCACACGCTCATCGCCCGCGCGCAGTTGGAGGTGTTTTTGTAGGGGACGCGGTTCCCGCTATTGCGATCCTTGCCAGGTCTTTTCGTGTAATTACATTGTATCCACTATGAAAGTGGACATCATTCGCATCGGCAATTCACGGGGAATTCGCATCCCCAAGGCGGTTTTCGAGCAGTGCGGCTTCTCGGACGCGGTCGAGCTTGAGGTCCAAGGAACCGATTTGGTTCTGCATCATCCCCGAAAAGCCCGGCAGGGGTGGGAAGACGCCTTCGCGGCAGACTCCAAAAAAGGCAAGGACATTCAACTTGATGGCGAAGTGCCCACGACGTTCGACCAGGAGGAATGGGAGTGGTAGTCCGGCGTTTCGATGTGCTTCTGGTAGCGCTTGATCCCGTGCTTGGAAGCGAAATCAAGAAGACGCGTCCGTGCCTGGTCGTTTCGCCTGACGAAATGAACAGGCATCTGAATACCGTGATCGTCGCGCCGCTGACCACGAAGGGCCGGGATTATCCGTCGCGGGTGGGCTGTACGTTTCAGGGAAAGGCCGGTAAGATCGTGCTGGACCAGTTGCGGACGATCGACAGGGGCCGAATCGTGTCGCGACTGGGCGCCGTGTCGACGGCGACGGGCAAAAAGGTGTCGGGGGTTTTGCAGGAGATGTTCGCGGTTTAGGGGAATGCGGTCCCCGTGGGGCCGGCCTTACATGTTCGACATGAATTCGTCCGGACTCAGATGCGCCTGACGCAAGACGCTCCGAAGGGTTCCCACTGCAACTTCCTTGTGCAGGGGAACAACGCAACCGACGACTCCTTCAGGAGTCGTCTTTTTCAGGGTGATGTGGCTTCCTTTCTGGCGGCTTTGTTCGAATCCCATGCGCTCCAATATCTTGATGACCTGCTCGCCCGAAATGCGGGGGAGGCGGGTCATGCTTGGGCTTCGAATGTCGTCAGTATCGGGGGGGAGGACTTTTTCTTTTCGGGGAATTCTTCGAGGTAGAGCTCGGTGGCTTCCTTGAGGTTGCGGATCGCTTCGTCGATGGTTTCGCCCTGGCTGGCGGTGCCGACTTCGGGGCACTCGGCGACGTACAGGTTGTCTTCCTTGTGGATGACGGCGCTGTAGGTGAAGTTGGACATGGTGGCTCCGGATTGGCTGTTGGATAGGAAAAATAGTTGGCCTTGGGTGGCGTCATGATGGGCACCGGGCCGCGGTAATCCTTCAGAATTTCCGGGAATCTCCATCCGGCACCGTCATCCCCGCCCCTCGACAAGCCTGGGATATACTTGGCGGGCACGGCATCCGGTCACCAGGGCATTGAATGCGCGAATGGAGTGGCAGGTATGTGATCTATTTTTATGCCATGTCGCGAATGGTTCAATTGATTGGGTCGGCAAAAATCGTGTCCGGAATCCTGTTATTCTCCGGAATTTTTTTGTTGCAGGGTTGCTTTCTCAAGCAAACGACAGAAGAAAATCCCGCGCTTCCGGAAGGAACCTGGTTACTCGTCCGTACCGAGACTTGGTCCATCAGCGTCCCAGACTTCGGCTCGCCGGGCGAATCGAATCATTATTCACAAACTTGGGATACCTCCCAATACATTTACCAGTCCTTCCTCATCTTGGAAGGGCAAAAGCTCATTGTCGCAGGGTATTGGGGCCCGAATCTTTCCGAGACCCATGGGCCGGCCTATTTGCGGCCCATGGTTTTCCCAGGCCGGGAACTTTACGATACGGTGGACGTTATTTCGTTGCCGGGTTACCGCATGTTGTTGAATGGCGCGGATACTTTGAGGTTCGAAGGGGCCGACTCGACGTTGACGCTTCGCTTCGGAATAGACGCGCATTATGTGCGTTACACCGGCATCTTTCCACCGCCGCTGTGGGACGCCATTTCAGGTGTGACGTTCAGTCCCGGTTTTGGGGACAGTCTCAGAGCCTTGTTCCCGATCCATTCGGACTAGTTGCTCGCAGATTCTTCGAGTCGAAAGCGACTGCCAAGTTCTAACATTCCGGGGATGCTCCCCATCATCGCCATCGACGGCATCAGCGGCGCGGGCAAGTCGAGTACCGCCAAACTCGTCGCCAAGGAACTCGGGTTCTGTCACATCGACACCGGCGCCATGTATCGCACATTGACCTGGCGTGCCATGCAGGAAGGCACCCCCCCGGAGGAAACCCTGAAGCTTGGTGGCCTCGCGAGAACCCTCGAATTCACCTTCGACGAAGCCGGGACCCTGCTCGTCAACGGAGCGCCCCCCCCTCCCGAAATCCGTTCGCCCGAAGTCAGCGCCAAGGTCTCCATCTACTGCCAGCCCCCCGAAGTGCGGCAGGCCATGGTGGAGCAGCAGCGCAAGCTCGGGGCCAGCCGCCCCACCGTGCTCGAAGGACGCGACATCGGCACCGTCGTGTTCCCCGACGCCCGCTGGAAGTTCTTCATGACCGCCAACCCCGAAACCCGGGCTCACCGGCGCGCCCTGGAGCTCAAAAAGGCAGGAATCGAGGTCTCCGAGGCTGGAATCCTGCAAAATCTGCTGGAACGTGACGAAACGGACAGCACCCGGGAACACAGCCCCCTGCGCAAGGCCGACGGCGCCGTGGAAATCGACACCAGCGACTTAACGCTGGAAGAGCAAGTTGCTATCATTTCCCGCCTTGTTCGGCAGGATCTGGACGCTTAGTCCGCCCCGCCTTGCATCCGCCGCGAACAGCCTCTCCCGAATGTTTTGGGAGAATAACCCGTTCAGGCCGGAGCACTATGTCCACTGCACCCGTTTCCGAAAATCCCAAGCTTCTTTACGGTTCCGAGGAAGACCTCCGCGAGTTCGATGCCGCCGCCGGCATCGCCGACGAGGCCCGCCAGGCGCTGCTTGCCCAGTACGACGCCACCATGGGCGCCTACAAGGAAGGCAGCATCGTCAAGGGCCAGGTCATCCGCGTCACCGACAACGACGTCTTCGTCGACATCAAGTTCAAGTCCGAAGGCGTGATTCCCAAATCCGAGTTCCGTGATGAAACCGAACTCGCGCCCGGAACCGAGATCGAGGTGTACCTCGATCAGGTCGAAAACAACGAGGGCCAGGTCATCCTCTCCAAGCAGCGCGCCGACTTCATGCGCGTGTGGGAGCGTATCCGCGAGGCGTTCGAGAAGGAAGAGCTCGTCAAGGGCACCATCGCCCGCCGCATCAAGGGTGGCGTCGTCGTCGACCTGTTCGGCATCGAGGCGTTCCTCCCCGGTTCGCAGATCGACCTGCGTCAGGTTCCCGATCTCGACAGCCTCCTCGGCCAGCAGATGGACTTCAAGGTCATCAAGGTCAACAAGTTGCGCCGCAACATCGTTGTCTCACGCCGCGTCGTGCTCGAGCAGGAGCGCTTCAAGATGCGCGAGCAGATCATCGACACGCTCGAGAAGGCGCAGGTCCGCGAGGGCGTGGTCAAGAACATCACCGACTTCGGTGCCTTCATTGATCTCGGCGGCGTCGACGGTCTGCTCCACATCACCGACATGACCTGGGGCCGCGTCAATCACCCCAGCGAGGTGGTGAAGCTGGGCGACCGTGTGAAAGTCGTCGTCCTCGACTTCAACGAGAAGAAAGAGCGCATTTCGCTCGGCATGAAGCAACTGACCAAGCATCCTTGGGAGGATGTGGCTGCCAAGTATCCCGAGGGCACCCGCATCAAGGGCAAGGTCGTGTCGATCACCGATTACGGCGTCTTCGTCGAAATCGCGCAGGGTGTCGAGGGTCTGGTCCACATCTCCGAGATGTCCTGGACCCAGCACATTAAGCACCCCTCGCAGCTTGTGCAGGCCGGCCAGGAAATCGAGGCCGTGGTGCTCAAACTCGATCCCGAGAACGAGAAGATCTCCCTGGGCCTCAAGCAGATCCAGCCCGATCCCTGGGCCAGCATCGAGGAAGAACTCCCGGTCGGCGCCAAGGTCAAGGGCGAGATCCGCAACCTGGCCGCCTTCGGCGCGTTCATCGAGATCAAGGAAGGGGTCGACGGCCTCATCCACGTCTCCGACATGTCCTGGACCAAGAAGGTCAACCACCCCAGCGAAATCCTGAAGAAGGGCGACGTGGTGGAGTGCATCGTGCTGGCCATCGACAAGGAGAAGCGCCGCATCTCGCTGTCGATGAAGCACCTCGAGGAAGATCCCTGGGATACCGTGGCTTCGGAATACCCCGCCGGCAAGGACGTGAAGGCGACCATTTCGCGCCTCCTCGACCGCGGCGCCGTGGTGGACCTGCCCAACGGCGTCGAGGGCTTCATTCCCATGTCGAAGCTGACCACCGACTCCATCAAGCACCCCTCCGAAGCCTTCAAGGCCGGCGATGAAGTGCCTGCGGTGGTGACGGAGATCGACGTGGCTGCGCGCAAGATGACCTTGAGCGTGGTCGACTTCTTCAAGAACAAGGAAGACGCCGAGTGGCGCGCCTATCTGGATGCCCACAAGCCCCAGGCCGCGAAGCTCGGCGACGTCGTGAAGCTCGAGGGGGAGGAGTAGGGGCGACTTGTCCCTTCGACAAGCTCAGGGACCGAGGTCGCCGAGCCTGTCGAGGCGGGGTCGTCCTTGCGCAGGGTGACATCCCCAGCTCCCCTAGGGGCGAGAGTCTTTCGAAAAGCCTCCGGTGACGGGGGCTTTTTTCATGGCTTCGTTTCTCGGGGGGCTCCGCATGTTCGCGGGCTGCGGGGAGACGACTTTCCCTCTGGAGTGCACGGGGGGCTCTTTGTACCTTCCCACGGTGCAGATACGATCTCATTCCCGCGTCCGCTTGGCCTTGTCGGTGCTCTGCGGGATGTTCTTCGCAACGTCACCGGTTTCCGCCGCGTCGGCTCCCTCGCTCCCTGTTGTCATCGAAGATGCTCCCGGGCGTCTCGTGATCGAGTTGACGGTTCCGCGCTACGTCGCGGCTGACGGCGCGGACGGACAGCGCGTACTCGCCGAAGGATTTCCCAATCTCGCATTGACCGGTGCGCCCGATCTGCCATCGTACACCTTTCGCGTCGCGACGGGTCCCCGCATGCCGCGAGTCGTCATCGAGCCGATCGAATGGGTCGAAGTACCGTTGCCGCGGGGGCTCGCGGGCGTTCCTCGCTGGGTCACCAACCGCACGTTCGAACCGCACAAGGACCCGGCCCTTTTTGCCGCGGCGCGCACGCTGACACCCGGGATCAACGAGTTGGAGCGCGTGCGCGGCCTGGAATTGCGCAGTATTACCGTTCCGCTGGGAACCTGGATCGAAGGCTCGGGGAGCGCCCGCATGCTGGCGCGCTTCCGCGTGCGGGTCGAGTTTCCGGAACCGGCGGCATCAGCGGCGCCGGGGGTGCGCCCTTGGCTGGCTCGCGAGGGCGTCCTCAACCCCCGGGGAGGGGCGCATTTGACCGCGCACCCCCGGCCCGCGGTGTTACGACGCAGCGCGGCCGCGAGCAACACCCTGTCCGAAGAATTCCTGCGCATCCGCATCGGCAACCGGGAGGTCGATGATCTCTCGACGGACGGCATTCATGCACTGACATTCGCGACCGCGCGCGGCGTCGCGGGCAGCCGTCTCGATGGCATTCCCGTCGAACGCCTGCGGCTCTTTACCGGGCCGAAAGACACCCTGACGGTGCGCCTGAATGCACCGCCCTCGGGCCCGGTATTGCGCGAAATCCCCATCGAGGTGAGGGACGCCAACAACAACGGGATCTTCGACGCGGGCGACACCATCTTGTTTTACGGGCACGGCACTAGCATCTGGGTCCCCCTTCCCGGTGCTCCCGGCCCGATCCGTTGGGTTTTCAAAAACGACCCTTGGTCGTTCGACAACCATTACTTCCTTGACTGGAGCCCGGGCCCGCAAGGGCTGCGCTTCGACACGGCTGCTTTCACTGCTCCGGCAGCGACCGTCACGCGAGCTCCTCAATACCTGCGCGCAGAGCGCGACCTGAATACAGGTTCCTGCGACCCAGCAGGGCTGTTCGACACTGAAACCGGATATGCGTGGTATTGGTTTGGGCGTTTCGTTTGCCGCAATGAAAGCGGTCCGCTCATTCTTCCTGGGAACCAGTTGTCGCGATCCTCGACTTCGACCCTTGCAGGAAGAAGCGGGGACAGCACCTATGTCGGCATGTTCAACCAGCTGGCAGCCACAAACTTCCATGAGTTCAGGGTATGGTCTTCAGGAGATACTCTACCCTTTGTCATGGTCGGTGCAGCGGGGTCATGGTATCTCAAGACTTCCGGTTATGGCACGAACGATGCCTTGGGGTTCGATAGCGTGGTCTGGTTGGGTGGAAGCCCGCGTTTCGAGGGTTATTCTGTCCGGTATCAGCGCAGCCTGGCGTGGACCGGCCAGAACCGTGCCGTCTTCCCCGCAGCGGTGGGGCAGCGCGTCGGCTATCAGATCTCCAATCCATCCGCGGCATTGCGGGTGTTGCGTGTTGAATCGGGTGCCGGTGCAAGATGGATGGAATTGCAGCCTTCCGGAGGCAGCGTCCTGTTCGCCGACAGCGTGGGTCCGGCGGACGATGTCGTCTATTACATGTACGGGGGAGGGGCCATCCCCGTTGCCTCCCCGGCGGTTGCGCTGGAAGCCGTGTTTTCGCAAGGCGGGCCGGTGGTGCAGAACCTGGTCACGGGTGACGGCCTTGATCCGGAGTACCTCATCCTCGCCCCGCAGGCGTTGCTCCCGGAGGCGGTGCAGTTGGCGGAATACCGTGCCGACGCCGGTCGCATCATGCCCTTGGCGACCGCGGTGGTGCGCGCCGAGGACGTGTATCGCGAATGGTCGGGCGGACGCATGTCGCCGGTGGCCTTGCGCGACTTTCTTCGCTGGTCGTTGAACAATTGGGGCCCCGGTGGCGGTATGGGCAACCTGAAATATGTCGTTCTTTTCGGCGACGGGCACTACGACTACCGCAACATCCGCAACGGTGTGACGATCAACCCGCTGCCCAACCACATCCCGCCGTTCAACTGGCAGGATCTTGGCAGTAACCCCATGAGCACCGATGACTTTTTCGGAGTGGTTGATTCGGGGCAGATTTGGCACAACGGGAGCGTGGCCTTGGCTGTCGGAAGGATCCCCGTACAGACCCGGGAGCAGGCGCGCGACTATCTCGAGAAGGTGCGTGTCTACGAGCACCCGGCATCCTCCGGAGAGTGGCGCAGCCGTGTCCTGATGACGGCGGATGATGCCACGCAGAGGCGTGCCGAAGGTGGCGTTGACCCGATCACAAGACACACGCAACAGGCAGAACGTGTTGGCACGACCATTCTGGAACACGATTCCGGCCGGCGCATGGAGTCGGTGTATTTGTTCGACTACCCCCATAATGCGGCTTTCCTCAAGCCTGAGGCCACCCAAGCCTTGATCAACCAGCTTAACCGGGGAACATTGCTTTTCAACTTCTTCGGGCATGGGGCCTACAACCAGCTTGCGGATGAGGTTTTCCTGAAAACGAACGACGGCCTGGCACGGGTGCGCAACGGACACAGAAATTTTTGCATGACCATTTTCAGCTGCACGGTCGGTCGCTTCGACAAGCTGAATGACGAGGGGATGACTGAACAATTCGTGCGCCAGCGCGAGCATGGCGCTATTGTCGGGATTGCGGGAACGCGTGAGACTTTTCCCGATCCGAATGAATCCCTCGCCGTGACTTTTGCGGCGCAAGCATTTGCGGCGTCTCTCGATTCGGTTCCCGTAGCGCTAGGACAACATTTGCGTCTTTCCAAGAACCTGACACCGAATAATGATGTCATGGCGTTATCGAACAACAAGAAGTATGCCCTGCTCGGTGATCCTGCAATCACCCTGCGCAGGCCCGGTATCGGCTTGCAGCTCGAGTCGATTCCCGATACCTTGCGTGCGCTCGACTGTGGCACCATCACGGGACGGGTGAATTCGGGCAGCGGCCGGGGTCACGTCAACATTCGCATTGTTTCGGGGGATGTTCCCAAATCATACACGTATCGAGTCCGCCCCCTGAACCGCGATACGATGGCCACCACCACCGTGCAAAAGCGCGGGCAGATTTTGTTCGAGCGCACCGTGCCCTACGAAGACTCGGTGTTTTCCATGGATTATTTCCTGCCCAAGCAGGTTCCCTTCGGCGACACCGCCGCCAAGATCCAGGCATTTGCCTGGGACGCGGAATTCGCACGTGAAAGCGCCGTGCTGGTGGAGGGGCTTCCGATCGATGGCACTGCGTCCGAGACCTGTATGGACGACGACAAGCGCGGCCCGCGCATCACGATCGCGGGCTGCAACGTCAGGGAGAGCGGCGCCATCGACTTCCCCGACCGTGTGAGCATTTCGTTGCCCTACTGCGTGCAGGTCACCGTGAGCGATACGGGCAGCGGGGTGCTGGGCGGGGAGGGGCCCGACCAAGGGACCACCATCGAGGTGATCGGTTCGGTGGCCCCCTTTCAGCCCGAGCCGATTCTCGACGAGCTTTACGCGAAGACCTTTCAGACCACGTTCTCTCCCCAGGAAATCGCCCCCGGCAGCCACGTGTTGCGCATCTCCTCCCGCGACGGATTCGGGAACCTCAGCCAGCGTCAGGTCACCCTCGATGTCAGCGAGGGCGATCGCTTCCGTTTCGTGCGCGCCTTCAACGTGCCCAACCCGATGCGCGATGCCGGCACGACCTTCCACTTCATGACCACCTTGCCGGCAGACGAAGGGTTCGACCTGACCGAGCCCAATGTCGATCGCGTGCGCTTCCACCTGCGCATCTTCAACCAGCGCGGGCACATGGTGCAGGAGTTCCGCAACGCGATCTCGGGCGAGACCCGCTGGGATGGTCGCGATGCCTGGGGTCAGCGCCTGGCCAACGGCGTATACTTCTACGAGGTCACCGCGATCTGGAGCGAGACGGACGGCGCACCCGACGGAGGCCGCCGGGTGTCACGGAAGAACACCCTGGTGATATCGAGATAGTCCTCACCCCACCCCCGCCCTTCGGGCACCCCCTCCCCTCTCCATCGCGCAAGCGAAGATGGAGAGGGGAGGG
>JBJHDK010000064.1:0-12342 GCA_050486505.1 Fibrobacteria bacterium | reverse complement strand
CGGCCCCACAATTCGGGGCACGCGACGTTGGACGCCTGCCTGTGTTCCCAGTTCGAGCAGCAGGTGCGGGCGTTGTGCGGGTTGCCCCTCGGATCCACGCGCCTGCTGCGCCCTGCGGTCATGGTGAATCTGGTGGGCGACGGAACCGGAGACCGTCTCCACGGAATCGAAGCAGTACTGGCCGAGCCGGACGCCTCGCTGCATCTCTACGGGAAGCGACATGCGCCGCGCGGTCGCAAGATGGGTCACTTCACGGTGCTGGGGGGCTCGGCCTCGAGCGCGGAGGCCAAGGCGCTGGAGCTCCGGGCGCGGCTGAAGTGGGGGGGATGAGGCAGTGGAACAATAAAGCAATGGAGCAATGGAACAATAGGGCAATGGAGCGCTGGCAGGAGAGGTGTGGTTTTATTGTTGCACTGAACGACTGTCGCACTGAACTCACAGCCCCCTGAGGTCGTTCATGCGTTTTCCCGTTCTCACGCCGCTTGCCTCCCGCGTTCTGCTTGTGCTCGCGCTGTTCGGCCTGCTCGTTCCCAACGGCATCTTCCTCTGGTACTTCTTCACCGCCCCGGAGACCGTCCAAGAGGCGATGGCCAACCCGATCGCGCTGGTGTTCATGGCCGAGGCGTTCTTCCTCATGCTGCTCTTCGCCTGGGTGATCGCCAAATCCGGCATCAAGTGTCCCGGCTGGAAGGGGTTCATCCTGTTGTCGCTCATCGGCAGCATGTTTTTCAGCGTGCCGTTGATGCTTCGGCGGGTTTTTGGGCGGAGGACTCCCGGGGATTGATCTTCAGGCGGCTTCGAGCTCTGCGGTCAGGGGGTTTTCTTTCGTAAATCGTTGGACCCCCATGATGCTGAATCCGATGACGTTTCCTTGGTCATCCACGCGTTCCATGACGGCATCGTGTCCGGTCGTTTTCATGAATCCGGGTGCGTCGGAAAATCGAACCTCAAGAAAATCCGCCTCGGCATCAAACCAGACTTTTACAAACCTCGCCATACGTCCTCCCCGTTCTTGATCTTGTCCGTCAGGTAAGCAGTGACGATAAAGGCATCCATGCCCACATATTTAACCACGATGCACATCCATTTGGAGCCCACCGGAGTGTTTCCGAACCATCCGTAGAAAAGAAGGCTCGACTCGTCCGAAAGTGAGCGCCTTACGGATTTCGGTTCCTGCAGGACTTTTGCGATTTCAGGCTCCATCTCGATCATTTCAGGGTGTTCGAGAATATGTCCAAGACGTTCGCCTGTAAGCCGGACGCTTCTTCCAAACACATCATTCAGGATTTTCACGCCGCCTCCAGAGGATACTTCCGGTTTTCGTCAAACCTAACGGGAAACCGAACATCAAGGCGTGACAGCGGTCACACGATCTGGATCATGGCGGGATCAATACCTCGCATGGAACCGCGGAGGGCCTTCCGGCTTGCCTGGGGGAAGTTCCTCCACGGAAACCCCCTCCACCCGCGCGTTCGGCGGGCCGCGGCGGCACCAGCGAATGAAAGCGCCCACGGCGGCGGAATCTCCCTCCGCTTCGGCGTGCACGGAGCCGTCGGGTTCGTTGCGGACGAAGCCTGCCAACCCGAGGCGCTGTCCCTCGCGGGCGGCGTCCCGGCGATAGAACACCCCCTGCACCTTTCCCGTGATGCGCAACGCCACGCGCCGCATCACGCTCATCCCGGGGAGTCTCCGGTCGCCCGGCGGGCGAACTCCACATCGTCCATCTGGGGCACGTTCATGAGGTCGCGCAACACCTGGTCGAGCGGCTTGCCCTCGAAGAGCAGGGCGTGCAGCCCCTCGAGAATGTGCATGCGGATGCCCAGCTCCTCCAGCTTTTCATAAACGATGCGCACGGTGTGCACGCCCTCGGCGGTCTCGCCGATCTCCTTCAGGGCCTCGTCGAGCGTCCTTCCTTGTCCGATGAGGCGGCCGACGCGGAAGTTGCGGCTGAGCGGAGAGGTGCAGGTGGTGATGAGGTCCCCGATGCCGGCGAGCCCGAGGAAGGTGAGCGGGTTGGCGCCCGACTTCTCGGCGAAGCGTCCCATCTCGGCGATGGCGCGCGTCAGCAGCATGCCGCGGGTGTTGTCGCCGAGCTTGAGCGCGTCGGCGAGGCCGGTGGCGATGGCATAGACGTTCTTGAGCACGCCCCCGAGCTCGACGCCGCGCACATCGGGGTTCCCGTACACGCGGAAGTAGGAGCACGAAAAAAGCTCCTGCACGGTCGTGACCAGCTCGCTGTCGGCGGAGGCGATCACCGTGCCGCTGATGGCGTGCGCGGCGATTTCCTTGGCAAGATTCGGCCCGCTGAGCGCCCCGATGCGGCGGCAGGGGGTTTCCTCCGCGAGAATCTCCGTCATGCGCTTGAAGGTTCCCTTTTCGAGGCCCTTGGTCGTGCTGATCAGCATCTGGTCGGGGCGCAGCGAAGGGGCGAGCCGGCGCGCCGTTTCGCGAAACCAGGGGCTCGGGACGCAGACGAGCACAACGGTGGCGTCGCGCACGGTTTCCTCAAGGCCGGTCGTGGCCGTGATGTTTTCGCTGAGCTTGATCCCCGGGAGATACTTGGCGTTCTCGTGGGTCGCATTGAACGCGTCCGCGCGCTCCCGGGACCGGAACCACATGCGCACGGGAATCCCTTGGTGCGCGGGGATGTCCGCGAGGGCGCTGCCGAAACTGCCTCCTCCGATGATGCCGATGCGGTGGCTCATGCGATCCTTTCCGCCGCGCCGTCAGAAGCCGGGCGCAGGTCGATGTCTTCGCGCTGCCGGACGCGCGCGGCATAGAAGTTCAAAAGTTTCGGGTGCCGTGTGCAGGCCTTTCCGCCTTCGATGTGGACCACCTTGCCGCCGTGCGCTCCGTCGAAGAGGATGTGCGCGGCGCCAAAGGCCTCTTCGGGTCCCGCGGTTTCGAGGAATTCTTCGAGACGCAACGTCCCGTTTCGCCGTGCCGCGCGCAGGGCACGCAGGGTCTCGGACAACTTCGCCAGCACGGTGTCGAACGGAACCGGTTTTGCCATCCCCGCGACATCATCGCCTGGCACACCGGATTCCCGCAGGGCCTCGGAAAGCGCGTATGCGGCGACGTGCGTGCACAGGATCGGGGCCTCGCGCAGCCACGCGCGCGCCACCGCGTCGCCCAGCGCGCGGGTCGCGGCTGTGTCGCGTTCGCGGTCGGCCACCGGTTCCCCGTTTCGCGACACCAGCGCGCGGCGATCGGTTGCATTCCCGGCCGCGTCGCGCGAGAGGCTTTCACCGTCCACTGCGTTCCCGAAGACGTCGAGAGGCGCGCACAGGTGCATGTGCACGCGCGACTCGAGGCGCAGGGCCTCGCGCAGCCTGTTTGCAAGGCCCGGGGGAGGTTCCTCATCCGGCGAGCCGGCCGTGAGAAACTCCGCCTCGGGGACGATCGCGTGCGAGAGCGCGACCGGGAGCACGAAGATGTCGGGTCGGGGGCGGTTGTTCCGCAGTCCCGAAACGTACGCGGTGATGCCGCAGCCCAGCAGCCCGAGCTTGAGGCGTTGTTCCACGGCGCCGTCGCGGCTGCGCGTGCCTCCGGGGAAGAACAGGTTGTGCTTGCCCTTCTCGAGCGAGAAGGTCACGTATTGCTTAAGCGCTTCCTTGTAGAGGGCGTCCTTCTTGCGACGGTCGACCTTGTAGGCGCCGAAGCTGGAAAGCAGGAAGGCGAGCACGGGGTTTCTGAAAAGATTGAGGCCCGCGCCGTAGAGAACACGGGGGAGCCCTTGGTGGCGCAGCGCGAGCCCCACCGCCACGGAATCGAGATGGCTCGCGTGCATGGGGACGACGATGAGGGTTCCGCGTCTTGCCAGCTCGCGTGGAAGGGTCGCGTCCCCGGTCAGAATCAGGCGCCGCATGCGTTCACGGCGCAGGAAGATGCCGCGCAGCAACGATCCCGGAGTGGCGCGCGCCAGCAGGGGGTGCAGAAGCCAGGGCAGGGAAGCCGCCGTGAGTTCGTACAGCAGGGGGTTGAAGTCCGAGTGGATCTCGTCGGCGTGGGCGCGCACCAAGGCTTCGACGTCCGGTGATGCGGGCGCTCCGGTCCTCTCCGGGGCCGCCAGCATCCTGCGTGTCACTTCCGCGACGATGCGGGCGCGCTGACGCGTGCGTGCCATCGTGCGTTGTTCCGGGTCAGTCGCCCCGGACCAGCCTTTCGAGGTCGTTCGGTGTCAGCTCGTCGAGGCGCGCGACGATGCGGTGGGCCGACGCCAGCGCTGCGCGCGGGTGGCTGCCGGCCACGCCCACCGCCTTCATGCCTGCGCGCAGGGCGGCTTCGATGCCCACGGGGGCGTCCTCGAAAACCACGCAGCGCGCGGGCTCGGCATCGACTTTTTTCGCGGCGGCCAGAAACACCGCCGGGTCGGGTTTGCCGCGCGCCACGTCTTCCGAGGAGACGATGCCGGCGAAGTACCCCCCGAACCCGAAGAGTTCGAGGCAAAGTTCGATGTTGAGACGATGGCTCGAGGAACCGATGGCGCAGGAAACCCCCGCCTCTTTCAGGCGCTCGAGAAACGGGCGTACGCCCGGCAGGGGTTCGATGCCTTCGGCGCGGATGATCTCGCGGTACAACTCTTCCTTGCGCAGGGAGAAACGATGAATCTCCATCGGGTCGCGCGTCCAGCCGAGGATCTCGGGAATGATGACCTCGTTCTTGCGGCCGAAGCCGCGCGTGAAGTGGTCGGAAGGCAGGGGCAGGCCCGCCTCGGCGGCGAGCAGTTCCCAGCTGCGCTCGTGCGGGCGGGAGGAGTCGATGAGCACGCCGTCCCAGTCGAACAGGACGGCGCAGGAAGGAGTCGGCATCCCGTCAAAGTTAATCCCGGCTGCGGGTGCCGGGGCGCCTTTTGAATGCGCCGGAGGGGGCGGGAAAATACGTCCGGGTTGGGACAGGGTTGGTACTTTAGACGGGATGCGCGCGCTCTTTTTCCGGATGCCGGTCCGTTCGATTCTTCTCGTTTGCGGGGGGATCCTGGCGTGGGCCATCGCCGCGCAGGGCGCGGCGCGCAGGGACGGTTCCATGCCGCCCTCTGCCCGGGAGCTCCGTGCCTATGAAAACGAGTGGCGCGCCGCCGTTCGCGACCTCGACGCGGGGCGTCCCGAACGCGCGGCCCGCCGTGTCGCGGCGTTTGATCCGGGCGACTCCCTCGCGTCCCTCTACCGGCTTTCGTTCCTCGCGGGCGCCCGGCTCGCGGCGGGCGACACCGTGCGCGCCGACTCGCTCGCGGCCGCTGCGCTGACGGGAGAGATCGGTCCGGTGTGGCGGCACCACTTCCTCGGGTTCAGGCTGCGGACGTTTCCCGCCACGGCTTCGGATGAAGCGACGCTCGTCTTCCTGCGCGAGGTGATCGCCGGCGCGCTCGACAACCCACTGCGCGCCGAGGGTCTCCATCGCGCGCTGGCGCTCGACACCTCCGTGGTGAGCCGCCAGGAACGCAATGAGTTTCTGCGGCGCGTGACGTCTGCCGCCCTTGCCGACGCGCGCCTCGACTCCCTGTATCGTCGCACGGCTCCGGATTATCCGCACGGTTCCGGGACGTGGGAAGAGCAGAGGTTGATGCTCGATCTCGAGGAGAAGCTCGGGCTTTGGACCGAGGCCGTCGCGCGCGCGGAGGCGGCACGACCGCTGGCGCGCGGCACCGAGGACGCGCGCTTTTTGCAGGGCAGGATCGCGCTGTGGCTCTACAACCGCGGCGCGTTCACCGAATCGATCCGCCAGTACGACGTCTTTCGCGCCCGCTACGGAGACGCGCCCGAGGCGCTGATGCAAACCGCCCGTGCGCACCGGCGGCTCGGGGATCACACCCGCGCGCAGCAATGGTATTCCCGTCTGGTGGAGCGGCATCCCCGCGACGCCCGCACGGCGGAGGTGCTGTGGATGCGCGCCTTTGATGCCGAGATCGAAGGGCGCATGGACGAGGCGCTTGCCCTGTACGAGCGCATCATCCGGGATTTCCCCGGCCATGTCCGCGCTTGGGAGGCCACGTTCCGCTTGGGACTGGTGCGCCACAAATGGGGGGAACCCGCGAAGGCCCTCGAAATGTTTCGGGGACTCCGTGAAGCCGACGCTCCGGGACGCCTCGTGGGCGGCGCGCGGTATTGGGAAGGCAGGCTGTTGATGCGGTCGGGGGATTCGAACGCCGCACGTTCGGCCTGGGAAGGCCTCGTGCGCGACTATCCCTTCGGGTTCTACGGTCATGCCGCGCGCCGGGACTGGCAGGCGGCCGGAGATTTTCCCGACAGTCTCTCCTGGAGGTTTTGGATGGTGCGCGCGCGGCGCGACGTGGACGCATCGCGCCAATGGCTGCTGGATCGGGTTCCCGGCGCGCGCGCCGTGCCGGAGGGCTTCGGCGAAAGTCGGTACCTGCCGCCCGCGCGCCTGCTTTCCATCGGCCTCGACACCTTGGCCATGCTCACCTTGCGTGACCGGGTGAGCACGGATCCGAACAATTCGTTGTTGATGTTCGACGCGGCCATTCTTTGCAGGGAGGCGGGGTTCGACTACGAGGCCTATCGTTTCGGCCTGAGGCTCATGGACCGGCTCCCGTTGTCCGTATGGGCGGACGCTCCCGTCCACGTCCTGCGCCTGTTTTACCCCCCCTCGTATGCGTCCCTTGCGGAACCGGAGGCGCGCCGCGCGGGGATTCCGCCCGCGCTCGTGCTGGCGCTCATCAAGCAGGAAAGCGGGTTCGATCCCCTCGCTGTCTCGCGGGTGGGCGCGCGCGGCCTGATGCAGCTCATGCCCACGACCGGCGCGGAACAGGCGCGCAAGGAAGGAATGCAAGCCTTCCACGTGGATTCTTTGTTCGATCCCGCGGTGAACATCCGGCTCGGGGTCGCTTACCTTCGCGACGTGCTGCGCCGCGACGAGGGGCAGTATCACTACGCCCTCGCGCATTACAACGCCGGGCCCACCGCGCTGGCCCGCTGGCGTCCCCGGTTGGACGGCAGGCCGCTCGAAGAGTCCGTCGAGGACATCGGCTATGCCGAGACGCGGGAGTACGTGAAGCGCGTCATGGCGAACTATTGGACGTACCAGGCGCTGTGGGAGGGGATGTGAGAATTACGAATTACGAATTACGAATGACGGCGCAGCCGCAATGCGCAGAAGCTGCTGGCGCGTTCTGGAAGTCGTCTCGTAATTCGAAATTCGTAATTCGTAATTCACGCTTGTTCTGTGCGGTGCTTCTCGTTTTCGCGCTTTGCTCCGCCCACGCATCCTCCTGCTTTCCCCTCGCGCGGCTGAAGTACGGCGGCGGGGGAGACTGGTACACCGGGCCGACGATGTTGCCGAACCTCGGCGAGCGTCTTCGTTCCGATCTCGGCATGGATGTCTGCCCAGGCGAGCGCGTGGTCGAGCCGCTCTCGGCGGAACTTTACGAAACACCGGTGCTGTTCATGACCGGTCACGGCAGGGTGGCCTTCAGTGCCGAGGAACGCCGTGCCCTGCGCGCCTTTCTGGCGCGGGGAGGATTGCTCTTCGCCGATGACAATTACGGCTTGGCCGAATCGTTCCGCGCGGAGATGGAAGCGCTGTTCCCCCAAAGACCCTTGACTCCGCTGCCTGCGTCCCACCCCGTGTTTCGCAGCCACCATGCGTTTCACCGCGGGCTGCCGAAAATCCATGAGCACGACGGCAAGCCGCCGGTGGCGTACGGGATCGAGCTCGACGGGCGCATCGTGGTGCTATTCACGCACGAAACCGATCTGGGCAACGGATGGGAAGATCCTTCGATCCATTCCTTGCCGCCGGAGTTGCGCGAACAGGCGCTGCGCATGGGCGTGAACGTTTATGCCTGGTTCTTGCAGGGAGCGAGGGCGCGGTGAAGGGGTTTTCCCGGGAATATCCGGTCCTCGGGAAGCTTTCCGGGCGTCTTGCGGCACGGCGTCGTCGCGTGATCCTTTCGGGGTTGCTGCGCGCTTTCGCGGAATCCCTGGCGTTGCAGCTTCCGCTGCTCGTGGTCCTTGCGATGTTTTCGGTCGCGGATCCCTACGAGCCCGTGTGGCTGCAAATCATGGCCGCGAGCTTCTTGTTGCACCTGTGGCCTGCCATCGTGTGCGGGCACAGGGCGTTGCGGGGCGATTTCCGGATCGGGAAGATCGCGGCGGAGATGGATGCGGCCAACCCCGGCGCACCGGACGTGTTTCGCACGCTTCTTTCCCTGCGGAATCACTCGCCGCAGACCCTTGCCGCCCTAGAGCGTCTTGATGCGGGTTGGGAAGCGCGTTTGCGGGACTCGTCCGGACAGGCGGGCATGCGCGCGCGGCTCGCTTGGCTCGGGATCGCGGCGTGCCTTGTTTTGTTCACGCCGATGTTTTTCGGCTCTCCCGCGACAACCTGGATGCGGATGGCCGCGCCGCTCAAGGTCCTTCGCGAACAGCCCGCCCCCGTGCTCGCTCCGATCGGCCTGCCTGCACGTGTGGCCGTTGGCGACAGCCTGGAGTTCGCGGTGCGGATTGAAAACGTGCCGGATTCGCGGCCGGTTCATGTCCACGTGCGTTCCGCGGAGGGGCCGGAGCGGCGTTACACGATGCAGCGGCATCCAACGTCGGGATTCGGGTCAACGGCAACCTATCGTCTCGGGCCCGTGACCGGCGACCTTGTGGTCAGGTTTTCCTCCGGGCGGGCGGAGTCGCCCGAATGGCGCGTGGCCTCAGTGCCACCGCCGCGTCTGCAAGCGCTCGAAGTCATCGTTATGCCACCGGAGTACACCCGCCTTGCATCCGATACGCTGCCTGAGATGCCTTCGACGCTGGCGGCATTGCCCGGCACGAAGCTGGAGTGGCGGGCCCGCCCCCGCGAGTCGCTTGATTCGTTGGTCGTGTCGTTCCGGGACGTTGCCGGAAGCGCAACGCGTCTTTCGTTGGGCGCGGGGCGGGATTTTGCATTTTCACGGGTCGTTGAGGATCCGTTCACATTGCGCCTGACGCTCCATGCCGACACCGCGTCCGGCGGCGCATCGGCCACGGAGGGTCCCTGGAGGGTCGAACAGACCCCTGACATGCCCCCCGAAATCACCTTGCTGGAGCCTGCGGGCGATGGCGAACTCGCACGATCACTGCGCGTTCCGATACGGTTTCGCGCCATCGACGACTTTGGCGTTTCCGTCGTGCGCCTGCATTACACCGTGCGTGACGGCGGCTCGCTTCTCCGCGCGGGTTCGGTCGACCTCACCGACTGGCTCGACCGGCGCGACGGGCACGGTGCGGGGATCTGGGACGCGTCCGCCACCCGGGCGGAGGCGGGTGATGTCGTCGAGGTTTTCCTGGAGGTGGAGGATACTGATGTGATATCAGGTCCGAAGGCGACGCGCTCGGCGCTCGCAAGGTTGCGGCTTCCCACGTCGGAGGAAGTGCTGGTTGCCGTGGATGCCGGAAAGCGTGATGCCGCGGTCAGCTTGGCGAGCGCCTTGGAACGCGAAGAGCGCATCAGGCGCGAGGTGCGTTCCCCTGATCAAGGGAGCCGGGGAGAGGATCCTTTCCGCGCGTGGAACGAATGGGAGGTGCGCCGCGTGCTCAGTGATCAGCCGCGGCAGCACTTGCGCGAAGTGGCACGCCAGCTCGGAGACGAGATCAGTCATGCTCCCGATGCGCGCCGCAGGGATGCACTGGAGGATGCGCGCCGCGAGGCGGAGGCGATGCAGGAACGAGTGCCGGATCCCGGGATCACGCATGCTGGGGTCGATGAAAAGGCCAAGGCCCTGGATGATCTCAGGCGCGATCAGGAGGCCTTGCAACAGATGTTGGAGCAGGCTCCGCCGCCTGTATCCGCCCCCGTGGCGCGATCCGGAGACGAGTCTTCGCGGCAACCTTCGCCTCGAATGCCCGGAGAGGCGGAGCGCTTGCAGGCCGGCCGTGAACAACTGCGCGAGTCGCTGGAGCGGCATCGGGAGGAACAGCGCCAATTGGGGGAATGGCTGGCGGAGCAGGCGCGCGGCGAGGCGGACCGCCGTCGGCGCGAGGAGCGTGCAGAGCAGCATGCGGCGCAGCTCGAGCGCGATGTGCGCGAAGCGATGGAACAGATGGAGGAGGTACTGCGCAAGGCGATGGACGACGGGACCCTCGGATCGGACGTGGTCGAAAAGATGGACCGGATCCGGGAATTGCTTGCAGAGGTTCTCGATGCGGGCGAGCAGGAGCGTTTGCGGAGCGAGGCGGGTGATCATGCTCCTGATGCGGGCGAAATGCGCGACGCACTGCGCGAAATGCTGGAGCAAGGCGACGGCTTGCGACAGAGCCTGGAACGCGCGGTGCGCATGCTCGAAAACCTCCGCGACGTTCGCGCTCTGGCCGGAATGGCGGAGGAACTTCGGGAGTTGGAGGCCGCACAGCGCGAACTGGCGGCCGGGCTCGATGCGGCGCACGGGGCGGACGCGGAGGCGTTGGCCGGTCGCCAGGAAGCCCTGCAGCAGCAGCTCGAGCGGGTTTTGGAGAAAATGGAGAATCTGGAAGCGACCGCGCGCTTTCGCCCACCGGAGCGCAAGCATGCGGAAGACGCCCTGCAGGCCATGCAGGAAACTGCGGAGGGCCTGCGCAAACAGCCGCAGGATCGCGCGCCCTCGCAGGCGGGGGCAGACCTCGCGGCGCGCCGGCTCGAACAGGCCGCGGCGGAGATGGAGAAGCTGCTGATGCAACTCGATGCGGCGGCCAACATGGCGGAAGTGCGGGCCACGCTCGAGGAGACCCTTGAGTTTACCCGTTGGCTCGCCGAAGCGCGGATCTCCGGCTCCTTCGTCGAATCGCAGTGGGGCGGCAGGGAAGGCGTGCAGCGTTCGGCGGTCAACACCGCCCGCTGGCTGCGGCAGCGGATGCTCGGGCTCGCGGATGTCGCGACCTTCGAATCCGAAATGCTGCGGCGGGAGGCAGCATGGCTGGGTGCGCACGCGGACGAACTCGCGGCGGGGGTCCCCACCGGGACGCTCGACGGTTTGCACCGCCACGCGCAGGGTGCCTCGCGTGAGTTGCTCAAGTGGCTCAACCAGGCGAACGACGGGAACGGATCCGAGGAAGGGGAAGGTGCCGGCGATTCGGATCTGGGCGGGGGAGAGACGGGCGACTCGGGGCAAGAGGGCATCGCCGGGCGCGTGCGCGGCCTGTCGGGTCGCCAGATGTCGGTGAATCGCGCGACGCAGGAGCTGTTGCGTTCGTTCATGCAGGAGCGCCAGGGGCGCGGGGATCCCTCGCAGTCGACGATGCCGGGAGGCATGCCGGGCGCGGGCGACCCCTCGCAGGAAGGTTCCGGCGAACGGGATGGCGGGACGGGGGGCTTCTCCGAAGGCAACGGCTCCGAAGGGGACGGCGAGGGACCTTCCGATGCAGCGGGTGCCGCCGCCGGCCAGCAGTCGATTGCGGAGGCGCTCGAGCATCTTGCCGAGGCTGCCGACGATGCCGGCGGCGCGGCGCGGCGCCTGCGCCAGCTCGCCGAGGAAGCGCGGGCCCTCGAGGAGGAACTGCGCAGGCGGCGGCTCGATCCGGGAGAGATCGAACGCCGCCAGGAGCGCTTCCGCACGCGCCTGCTCGAGGCGGCCAATGCGCTGGAAGAGCGTGGCCGGCAGCGCGAGCGCCGCGCCGAAACCCACGCGACGGGGCTGATCATGGAGGATCCCCCCGCTTCCGGAGTTTCGGATCAGTTTTCGCGGGAATTACGGGCCCGTCGCGAGCGTGCGTTGGCCTTACCCCTGACGCCCGAACAGCGGCGACGCGTGGAATGGTATTATGAACAGCTCTTGGGCCGATAGGACGGGGCGCACGGCATGGCACGTTGGTTGATTGCGCTGGATGCGCGTGTGGTCGGGCTGGGGGCCGCTTTTCTGGGGCTGCTCGGAGGTGCCGTCGTGTTCCTGCGTTTTTCCGTGGCGGTGTTTGCCGGTGTCCCGGTTGCCGTGCGCGACGGACGCGCGCTGCGGGAACAGCTGATCCGGATCGGCGTCACCTCGCTTCCGCTGGTGGCTTTCATCTCGGTGTTTACCGGAGCGGTGGCGGCCTGGCAGGCGGCCTATAATTTTGCGGAGTATATCCCGTTGCGTTATGTCGGGGCCGCGGTGGGCAAGTCGGTGATGCTCGAGCTTGGTCCCGTGCTGACGGCCATCGTGGTGGCGGGCCGCGCGGGCGCGGCCATGGCGGCCGAGCTGGGCACGATGGCGGTCACCGAACAGCTTGACGCCTACAAGGTGCTGGGTCTCGATCCGCGTCGGCATTTGCTGGCGCCGAGGCTTCTTGCGTCGCTGGTGATGCTTCCCTTGCTGACGATATTCGCCTCCTTCATCGCGATCCTGGGGGCCCTGGGCGTGGTCGTGGCCTTTCACGGGCTCACGCAGGAAATGTTCTTTTACGGGGT
>JBJHDK010000063.1:0-12589 GCA_050486505.1 Fibrobacteria bacterium | reverse complement strand
GCGCAAATGATCATTGGCCCCTACCGCACCCGGCACCGCGTCACACAATCAACATCGCATCGCCGTAACTGAAGAGCCTGAATCCCCGCCGGATCGCCTCGGCGTAGGCGGCCTTCGCTTTTTCCGTTCCGAGGCGCGATGCCACCAGCATGAACAAGGTCGACTTCGGCCAATGAAAGTTCGTCAACAGCGCGTCCACCGCCTTCCAGCGGTAGCCGGGGTGGATGAAGATGTCTGTTTCGCCGGTGCGCGGATGGAGCACGCCCGCATCGTCCGCGCAGGTTTCGAGCACGCGCGCGACGGTGGTGCCCACCGCAAAAACACGTCCACCGTTTTTTCTCACGGTATTCAGAATCCCCGCGGATTCCGGTGAGAGGCTGAAGGTCTCGGAGTGCATGGGGTGTTCTTCGGCATGTTCCGTCTGGACGGGGCGGAAGGTCCCCGCGCCCACGTGCAAAGTGAGTTTCGCGATGCGCACGCCTTTCGCCTCGATCTCGCGCAACATCTCTTCGGAGAGGTGGAGCGAGGCCGTGGGCGCGGCCACGGAGCCGGGGTGTTCCGCGAAGACGGTCTGGTAGGTCACGGCATCCTCGGCGTCGGCCTCGCGGCGGATGTAGGGAGGGAGCGGAATGTCTCCGGCCCCTTCCAGGGCATCGAAAAAAGACGCGCCCCCCAAATTGAAACGCAGGACGCGCTCTCCCTCAGGCAGGACTTCCAGCACTTCGGCGGTCAGGCCGCCCGCGAACGCCACCTTTCGTCCCGGCTGCAGTTTGCGTCCGGGTTTGGCCATGCACTCCCAGCTCGAACCGTCGGATCCGGGCGATCCGGTGTGCGGCTTGAGCAAGAGCACCCCGACGGATCCTCCGGAATCGAGGTGTCCGTGCAGCCGGGCTCGGAGAACCTTGGTGTCATTCAGCGCCAGTGCATCACCGGGGCGGAGAATGCGGAGCAGGTCCCTGGCTTGGCCGAACGTCCATCCGGCAGATTCCGGTGCGGAAGAGGCTTCGGGCGCGAGGGGGAAGTCCGGGGGCAGTTCGCCGGAGGCGGAAACGACCATGAGGCGCGCCTCGCCGCGGGGCAGCGGTCGCAAGGCGATTTGCGATTCGGGGAAGTGGAAATCGAATTCAGAGGTTAGCATCGGAATGGCCACGAAAGGTCGCAAATGACTACAGGAAACTGTAGGGGCGACCTGGTGGGTCGCCCGGAGGAAAATACAGGGGCGACCTGTGGGGTCGCCCGGATGCTGATACGTTGACAGGGGGAGAGTGTTGGCGTTCCCAAGGGGACTTGAACCCCTGTTACCGCCGTGAAAGGGCGGTGTCCTAGGCCACTAGACGATGGGAACGAAAAACACGCGATCTCGCCGCAATTCCTGCACATTGGCAAGAACGGGCGCGTAAAGTTAACAAGGGATGGGGTACATTTCCAGCCTTGGTTTCGCGAATCGTTCCGGAATCGGGACTCTTGAAGGAATCGTCTTGAAAATCCGTCTTATTTGCGTGGGCAAGATGAAGAATCCCGCGCTGCGCAGCCTCGCTGAAGACTATGCGGGGCGCATTCCCCGCTTCGCACCGCTCGAGGTCGTCGAGTTGCGCGACGGGCGCGCGTCCGATCCGGTGTCGCGCCTTGCCGAGGAGGCGAAGGCGATCACCGCCCTACTCGACCCGACGGGCAAGGGGACGGGGTTTCGCACCGCGGTGCTTTGGGACGAGCGGGGCAAGGCGCTCGACACGGAGGGGTTCTCCCGCTTTCTCGACGCGGCCATGCACAAGGGGGCGACCCTCGACTTCGTGATCGGGTCCTCCCACGGGGTCGCGCAGGAGCTGAAGGAGAAAATCCCCGTCCATCTTTGCCTCAGCGCGATGACCATGACACACGAATGGGCCCGCGCCTTTTCGCTGGAACAGATCTACCGGGGGTTCTGCCTGCTGCGGGGGTTTCCGTATCACCATTGATTTCAGGGCATCGGTAGGGGCAAATAATTATTTGCCCCTACGGTGATACGATCCAATCGGTTGTTTCTGATGCCTGACACCTAATACCTAACTTGACCCCCTCCTTATGACTTCCCCTCTCCGCTATCTCGTCCGTGAAATTCCCCTGCCGGTGCAGGCCGCGGGGGACGAGGCGGCCGCGCTTCCCAAGGCCGTGGCGGAGTTCCTGCGATTGCCGGTCAAGGCCGTGGCGGACGTGCGCATCGTGCGCAAGTCGCTCGATGCCCGGGCGCGCAACCGGCCGCTCTGGCGCTATGCGGTGGAGTTCACCAGCGCGCGCCCGCTTAAGCATCCCCGCGTCTCCGCCGTGCAAGCGGATGCCGCAGCGCCGCCGGATCCCGGTCGCCACGCATTGCCGGGAGAAAATGTCGCGGTGGTCGGGAGCGGCCCGGCAGGCCTCGCTGCCGCATTGGGTCTCGCCCGCAAAGGCTACAAGGTCACGGTTTTCGAGATGGGCAAGGGCGTCCAGGAGCGCTTCCGCGACATCCGCAGGCATATCAAGCAGGGCGTGCTTGACCCGAAGTCAAACATCATGTTCGGCCTGGGCGGCGCGGGAACCTTCAGCGACGGCAAACTGACCTCGCGCACGCGCAACGCGTACACCGGCGCCTTTCTCCGAGAACTGGTCGATTGCGGCGCGGACTCTTCCATCGAGTACCTGCACCACCCCCACATCGGCACCGACAAGCTCCAGTTCATCATCGACCGCTTCCGCGTGCGTTGCGAGGAGGCCGGTTGCGTCTTCCGGTTCGAATCGGAAGTCACGGACCTTTTGGTGGAGGGGGGGCGCTGCGTCGGCGTCGCGGTGGCGGGGGAGCCCCTGCGCTTCGATGCCGTGGTGCTGGCGCCCGGGCTCTCCGCCCACCCGCTCTACCGGACGCTCGCCGCGCACGGCATCGCCATGGAGAAGAAGGCCTTCGCGGTCGGCGTGCGCGTGGAACATCCGCAGGAGATGATCAACGCGCGCCAGTTGGGCGACCGCGTCGATGCGCGGCTCACGGGAGCGGCGGAATACTTCCTCACCTGGCTGGACGAGGTCGGGAACGCGGCGTATTCGTTCTGCATGTGCCCCGGCGGCGTCGTGGTTCCCTGCGCCGATGCGGAGGGCGCGTTGTTCACCAATGGCATGAGCTACTCCAATCGCGGCACCGTCTTCGCCAACTCCGCTGTGGTCGCCACCGTGAATCCCGAGCGCCTCGGCGACGGCGTACTCGCGGGCGTGGACTACCAGCGTACCCTTGAACGCCGCGCGTTTGATCTTGCCGGCGGCGACGGGACCTTCCCCGCGCAGACCATCGCCGCCTTTGTCGAAGGGCGCATCGACGAGGGACCGATGTGGAAGACATCCTTTCTTAAGCCCCTGCGCTGGGTCGATTTTCACGACCTCTTCGATACGGAAGTCGCGACATCCTTGCGCAATTCCTTCCTTGAGTTCGACCGAAAGATCCCCGGCTTCATCGCGCGCGGATTGATGATCGGCCCGGAGTCGCGCACATCTTCCCCCGTGCGTATCCTGCGTGATCCCGAAACGCTGGAATCGGTCAACATGCCCGGGTTGTATCCGCTCGGAGAAGGCGCGGGCTGGTCGGGTGGAATCGTCTCGTCGGGTGGCGACGGAGTGAGGTTCGCTGCGGTAACACAGGGATTAAGAATTGAGAATTAAGAATTAAGAATGAGTGAAGACAGAAAGAAAAGTGTCGGGGGCCTATCTTCCAGTCTTGCAAGTGCAGCGTATCGCACCAAGCTTTGTGTTCAATTCCTAATTCTTAATTCTTAATTCAAAACTCTCCCATGCTCCTCGAACTTCCCATCTCTCCCAACGACGCAGGCCAACGGGCCGAGCGGTTTTTGCGCAAGCGTCTTCCCGCTCTGCCCGAGGGGAGGCTGCAGACCTTGTTTCGCAAGAAGGAAATCAGGGTCGGCAAACAGCCGGCCGAGCGTGGATACATGCTGCAGCCCGGCGACGTGCTGCGCGTGTTCGGGCTCCGGCCCGGGGAAGACGAGGCTTCGAAGAAGGCCCCGACGGAGGTGCGGCCCGCACGGAGCTACCCCATGCCTCCGGTTCTCTTCGAGGACGAGGCTCTGCTGGTGGTCGACAAGCCGGCGGGCATGGCCGCGCATCCGGGCACGGGGATTCCTCCGGGCGCGTCGTTGATCGAGCGGGTGCGCGCGCACTCCGCGGCACCGGGGGCGGGTTGGGACGGAGAAGTGTTCGAACCGTCGCTGGTGCATCGCCTCGACAAGGAGACATCCGGCCTTCTGCTGGTGGCGAGGACGGGGCCGGCGTTGCGCGATCTCACCGCGGCCCTGCGCGACGGACGCGTGCGCAAAACCTACCTCGCGCTGGTGGCCGGGCATCCGCATCCGGCGCGCGGCGTCGTCGATGTTCCGCTGGAGCGCTCTGACAGCGCGGCGGGAGCGAAGTCACGCGTGGCGGAGGCGGGCACCGGGAAGCGGTCGCTGACGCGCTATGTGACCGTCGGGCAGGTCGGTGATTTCGCCTTGCTCGAGGTGAAGATCGACACGGGGCGCATGCACCAGATCCGTGCGCACCTCGCGCACATCGGGCATCCGATCGTTGGCGACACGCGCTACGACAAGCCTTCGGAGGCGCGCCGCCGCATGCGCGAGGCGGGTATCGACCGCATGTTCCTGCATGCCGCGGAGCTGGAGTGGACCGGTGCGGACGGCGTTCGGCAAGCGTTCAAGGCTCCGTTGCCCGCGGACCTCGCGCGCGCGGCGGGCGACTTCGCGACAAAATGACATCTACGCGTGCGTGAGCTTGTTTCGTCGCGTAAGCATTTTTTTCCGGGCTTCGGTTTTATCGCGTGTCACTCGCATCCTTCAATCCGGAGCTTGTTGGTCAAGGTCTCAACTAGGAGTTTGTCATGAGTGGGTTCGGAAAACGCGTATCCCTGGCAGGATTGATGATGACGACCATGGCGCTGTTTGCACCGGAATCGGTGTCGGCAATGTCACCCTACGCCGTTGGCTACCAGTGGGAGTCGTACAACGACGTGAGGTACAAGAAGGATGCGGGCCAGAACCCGACCTACCATCCCGCCGTCAACGACGTGTACGAGTTCGATCGGCTCAGCGGCTGGGTCGTCGAGGAGCCGGGGGTGATCATCGGGCTGATCACCGGCGTGTACGGCACCAAGGCGAATGAAATCGAGGCCCGCAACAAGGCGATCCGCGAGCGCGAGTTGATGTACCGCTACGCCTACGCGCGCCCTCCCGAAATGCCGACCTCTCGCTGGTGGCGCTGGGCTTGGATCACGGGTGAGGGGCGTGTCCGGGGGGATTCCGTGCAGACGGCTTACTACAACCGGATCGATGCGCACATCGTCATGACCCCCAGGCTCCTGACGGAGAGCGGCATTTACTGGATGCCTTCATCGAGCATCAGCTTCACATGGGTGAAGCTTGGTCAGAACAAAAGTTCCGCCGACCACACCTTCGGGCCCATGACGCTTCCCCTGAACCTGCATCTGGGTTGGCAGCCTTCGTTTTTCCCGTGGCTGATGGTCGAGGGACAAGGCGGATGGGACTTCCTCCAATGGGGCCTGGCATCCTTGGCCCACACCGAGGGGTACACCCAGGGGTGGAACTACGGCGGCAAGGTCTCGCTGGGGACGAACTGGGTCTCGCTCTACCACCAGCGCCTTGAATCCAACCAGCCGACCTACAACACCCGCAAGGAAGGTGGCTGGGGAGAGGTGAGGGGTTCGCACGCCATCACCGGCATTCGCCTCGACCTCGGCGTGCTGGCCGCCATGGCGTTCGGGATACTCTAGCTCCTCAATAGTATTCCGTCGGGCGTTCCGGTGGCGGCGGTGGACGGTGGAAGGTCTTGTTGCCGAGAGTCACCAGAAACGTCCACGCGTGATTTCCCGTCCCGAGATCCTTGTTGAAGACGCGATAGTCCGCCATGGAATAGCGGTAGCCGATTTTCATGCCCACGCTGCTCCCTTGTGAGGTCTTCAGCAGATCGCGACGGTGATCGATGCCGAAGACCGCGCTGCGAATCGTCGGCATGCGGACACGAACCCCCTCACGTTCTTCCTTCTCCGAGAACCCCCCGAACGTCGCCCATTCCATGCCGATGTTGGTGCCCCACTCGCTGCGGTCCGTGACGAAGAAACGGCTGCCCAGCAAAAGGCCCCACTTGACGGGGTTGAACTCATCGAACGTGTACAGCGTGTCGTTCCAGATGCGCATGTCGCGCTCCGGATTGGTTGTCCACGGCGAGAAATAGAACGTGAGCTTGCTGTCGCCCGCACCGGCTTCGAGTTCGAACGACGGCCCCCAATGATCGGCGAGAAAGCGGTTGGTGCGGGAGTCGTAATTGGAGTGCTGCAGGCCGAAGTTCAGTGAAAACAAGGTGCTGAACGTGTGCGGGGACCAGTCCCGGTCGTCTTCATGTGCGGGGTTCGCTGAAGGTGCGCAGGGCAACAACAGAATAAGCGCGGCGGTCGCGTGAATCGCCGCGCGGCGAAGGAAGGTGAGCATGCCGGGAAAGGTATTACCCGGCCCGCAGGTTCAGGCCCCCCGATCAGCGCACGGGGACGATGATGACCGGCGCGGCGTTCCTCTCCGGCGAGAGGCTGCGGCCCAGAAGATCACGCGGCGCGCCCTTTCCCGGCAGGCGGTTCGCGTCCGGAGCGCGTGCGCCGTAGCGCAGTGAGCTTGGGCCCTCGACCGTTACAGTGCCGGTCATGCCGCCATGATGGGAACAGACGTATGCGAAGACACCGGGCGTATCGAACACGCGCTCGTAGGTCGCTCCGTTGCCGAGGTTTCCGGAATTCCATGTGCCGGGAGCTTCGGTGCGCACGACATCGTGCGTGGCGCCGTCGTTGTTCGTCCAGCGGACGGTGTCGCCCACCTGCACGGTCACTGCCGCGGGGGAGAATGCGAATCCCTGGATGCTGACCTCCACGAGGGCGGCGCGCGGCGCAGCGATGACGCCGAGCAACAATAGCGCCGGAACCCAAGCTGTGGAACGGGTGAATCTTGGCATGCAATCTCCTTTCGGGTGAGGCTCATCCAAACGTACAGTCGATCACGGAATTGTGGGGTCATTTTCCGGTCAACTCCCGGCAGGGCCCCTGAAAGGCACAAAAAAAGCGACCCTTGGGGTCGCCTCTTCGTTGCATCTCCTGTTTTCGCGATCCGCTGTCCGCTAGCCGCTCAGCGCGCCAAGGTACAGCCAACAGGAAAAATTTTGGTAGCGGGCCAGGGATTTGAACCCCGGACACGCGGATTATGATTCCGTCGTGTGCCTCAAAAAAGCGCCGAATCAACGCAAAAAACAGCGAATTTATGCTGCATTCACCCCGAGAGTGTCCACTTTGTGTCCACTACCGGAATCCGCAAACTTAATAAGGCTCAACGCCTTTTTGCTGTTGCGGTTGTAGTAGACCCCGAGCATGTTCGTTTTCCACCCACCGACGGTCAGCACTGCCTGCTCAGGGCTTCCGCGGTCCAGCATGTCTGTTGCTGCGACGTGTCGCGTGTCATGAAACCTGAAGTTCCGGATGCCTGCGATTCGAAGGCACTTGTACCATGACTTGCTGAAGCAACCCAGTGGCCTGTAGGCTCCCGCCTCTTTGCGGTAGAAGATCCAAGGGCAGTCCGGGGGAAGGTTCCGGAAGTAGTCCCTCATGTTCGGTGGCAGCGGCTTCTCACATGCCTTGTCGTTCTTCGTCGTGCCGTTCCGGACCCGGATCGTACCGTTCAGCATGTCCAGATCCTCCCTGCGCATGTTGACGAGTTCGGATTTGCGGCAGGGGATCTGGAACGCGAAGTTCACGATGGCGCTGAGGTGCGGTGCATGTTGATCGATCGCGTTCAGTAATCGACGGCGCTCTTCATCGGTCAGTACGCGGTCACGTGGCACCTCGCGGAATTTCGGGAAGCGCCGCTTGGTCAGCGGGTTCCGATCCAGCAACTCCACGTCGACGGCAACCCCGAAGGCGGTCCGCGCCAAGGCCAGATAGCGGTTCAGGGAGGCGTTGGACAGCGGTTTGCCTGTCGCGGGTGAGGGAGACGTGCGGAGATGCCTCAGGTAGTCTTCCAGCCTGTCTGGAAGGGCTGCCAGCGGCACCCCGCCAAGGTCCCGCTCCAGTGCCCGATACCGGGCCATGTCGACCTCTCCGTATGCCTCGCGGCGCTCCCGGTAGAGGGTGAGCACATCGCCAAAAGTCACCAGCTTCCGGTAAAGCGGCCGAAAGCTCTGGCTTCCTTCCCGGAGCTCCTGCTTGAGGACGATGTAGCGTTCTTCCGCCTGTGCCTTGGTGCCATTGAACGTGACCCGCTTGCGAAGCTCCTTGCCGGCCTTGCGCACGCGGACGTTCAGGAACCACGTGTTGGCTCCAGTTTTTCGAATGTTCAAACCCATTGCTCACTCCTGTTTGCAATGGGCGCACTGGCAGGTGCTGGCGAAAACGTAACGTGATCGGTGTTCATTGTCATGTCACTCCTCCAGAAGGAAGTCCCCGGCGAGAAGGCGTTTTTCCACGTCTGCCCGCCGGTATCGCCAAAGGCGCCCGATCTTGATCTGACCGGGCATGCGGTGCGCCTGGGTCATCTTGACGACCCATTTCAGGGACATGTTCAGCTTGGCGGCCAGTTCCTTTGGGGTAAAGCAGTCAGCCAACTCCGTTTCTGAAGGATTCAGAACGGGCATTGGGCGCCTCGGGGTTGAGGGGTGAGCCGTTTGGGGTACTTCCGCTTGCTGCATGCGCCGCTCCGCTCTACGCGCTTCCACCATTTCATGGAGGCTTTTAGGTGAGGACGTGCCACGCCGGTGGAGGGTATGCGGTCCGGTTCCGTGGTGTTCATTCCGCATGGAGGACTCCTTCTGTGTTCGTGGTTTTGTCTTTCACAGACATTGGACTTTTCCCGACTCCTCCCTCGCGCGCGCACGCGGGCATGTTCTCAAAACTTCCGTCTCGCCCTTGCGCGTGCCCTTGTCGGGATGTGTTCGGGTGCGCGTGTGGGGTCGGAGGATAGCCGCCTCGCGTGTGCACGCGCGTGTGACTTGTCCGGAAACTTTCATCGCATGATCTTGATGGGCCCATGAACTTCGCTTCGCTGCGGAGTCTGTCACCCAGAGCTTCGACGTCCACGCCGGGACGGAAGCCGTACTCCAGCCCACCAAGCTCACTCCGGTACTCCGTGAAACTCCCGACGCAGCTGATGAGCTTCCGCAGGTAGCGTTCCAACGTGAACGGGCTGCCACGTCCGACGACGAGTTGCAGGTATTCTGCTCCGCCGGAAAGGGCGTCCTCTTTCCGGATGCTTCCATGAGCCTTGACCTGTTCGAACACCCAGAGCCGGTAGAGCGGTTCCATCAGCTGGTTGGCATCCTCGGGACTCCCGAATGCTCCCGGACGGCATGAAGAGCCTTGCGCGATGATCGGCAGGATCGGTCCGGGATCACGCACACACACAGGGGGCACCCGGGAAATGGTCGGGGTATTCTGGAGCATGCGGGCACGTAATGCGGGCGCGGTTTCGGTGGTCAGCAGCCGTGTCCCGGACCGGGCACGGTTACCCTCGGCGGCATTGCATGAACGGCACAGAAGGTGAAGATTGTCGAGTCGGTTATTCCGTGTGTTGCCGTCCAGATGGTCAATCGTCAGATCCCGCGAACGTGTCGGAACCTTCCCGCACAGCAGGCAGGCGGCAGTGTCGCGGTCTTTGAGGATGCTGAGATAGGGTTCTCGGTTATTTTTGCGCTTGTACTTGCGTTTGGGCATTTGGCTATCCCTGGCTTAGGTTTTGTTCCATCCCGCTGGAAGCGTCCGCGTTTCTGTGATGTCACCCGTGCCAACGCGTGCTTTTTCGTGAAGGTGCTGTGGGCTCATCGAGGTCCATGGGGTACTTGAGGGCGCGTGCGACACCTCCGAGAATACCGGGTGGGACCAAAACCGCGAATGATGGGGGAGGATGTTAGGGCTGTAGAGGGTGCTGTCTTACAGGCGCCGTTTCCTGTATTCGGATAGCCGTGGATGTCTTGGATGTGGAAGCCATGTTGCGGCATGTGGATTTGCGGGAGCCATGTAGAGGACTGGACAGATGCTTCGACCGATGGTTCCGTTGACGCTGCTTCTGTAAGGGAGGCCGAGTCGGGACATGCTTCTTCGCTGGATCCTTGACCCGCAACCACGATCGATGTCTGTGGCTTTCCTTGAAATTCCGCAGAAATACGCAAGATGGTCGGACGCATTTCTGAATCACCACGGTTCACACTGAAGTGCGCAACTTCTTTCACCACGATTCACACTGAAGTGCGCAATCTTTTTCACATGGCAAGGAATCCATGCCGCGTTCCCCTGATCCGGCCGGGAACTTTGCCACTGGCTCCCGATCGTCACGGAGGCCGGTGGTACCTTTCCCGCCATGTGCGGACGCTATACCCTGACCGATGACGGGACAGAGCTTTGGGAAGTGATCGAGGCATCGGTCCCGAAGGAGCTGCGCAAGGGCTTGCGCAATACGGACATTCGCGCCGCACTTTGCGCACCCGAACGTCGTCGGTTCAACGTCGTTCCGACCAGCCACGAGCCTGTCATCCTGGCCGAAGAGGGCTTCGCAACGATTCACACTGCCCACTGGTGGATTTGCCCTGCCTGGGCTTCCGGGCAGGTGACCTGGAAGACGGATGCGCATGGTGGGAAGAGTTTTGCATGGAAGGGGCCACGCAAGAGCCATTTCAACAGCCGTTGGGATACGGTGACGGACCCCTCAAACCGCTATTGGCACGGACTGCTGGAGCAGAAGCGTTGCCTCGTGCCCGCGGATGGGTTCGTGGAATGGCCTGACGATGCGCTCCGCGACAAGGAACAGCCCAAGATTCCCCGGTACTTCGGTCTGCACGCGCGGCGGCCGTTTTTCTTTGCGGGGGTGTACGACGTAGCCACAGACGACACGGGCACCCCGTTCCTCAGCTTCAATATCCTGACGGTGGAGCCGAATGCCTTGTTGCGTGCTCTCCCGCACCACCGCATGCCGGCCATTCTGGCGGAGGAGTCTGTGGGGGCATGGCTGGATCCCCGTGTCTCTGCGGCACAGGCCGCCACGTTGCTGCGGCCGACGCAAGACGACCGGATGGTGTCCTATCCGATCTCAACACGGGTGAACCTGGCCCGCAACGAGGCGCCCGACCTGCTGTTGCCGGTTGATCTCCCCGAGGGGCGGCCGGTGGAGTTGCCGGACGCGCCCCGTCTTGACCTGTGAGCGCTGACCTGTGACCGGGTGCCGGAGCCCGCAGGCCTGGTGGTTCCGGGTTGTCCCGTTCTTTCACACGTCTTCACATGCCTTTGCGAATTTTCAGGCCCTGACGATCGGGAGTTCATTCCACCGGGTTGTGTAGCGTTCGCTGCGTTGCTCGAAGCGTGGACGCCAGTCGGTACTGTGATTCGCTGCGGCGAACCCGAGTGTGCCGCGCCCGTGCCGTCTGTTGATGCCATCGAGGGCGCGCATGAGTCGCGAGGCGCGCCCGCGGTCGACCGTATCGAAGAGCTCGGACTGAACTTCGTGTTCGGGGACGAGTTCGAGAGCGAGCACACCAGCCTTCTTGTAGCGGTAACCGGTGCGGTAGAGGGCCCCAAGGAGCCCCATGGCCATGCGGGTGAGTTCGGGGGTGTAGTGAGTGGGTACAGGGAAGGCACCATGCTGCGAGGCACGGTACTGAGGATCCTGAAGGCGGAAGGGGTTGGTTTCGAGGAAGACGACCAGGTGCCGCGCCACGAGCCCGGCGGCGCGGAGCTTGGCGCCGAGGCATTCGGTGTAGTGGAGGACGGCTTCTCGGAGTTCGTCTTCGCGCTCGACCGGGTGGCCGAAGCTGCGGGCATGGGCCATGTTGCGTTTTTGCGGGGGGACGGTTTCGAGGGCGATGCAGGGGATGCCACGTAGCTCGAGGACGGTGCGGTGGCCGACGACGCTCATGCGCTGGCGGATCCAGAGTTCATTGCTTTGCCGCAGGTCCCAGGCGGTCCGGACACCGCAGCTCTGGAGCCATTCGCTGTACCGGCGCCCCACCCCCCAGACCTTGTCGATGGGGACTTCCCGGAGAGCTTGTGGGTCGCTGAGGTGGTAGGCGCCGCATTTTCGGGCTTTGGCAATGGCGCTGGCGGCCTTGGCGAGGGTTTTGGTGGGACCGATACCGACGGAGACGGGGATTCCGGTCCATGCCTTGATCGTGGTTCGGATCTCGGCAGCCAGCAGGGGGAGCCGGTTGAGATCGGCGGGGAGGATGCGGAGGAAGGCTTCGTCGATGCTGTAGACCTCGATGTCGGGCGTCCATTGGTCGAAGAGGGACATGACACGCCGGGAGAGGTCGCCGTAGAGGGTGTAGTTGGAGGAGAGGCAGACGATGCCGTGGCGCCGGACGAGGTCGCGGTGCTTGAACATGGGGGCGGCCATTTTGATGCCGAGGGCCTTGGCTTCGTCGGAGCGGCTGACGGCACAGCCGTCGTTGTTGGACAGGACGACGACGGGACGGCCTACGAGCCCGGGGCGGAAGAGGCGTTCGCAGCTGACGTAGAAGTTGTTGCCGTCTACGAGCGCGTACATGCGTCCCTCAC
>JBJHDK010000062.1:0-13437 GCA_050486505.1 Fibrobacteria bacterium | reverse complement strand
TGTGGGCGCCCCCCCTGTCGCCAAAACACTGCGGGGGTGTCACGGGCGCCACCTGCGGAATTGAAAGCCTGCACCCGTCCCGTCGGGGAAATTTATCATTTGCCCCTACAACGCCCCTGACGGGGCGTTCGCCCGCGTCCGGAACCGCACCCCCTCCGAAGCGCCAACCCCCGGAGTCCCCCCACCTCCCCCACTGCCTTATTGCTGCACTGTTGCATTGTTCTATCGCTCTATTGTTGTACTGCCGTACTGTCCATTATTCACTGTTCACTGCCCATTTTCTAAATATCCCGCCTTATGCGACGCAAACTGCTTCATCCCGGCGCCACGGAACTGGTCTACGAAATCCGTGAGATCGTCAAAAAAGCCATGCTCTTCCAGGAGAAGGGCGTGGAGATTCATTGGGAAAACATCGGCGACCCCGTGCAGAAAGGAACCCCCGTTCCCGACTGGATGAAGAAGATCGTGGCCGATCTCGCGATGGATTCACGCAGCTACGGGTACTGCCCCACCAAGGGCGTGCTTGAGACGCGCAAGTTCCTCACCGCGCGCACGAACTCCCTGGGCGGCGTACAGATCACTCCCGAGGACATCCTGTTCTGCAACGGTGTGGGCGACGCCATCGGCAAGGTGTACCAATACCTCGATCCCGGCGTGCGCATCATCGGCCCCTCCCCCGCATATTCGACGCACAGCTCCGCCGAAGGCGGACACGCGGGGCAACACCCCATCACGTATTGCCTCGATCCGGAGAACAACTGGTACCCCGACATGGAGGAGTTGCGGAACAAGGTGAAGTATCACCCCGGCATCACGGGCATCCTGATCATCAATCCCGACAACCCCACGGGGATGGTCTATCCCGAGGAAATCCTGCGGGAAATCGTCGCGCTGGCGAAAGAGTACGGCCTGTTCCTGATTGCGGACGAGATCTACACGCACATCACCTACAATGGCGCCAAGGCCGTGCAGCTCGCCGAGGTGATCGGCGACGTGCCCGGCATCGCCATGAAGGGGATCTCCAAGGAACTTCCCTGGCCGGGCTCACGCTGCGGCTGGCTCGAGTTCTACAACACCCGCAAGGACCCGGAGTTCGCAAAGCTGGTGAAGACCATCGAGGACGCGAAGATGCTCGAGGTATGCTCGACCACCCTCCCGCAAATGGCCATCCCCGCGATCCTCAGCCATCCGGAATTCCCCAAGCATCGTGAACGCCTTAATTCCGACATCGCCCGCCGCGGCGACGTGGTGGTCGAAACGTTGAAGGATGTACCCGGCCTGCTGGTGAACAAAACCTACGGTGCGTTTTACAACACCATCCTGTTCAAGGATGGCGTCCTGAAGCCCGGGCAGAAACTGAGGGTGGAAAATGCGGAGGCCGCCGCGCTGGTGGAGACCATGGTGGGCGGCATTCCGCTCGACAAGCGATTCGTGTACTACCTGCTTGCCGCGACCGGCATTTGCGTGGTGCCGATTTCGTCGTTCTGCTCCGACCTGCTCGGCTTCCGCGTGACCTTGCTCGAGGAAGACCTGAAGCAGCAGGAGTGGCTGTACAAGCGACTCCGCGCGGCGGTGGAGGAGTACCTGGGGTCGTAGTCGACTCCGGACATGCGCAAAAGAAAATCCCCGTGAAAACTTCACGGGGATTTTTTGTGGACAAAAACGAGTTTGTAAGGGGCGCCTCCATCCCGCGGCCGCCCGGGCCACCGGCGCTTCCCGGGAACCCTCCGGGCCCATCACTCGAATATCACCAGTGTGCCGTCTCCGGACACTTCGACAACACTCACCCCTTACGGCGACGACAAGATCGCTCCACCCCCCACCATTACCGCTCTGTGCCCGTTCGAAGCAATCGAGGTAAACCAAGGAGATGTCATGCGCCCTTCGTACTTCCATGTCACCCCGTCGGGCGAGGTCAGCAACGAACCGGACACGCCCATGGCGACGAAACGTCCGGGACCAAGCGCCGCGGAAGAGCCCACCCAGGCAACGCCGCGCAACCCTTCAGTTCCTCCGATATCCCGGGTCTCCCAGTCAATTCCATTCTCCGAGGTCCGCAGCGTCCCGTTCGTCCCGACGACAACGAAGCGCACGCTGTCGGCGGAAGCGGAAGCTCGCCAAGCCAGCGCCAGGAACACGGTCGGATCACCGGAAGCGCGGGTCGTCCAGGTCACGCCGTCAGGACTGGTCAAGATGCCCGCCGCGCCCGCGATCACGAACTGCGTGTCGGCCCACACGATCGTGGAATGACCGCCCGCCGCCTCGGCCACACCTTCTTCGACGATCGTCCACGTCACCGCATCCGGTGATGTGAGAATGGCGCCCCCTTGCCCCGAGGCGACATGAAGCGAATTCCCGAACGCCAGCCCGCTCAGATTTCGCGTGGTCCCGGAAGTCCTCCCCTCCCAGGTTTCCCCGTCCGGGGAGGTCAGGATCACTCCCCCATCGCCAACGGCAACCAGTTGTTCTCCGGTCCACACGATCGCATTCAGGTGATTCGAGGTCGCGGACGACACGCCTGACCATTCAAGGCCGTCGGGCGAAGCGCGGATCGATCCGTTGAATCCGACGGAAACGAAGCGCGTGCCCGTCCACGTCACGGCATGCTGGGCGCCGATCGGCTCCGCTGCCCTCGTGTCCCATGTCTCGCCTCCATCCTCCGAGGACACGACAACATTCCCGCCGATCACGAGGATTTCTTCGCCATCCCGTCGCACATCGCGAAGATCCGTCGTCGTCTGCGTCTCGTGCGCCGTCCATGTTTCTCCGTCGGGAGACGTCAGCAAGGTCCCCCCCGATCCGACCGCGACGAACCGCTCGCCCGTCCATCGCACGCGCCGCAAGGACTGCGTCGTCCCGGAGCTTCGCAGCGTCCACGTCTCACCGTCCGGCGAGGTCACGACGGTTCCCTCCGCCGTTCCGCCCGTTCCCATTCCGCCCACGGCGACCCACTGTGAGCCCCCCCATGCGACGGAATGCAGGTCATTGTTCGTTCCCGATGACCGTAATGTCCAAGTGACGGCATCAGGAGAGGTCGCCATCAGTCCGTTGCTTCCGACCGCAACGAAAAGTTCCGTATCCTCCGACCAGCCCACGGACAAAAGAACGCCGCTTCCTCCGACCACACCCGAAGGAATCCATGTCGTTCCGTCATCCGGAGAAGAAAAGACCTCGCGCCCCACCTGCCCAATGGCAATCAGGGACGACCCGGCCCGGATCACTTCGCTGAGGTTTTGGGTCGTTCCGGAGGTCTCCTGGATCCAAGCCGTTCCGTTGGGCGAGGTGAAAATGGTTCCGAAACCGCCGACCCCCACGAACCGCGTTCCCGTCCAGACGATCGACAATCTGTTGTGCTCCGTATCGATCATCCTCTCCGTCCAGGTGAGACCGTCTGTTGACGTGAACACGTTTCCCCCCATGACTCCCATCACCCACTGTCCGTTGCCATGCGCCAGCGAAAATGCATTCCCGTTGTGAGGGCTGGGACTACGCCATGTCCATTCGAGGGAGACGGGGGTTCCGTTCCCGTTCCCCCCTTCGTCAGGGGACTTTTTCTTTTTCGAACCTGAATCGAAAATGCACGCCGAAAGGACGAAGGTCAGGCAAAATGCGACGGTGTGAAAAAGGATCGAGGGCATGGCCACCTCCCGGTTCCGGGCACGCCGGATACGGGGAATCTACGGCCCCTGTCATGTCACGAAAACCGAAATCCGACTCGAAATGTCTTTCGCATAACGCGTTTCGCGTGAATTTCGATACAAGGTGTTTCCGGTTTCACGGAAAAGACATAAAACCGATAACACCCCGGCTTCGGCCGCATTGCGGCCCCGGTCACTCTTCCTGGTGTCCTGAAATCCTGCCGCTCTCGTTATCCGCGCCGTTTTCCGCACTATTTGCTGCATCCGTGCCATCCGAAGCCCCTGCGGCGTCGGCGGCGGGAACTCCGGTGAAGCCCCCATCCTCCGCGCCGACGGAATCGACCGGCACGGCATCGTCGCTCGCTCCGTTGCCGCGCAGCTCCCACACCGGGACCGTGCGCAAGTCGCCCCAGCGCTCCTGCGACAGCAATACCCCCAGGCTGTCGAGCGCCTCCGGGGAATCCCCCGACGCAGTGTCGGCCCGCGCGCCGGCGGCGGCGGCACGGATCCCCCCGTATAACCCGTAATTGCGCGCCACGCGATTCCTGTGGTTCACGTAGGCGCGCGAGGGAGTCTTCGGATCCCAGCGGTTCGGAGCGGGCAGAAGCGCCGCCAACGAAAGCATTTCGTCGCGCGTCAGCGCGCCGGGCTCCTTGCCGAAGTGATGCCGTGCACCCTCGCGCACGCCGAAAACGCCGGGGCCGAATTGCGCGATGTTGAGGTAGATCTCGAGGATCCGATCCTTCTCGAGATGATACTCGAGCAGCACGGTGATCGCCGCCTCGTGCAACTTGCGCTGCATGGCCTTCTCTCCGCTGAGGAAGAGGTTCTTCGCCGTCTGCTGGGTGATGGTGCTTGCGCCGCGCGCGTTGCGCCCCGACTGGCGGTTGGCGATGATGGCGTACTCGATCGATTCCCAGTCGAAGCCCGCGTGCGAGTAAAACTTGGCGTCCTCCGCGACCAGGACCATCCGCCGCAACTCGCGTGGCACGGAGTCGAGCGGAATCCAGGTCCAGCGAACCGCCTTTTCCTGATTCTCCGCGCGCGCGGACTCAATGAACGCGGTTGTCCTGGGCGGCTTGTCGCGCAAGGCACGGATGTCGCCGACATGGAACGACTTCCAGAGGACGACGGAAAACACGAGGGCGGCGATCAGCAACAGGCCCAGCACGAGCTGGTAAAGACGCCAAAGGGTCGCAAAGCCTGCACGTAGGGCGCGAAGCGGCCACGGGGGGCCGGATGAAGTCGATTGCGTCATGGGGTGTTGAATTCTCGGGCTTTCGCAACCCGGCACCGGATGTATTCCGGATCGGGTGCGGGGATTGACGGCCCCGGTCGGGCGGGTAAAGATACCTTGCGGGGAATCCTCCGTGTCGAGCACCTACATTTCAAGCGCATGACCCTGTTCCGCCCCTGCATCGACCTCCACGAGGGCCGCGTCAAGCAAATCGTCGGCGGCAGCCTCCGTGACGGCGACGCGCCCCGCACGAACTTCGTTTCGGACCGCGACGCCGCCCACTACGCCGGACTCTACCGCGAAAATGACCTCAAGGGCGGACACGTCATCCTGCTCGGCCCCGGCAACGAAAAGGCGGCCAAGGCCGCCCTTGCCGCGTGGCCGGGCGGCCTGCAGGTGGGCGGCGGCATCCACCCCGGCAACGCGAGGGAATGGCTCGACGCCGGCGCCAGCCATGTCATCGTCACATCCTGGCTATTCCCACACGACAGCCTCGACCTGGAGCGGCTGAAGGAGCTTTCCCGGCTCGTGGGAGCCGACAGGCTGGTCGTGGACCTCAGCTGTCGCCGCGCAGGCAACGACTGGTTCGTGGCCACCAACCGTTGGCAAACCGTCACCTCCGTCAAGCTCGATCCCGAGCTCTTCGGACTCCTGGATCCCTGGTGCGCTGAATACCTGGTGCACGCCGCCGATGTCGAAGGCCTGCAGAAAGGCCCGGACTGGGAGCTGGTGCGCCTGCTCGGGCGCCTCACGAGCCACCCGGTCACCTACGCGGGCGGCGCGGTCTCCGTCGACGACCTCCGTCGCATGAAGGCCGAGAGCAACGGCCGCATCGACCTCACCATCGGCAGCGCCCTCGACATTTTCGGTGGATCCGGGGCGAGGCTCGAGCAATGCATCGCGTTCAACCGGGAACAGGCGGAAAACCACCCCCGGAATACGGATTGATGCGGACACCCCTCTACGGCATGCTCCCCGAAGACCCGGACGGACCGGAATCTTCCCCGGACCGGGTGGCAGTGGGCCACGATCCGCGCAAGCGCGCGGTGCTCGACGATTCACTGGTGCTGGCCTCGCAAGGCGTGCGCCACTGGATCGAGTTCGACGGGCAGGAATTCCTGTTGACGGTCGACCCCGGGGATGCGGAACGCGCCAGGGAAATCCTGAAGCGGCACGCCGCGGAGAACCGCGGGTTCGCCGACAGCGAGGCCCCCGAGGTTCCCTTCGACCTGCATGTGTCCCCCCTCATCCACCTTTCGATTCCGACGGCGATTTACTTCCTCGAAGCCTCTTCGTACTGGGAATCCTGGATGACGCGCCAGGGCGGAGCCTCCGCGGAGCGCATCATGGACGGGGAATGGTGGCGCACGCTCACCGCCACGACCCTGCATGCCGATGCCGAGCATTTCCTGGGCAACATGCTCTCCGGGTTTTTCATCTTCAACCTCATCCGGCGGCGCTGCGGCCCCGGAACCTTCATGGTCCTGCTGACCCTCGCGGCCATGATGACGAACTGGACCGTTGCCGCCATCTCGCCGCCGCACTACTTCTCGCTGGGATTTTCCACCGTGGTGTTCGCGGGGCTGGGGATGCTGGCGGGGCTGGAGACCCTCTTCAAGCCGAGATCGCCGGCCGGGACGTCGTTCAAGGGGCTGCGGAACTACACACCCCTGTTGGGAGCTTTTTTTCTGGCCGTGATGGTGGGACTCGGAGAGCAGGTCGACATCAAGGGGCATTTCATCGGGTTCGCCTACGGCGTGCTCTTCGCCCCGACCGTGCGCTGGCTGGGCGACCGGGGCGTGGAAGCGCCGGGCTGGCAGGCGCTCGGAGTGCTCGGCGTGCTGGGCGCGTACATCGTCGCGTGGTCGCTGGTTTTGCGATAACCGCGGGCGCCCCGCCGCGCGGCGGGGAAGCTAGAACGCCGTGTCGAGAATGCGCCGGTCGGCGCCGAAAATCTTGACCAGGATGGCCACCCGCATCCACATGCCGTTGCGCTCCTGCCGCCAATACTTGGCGCGGGGGTCGTCGTCGACATCGGGGTGGATCTCGTCGCGGCGCGGAAGCGGATGCATGATTACCGCACCGGGCTTCATGCGCGGCAGGTGCGCCGTGCCGAGCTTGAAGCGGCTGGTGTCGACCTGCGACGATTCGCCCGCCAGATCGTGCTCGTCCTGGATGCGCGTGATGTAGAGGGCGTCGAGGGAGGGCAGCGCGGCCTCCATGTCGTCCGTCTCGGCATAGGCGACGCCATGATCGCTCAGATGCTCCTTGATGTCATCTTCCATGCGAAAGGCCGGGGGCGCGATGAAGGTCAGCTTCACGTCCCGGTAGTTCTTCATCAGGTAGCTCAGCGAGCGGACCGTGCGGCCGCGCTTGAGGTCGCCCATCATGCCGATCACCTTGCCGTCGATCCCGCCGTCGCGGCGGAAGCTGCGCTCGAGGGTGTAGATGTCGAGCAACGCCTGGGTGGGGTGCTGATCCTTGCCGCTGCCCGCATTCAGCACGGGGACGGGCCGGTTGATGCGGTCGAACAGGGCCGCGGCCTTTTCCGCAAGCCCCTCTTCCTTCGTGCGCATGATGATGACGTCGACATAGGAACTGAAGGTGCGAAGGCTGTCGAGCAGGCTTTCGCCCTTGATCTCCGAGGATGTCGATGCGTCGCGGATCTCACTGGTCTGGATGCCGAGGATCTGGCAGGCGTTGTTGAAGCTGAGGAAGGTGCGGGTCGATGGCTGGGTGAAGTAAAGCATCGCCCGCTTGTCGGCCAGCAGGCTCCGCAACAAAAGGAGACCGTCGCGACTCTTCGCCAAACGGCGAATGGCCGTGGTCAATTCGCATAACTCGTCAAGCAGCGCACGGTCGAACTGCTGGGTTTTGAGAACGTGAAAGAAGGGGGACGACATGCGGGGCGAATTTAGAATTACGGGTTACAAATTACGAACAGGTTGCGAGAAGGACGGATTGCCGCGCCCGGCACGTCCTTCGCCATTCGCAATTCGTAATTGTCTACGTTTCCCCTCTCGGGAGACCTCACAAAATGGACTTGAAAACGCGCCTCGGCTTCGAAGACAACCGTTCCACCCTGCCCGCGCCGGAAGAAGTGCTCCCGGTCATCCAGTTCAAACTCCTCTCATCGGGCTTCAAATCGAGCGTCGGCGCGGAGGAAGGCGAACTCGCCGCCCACACGGGCGACCTGATCCGCAAGATCCACGCCAAGTTCCGCGCCTACCCCGCGCCCCTCTGCCCCACCGACCAGCGCCTGCAGGCCTTCATCGACCGGCACTTCGGCGACGTCAAGGTCCCCGGCGGGGTGAAGATCCCCGACAGCACCCTGCACATGGACTTCCACGGCCTCGCGCGCACGCTGTCCCTCCCCCACGACAAGGACGAGTTCAAGTCCCCCTTGCTCGAAAGCTATCGCATCGCGCAAGGCGTGCTCCACAACCCCGCCTCCGACAAGCGGACCACCCAGGGAACCTTCCACGTCGCCGAAGGCGGCCTGCCCATCCCCGACGACAAAAAAGCCGTGCCCCGCGAAACCTTCGCCAGGCTTTTCTGGCACGCGGTGCGCCCGCCGAAGGAACTCACGCTCCTTCCCTTCACCTCGACGCTCCCCCCCAAGGATCGGGTGCACGCATTCGCATCGCTGCTCCTGCGCCCGCGCGTATCCCCCGAAGTGCCGGGACGATCACCCTACCACGACATGGAGATCCGGTTTTTCGCGCCCGCGAGCCTGGTCAGCAATCTCGATTTCGTCGAGTCCATCTTCGGAAACGCCGGCGACGCCTATCTCCCCGAAAACGACCCGGGCATCGATGTCGAGCACTTCTGCGGGGTTTCGGGCATGGTCCTGCTCGCCCCGCACCTGAACCGGCTCACCAAGAAAGAACTCGGGCTGCCGCACGTCTCCAAGGCCACGGAGCGCCAGAAGCGCGACGGCATGTGCTGGGTGAAGGAGAACGAGCTTTACAACGACGGGGGTGCCTTCAAGATCACCTTCCGCACCGCGGAAGGCGTCGTGCTCACCCTCATCGTCGACAACTACTTCGGCTACTGCAAAAAGGAAGTCAAGACCCAGATCGGCTTCGCGGCCAACCTCACGGGGTTAAGCGAAGAGGAGCATTCGGGGGGTGCGCTGGTGTTTCCCAGCTACAACCTCGGGGACTTCATCCGGGGCAACTCCGACTTCGTGGCAATGAAGGGCCATACCTTCCAGAAGGCCATGCGCCTGCTCAAGGGAGCCGTGGCCGTTCACCCCGACGGGTATGCGGTGGATCGCCGCTTCCCCGAGGTGGTGTACATCCCCGAGAATGCCGACATCAGCCTCCCCGACCAAACCGTGACCTGGCGCAAGGGACGCAGGCAGGTGTCGATCCTGCTGTCGCCAGACCGCGTCTACATCTATCCCAGCGGTTACAAGGCCCGCATGGAGAAGCACCCCGGCGCCAATACCTGGCGGCTCATCGGAACGCGTGCGACCGGAACCCTGTGCCACAAGCCCTGCACCGTCTCGGGCGGGGGCAAAAGCGAGATCTCCAAGTCCGTCGCCGACGGCATCCTCTACCGCAACGTCTACGTGCAGGACCTGAAAAAAGACTTCGACCTCGTCGACAAGATCGTGGAACGCGACTACTCGGACCGTTTCAGGGAGAAAATCGGGAAGCGCACCCCCTCGCGCCCCTTCCTCTCGCCTCTGCGTTCCCTCGGCTCGGTGGTGCGCCTGCTCACCCCTTCGGCGGAATACACCGAAGCCTACAACCGCTGGCTGCGCTCCATCCCCCCCCACGTCCACAACCTCGCACTGCTCGTCAAGCGCAGCTACCGGCCGGAATGGGGCAAGAACTACCGCGAGCACTTTTCCGTCGACCGCCTCGACGGAAAGCCCGGCAACGAACTGGTGTTCGACCACAAGCACCTGATGAACAGCTACCTCAAGGCCGGCGCGGATCCGGAAGGCAACTGGATGGTGTTTCGCCTGCGTTCCGACTACGTGCCGGCGCGCAAGCTTCAAACCGAGGACGACATCACCGTCTCTGTCACCCTCCCCGGTGCCGAACACAGCCTCAAGTTCGTGGAGAACTGCGAGTCGCGCCTCTTCCAAAGACCCGACGACGCGGTGCACCCCGGCAAGGACAAGCAAGCCGAGGCCGACCTCGCGGGAGACGCTCGCTTCATTTCCAACTTCGAGCCCTTGCCTGTCTCCGAGGCGCGTCGCCTCGCGTCCCACACCGTCGTTCTCGAACGCTTCACGAGCCCAATGCAAGAGCGGATCCGCTCCACCGCGGCGCTCGAGAAAGGTTGGTTCATCGCTTCCAACTCGGCCCGCATCGTCGACGGCAAGCCCACGCCCAACGTTCGCTACCTGCAAGACAGGCCCGACATCGTCGACCCGCTCGAATACCATGTCGCCGACGTGGGCATGCGCCTCCGCCGCGGGCTCAAGGCCGGGGAGGCGGCCTCCTGGCCCGTGCAGGCAATCCTCATCGGTCGCCGCAACAACCCGCCCGACCGCAAAGCAGGCATCAAGCCACTGGCCGTGTACAACCCGCTGCATTTCCAGGAGCTTCCCGAAGCCTTCATGGATTTCGTGGCAAGCCTAACCGGCAAGTCCCCTTCCACCACCGGAGCAGGTTCCGAGGGCGCGCTCACCAAGGGACCTTTCAATGCCCTGTGGGCGATCCACGACCTCAACAACGCGCTGGTGTCGTACATCCTGACAGGGTTACAGGTGTTCAGCACCCCCGCCGGCCACGTCGGGTGGAAATATCAGGTCGACCACGACCTCAGCCTGCTCATGCCCGAGGTATGGGCGCGCTTGACCCCCGAGGAACGCGACGCAGGGCGCCTCATCGAGCAAGGGATGCTTACCCGCGTCGAGGACATCACGTTCAACCGCAAGCCCCTGCCCGCCTCGCGGCTGGGGTGGCGCATCAACGCGAACTTCCTCCACGCATACTTCGGACGGGTGTTCGGCGATCCCGCCGCCGTGTTCCCCGAGGACATGCTCGAGCCCGAAAAGCAGAACCCCCGTGACTTCGCCGAAGGCGTCGAGAACATCGTCGAAGGACAGCGCAAAGCCGCCGCCCACTACCTCGCCGACGGCAGCGTCAAGGCGGCCTGCCCGCCACTCAAGGCATTGCTGCACATCATGGTGCACGGCGAGTTCGAAGGCATGACGGCCGCATCTCCCGAGTTCCGTGCGCTTTTCACGCGGGACAACATGATGGCTTCGGACTGGTACCGCGAGCGTCTCGAGCGCCAGCAGGCGCGTGACACCGCGCACTGGCGCGCCCGCATCGCGTATCTGCAAGACTACGCCGCGAAGCCTCACAACCGCAAGATTGCGCGGCAACTCGGAATCGCGAAGCGGATTTCCGCAGCCGAAAAAAAGCTCGCGGAGGTGCTCAAGCCGGGTTATCCCGAAACCCTGCGCGGAACCATCGGACTGGATGCCATCACGTGAGCTTCCTGAAGCAAGACCGCATCATCCGTGCCACGGGCGACGCCGCCAAGTACCGTCTCGTGCTCGTGGACGCCACGCGGGCCGCCAACCGCATCGCCGACCTGCACGAAGCGCGCGGCTATTCCGCCCAGCTCCTGGGCGAAGCCGTGTCCGCCGCCCTGCTGCTCGCCTCGGGGCTCAAGGGCCCCGGCACCGTGCAACTCCGCTTCCAGCTCTCCGGTGACATCAGCCGCGTCTCGGCCGATGCGACGCCCTTCGGGCTCGTGCGCGCCATGATCCCGCGTGAAGAGGTGTTGCGCACCGGCAGCTTCGAACCCATGGTGCTTCCCCAGACCCTGCGCGTGATCAAGCTCGACCGCGACGGCCGCCGCCTCTCGGAAGGCATCGTCGACATGGTCGCTGCGGACCTTTCCGAAAGCGTGACCCACTACCTCAAGCAAAGCGAGCAAGGCTCGTCCCTGCTGCGCGTCGCGGCGCGCTGCGACGACGGTGCGGGCCGCCTCGCCTTCGCGGGCGGCGTGTTGCTCGAAGCCTTTCCTGGCGCGACCGATGAGAACTGGTCCGCCCTTACCGGACTCGCCAACTCGATCGACTTCGCCGCGCACGCCCGCTCCGGCAGCGCGGAAGGCGAAACAGCTGGCCTCGACCTCGACGCGATCTACGCCGCCTTCGCCGATTTCACTCCGCAAATCCACAAGGAATTCGACATCGAGCCCTTCTGTCCGTGCAGCGAAGAGGGGGTGCTCCGTGCGCTCTCCTCTCTCGGACGGGACGGCCTCGAGTCACTTTATCTCGACGCGGGAGAAGCGGAACTGTTCTGCGAGTTCTGCCGCAAGCGCTACGTCATCGGCGCGCAGAAGCTGCTTGAGATGATGGCGGACGCGGGGGACGATTCCGGGGATGTGTAGGGGCAAATGATCATTTGCCCCTACACATCCCCGCATCCGCCATCATCAACCCCCTACCTCCCACCTATTACCTTTCTCTCCCATGTCTTACCTGGTCATGGCCCGCAAGTGGAGGCCGAAGAACTTCGAGGAGATGGTCGGCCAAGAGCATATCGCCCAGACATTGCGTAACGCCATCGCCACGGGCCGGGTCTCGCACGCATTTCTCTTCACCGGAACGCGCGGCGTGGGCAAAACCACTTCCGCGCGCATTCTTGCCAAGGCCCTGAACTGCAAAAACGGCCCCACCGCCACTCCCTGTGAAACCTGCGAGAACTGCATCGCCGTGAATCAGGGCGCGTCGATGGACGTGCTCGAGATCGACGGGGCCTCGAACAACAGCGTCGACAACATCCGCGACCTGCGCGAGCAAGTGAAGTACGCCCCCATGCAGGGGCAATACAAGATCTACATCATCGACGAAGTGCACATGCTTTCCAAGTCGGCCTTCAACGCCCTGCTGAAGACCCTGGAAGAGCCCCCGCCGCACGTGGTGTTCATCTTCGCCACCACCGAGTCGGGCAAGGTTCCCCACACCATCCTGTCGCGCGTGCAGCGCTTCGACTTCAAGCGCATCACGGAATCGGCCATCCGCGAGCGGCTCGAGTTCATTTGCGAACAGGAAGGCATCAAGGCCGAGCGCGCGGCGCTCGAAGCCCTCGCGCGCAAGGCCGACGGCAGCATGCGCGATGCCCTGAGCCTCTTCGACCGCGTCTATGCCTTCGCCGGATCCGAGATCTCGCTCGACGACGCGCGCAAGGCCCTGGGAATCCCCGCGGAGCATCTCTTCGACGAGCTGCTGCGCAACGTGGCCGGGCACGATGTCGGCGGCGCCTTCAGGACCCTCGACGACGCGACGTCCGAAGGCGTCGAAATCGGAGAGTTCCTGTCGGGATTCGGCGCCTACCTGCGCGACCTGCTCTTCTGCCGCCAGAATGGCGTGACCCCCGCCCTGCTCGGCCTCGGCGAGTCGCGCTTCCGGGAGCTGCGCGACATCGCCGGCGACCTGCAAGACGGCGACATCCTGCGCTATGCGAAAATCGTCGCCGATCTCGTCGACGGGTTGCGCACGGCGCCTCACCCGCGCCTCGCCGCCGAGCTCGCCCTAGCACGCATGGCCGCCCTCGACCGCGTGGTCACCCTGACCCAGTT
>JBJHDK010000061.1:0-13660 GCA_050486505.1 Fibrobacteria bacterium | reverse complement strand
GATTGTCGTCGAAGCCGGTATAGACTCCGATGGTAAAGCCCGAAGCCGGGTCGAAGCCGCGACCCTGACCGCGGGGGGTGGCCATGTAGCCCAGGAAGGCCGCATTGCGGTAGTCGTTGGTTGTGCCGGTCTTTCCGTAGGCGGGCACGGGAACCCGCGGCCCTCCGGGGCCGAGCGGTACCCTGAGCTCGCGTCCGATGCGCTGGCCGGTGCCGCCTTGAACCACCGACGCCAGGATGGCATCGAGGCCGCGGCTGGTGCGTTCCGACAGGACGCGCTCGGGTTCGGCGTAATCTTCGAAGATCACCGTGCCGTCGGCGGTGGTGATGCGTTCGATGAAGAGCTGGGAATGCCCGAGCCGGGTGCGGTACCGGACCCCTTCCTGGAAGGTTTGGTAGGCGTTCACCGCTTCGGCGAGCGTGATGGTGCTGACGCCCAGCGGGAAGGAAAGCACGCCCTGTAGCGGGGAGGACTGCACGTCGAGCCTGCGGCTGAACGCGACGATGTGGCGAAGCGCGACGTGAACCCGGAATTCACGCGATGCGTAAAGATTCTCGCGCGTGTAGCGTTCCTCGCCGGGCACCCGGTGGCGCAGGCGCTCCTGCAGTCGGCGCAGCGTCTCCAGCGAGACTTCGCCGCCCAGCAGAAGCTCGCTTTCGGGGAGGGCCCGAGCGTCTTCGAGGGGGACGGGCCTCCAGGCGGCATCGGCCGGGGGCACGACGAAGAGACCGATGCGCCCGTCGCGGGCATGGCGGGCGGTCAGCCATGGGCCCGCGACGTTTCCGCGCAGCCAGTCGGCACCGAGGGTGATGTACTCGAGGTAGCTGCGCGTCAGCAGGCGCAGGCGGATGACGTCTTCGGCATCGAGGGAATCAAGGTCGGCGAGATCCCGTTCCCGTCCGAAGCCGATGCCGTAGGGCAGGTTTTGAAGACTGTGGGCTTCGCGATCGCGGCCATCGAAGGTCAGGTCGATGGCGAGGTCCTTGAGGGCGTTCTCGTAGCGCAGCTCGCGCAGGCGGGCGCCCTCGAGCACGAAGCCGAGGGAATCCTGCACGAAGCGTTCGAAGGCAACGCGCGTCGGAAAGTTTTCCGGGGCCATGCCGAGGCGGCGCGCCGCTTCCCAAAAACCCGCGAAGTCCGTCTTGTCGAAGAGGTGGTAGAGCAGGTAGACGCTCGCGATGTTTTCGGAACGGCGCGCGGCCCATGCCAGGCTCACGGTGTCCTCGGGAGCGTGGTTGGGGCGCGGGAAGTAGATCAGGCTGCCCAGGCGGAAAGGTTGCCTGAAGTTCGGGATGGGATCGAGGGGTTCCCAACCGAGTTCGAGTGCGGCGGCATAGACAAGGGGTTTGATGGCGGAACCGAACTGGCGCCGGGCCTGGTTGACCCGGTCGAAGCCCGTGTTGGCAAACCCCCCGACGTTGGCCAGCACGCGTCCCTCGTGCACGACCTGGGCCGCGCCCTGGAGAAGGGGTCGCTGCGCGAGCTCGAGCAGCGTGTCGAGCCGTGCGCCGTTTTCCAGTTCCTCCGGGGTGCGATAGGGGACGGCGCAGAACACGGGGCTTCCCGGCTGGAGGTAGGCATCCGCGAAGGCGGCCATGGAGCGCGCGGTCGGCAGGGTATGGGTTCCGTTGTGATGCCGGTTCCAGTGGCGGAAGAATTCGTTCAGCGCACTGCGGGGGATGATCCCCTCGATGGCCCCGAAGCGCACGCGCACGCGCAAGGGAGCGCCTTCCTCGTCCTTCTCCACATCCTGGACGATGCCCGGGTGGAACTCGCCGGGCTGGAAGTGCGACAGGATGCGCATGGTCGTGTCCGCGGGTGGCTGATAGCCGCGCAGGATGAGGTCGATCTTCCAAAGGTTGGTGTAGACGGCGTATTCGGAGGCACGCTGGATGTCGGGGTCGAGCGTGGTGTAGATCTGCAGTCCCGCTGCGGAGAATTCGCCCACCCCGTGGCGATCGAGGATTTCCTGTACTTCGGGCGAGTTCAGGAAGCGTTGGGCCTTGACCATGTTGGTGGACAGCGAGAAGCGGAAGGTGCCACGGCTGAACGTCGGCTCCTGCTCCAGGGCCTCGCGGTACTCGTACTCGGTGATCATTCCGTGTCGGCGCATTTGTCCGAGGACGTAGCCGACGCGTCCCTGTGCCCGACGCAGGGCCGCTTCGCGTCGCTCGGGGGTTCCCTGAATGAACGGGTTGTACTGGTTGGGTCCCTTCACGGATCCCGCGATGAAGGCGGCTTCCCACAGGGTGAGGTCGCGTGGGTGCTTGTCGAAGAAATAGCGCGCGGCAATGGTGACGCCATGGCCGTTCCCCACGACGAAGAACTGGTTGAGGTAAAACTCGAGGATCTCGCGCTTGCTGAAGTGCCGTTCAAGGCGGTAGGTGTTGACCAGCTCGTCGAGCTTGCCGCGGAGGGGACCGGTGCGGCCGAAGATGTTCTTGGCCGCCTGCTGCGTCAGGGTGCTGCCTCCGCGCCAGCGCCCCCCGCTCTTGACGTTGTCGATCATGGCGCGCACGAAGGCCTTGAAGTCCCAGCCGCCGTGCTTCCAGAAGTTGCGGTCCTCGGCGGCGACCAGGGCGTTCACCAGCACCGGCGGGATGGAATCGAAGACCATATAATCGCGGTGCGCGCCGTCGAAGAAGGTTCCCACGCGGGTTTCCCCGTCGGCGTAATAGACCACCGATTCGCGGCTCAGGATCTGCTCGATGCCTTCGCGCGTGAAGATGGAGTCGGGAACCCTCCGCACCGCATCGCGGTAGAACTTTCCCGCGGCCAGCGCTCCCAGCAGAAGGCACAGCACGACGATGGCGGAAAGGACAGTGAGGATTTTTCGGAATCGCATGGGAAGGCCGATAAGTTAGGAAGTCGTTCCACCGCGGACAGCCTCGAGATGCCGGCCCCCTGCAGCGCTTCGCCTCCGCAGAATCCCCCACCAAACCCTCCCCGTTAACTATTATTGCCACCCTCACGGGCGGATCCCGCCGGTGATTCCGGGACCTGGCAGGCGTCGTCACGTACGTCGCCCGCCGATTCCAGGGTCCACAGGAGAGGTGGCCGAGTGGTCGAAGGCGGCGGTTTGCTAAACCGTTGTAGGAGACTAAAACTTCTACCAAGGGTTCAAATCCCTTCCTCTCCGCGGAATCCCCGGGGGTGCTCCCCGACTTTAACACCGCGAACCGGAATCCGCATCCAATGACAGAACAACGCGTCCGCGTGCGCTTCGCGCCCAGCCCCACGGGATACCTTCACGTCGGCGGCGCACGCACCGCCATTTTCAACTGGTTGTTCGCGCGCCGCATGGCTAAAAGTGTGGGCGGCGACTTCCTGCTGCGCGTCGAGGATACGGATCAGGCGCGCTACGACGCGGAGGCGCTCAAGGAACTGATCGCGGATCTCAAATGGCTTGGGCTCGACTGGGATGAGGGGCCTGAAAAGGGCGGCCCCCACGGCCCCTATTTCCAGTCGCAGCGGCTCGACCATTACCGGAAATACGCTCGCCAATTGGTCGAGGGCGGCCACGCGTACCCTTGTTTCTGCACCTCGGAGCGCCTTGAGGAGTTGCGCGAGCAACAGAAGCGCAATAGTCTGCCCGCGGGGTACGACCGCCGCTGCCGCAATCTGCCTCCCGAGGTGGCGGCGGAGCGCGTTGCTTCCGGCGAGCGTCATACCGTCCGCCTCAAGGCCCCGTTCCACGGCGAGACGGCGTTTCGCGATTTCATCCGCGGGCCGATCTCGTACCAGAACCGCGTGCTCGACGACATGGTGCTGCTCAAGGGCGACGGATTCCCGACCTACCATCTCGCCAACGTGGTCGACGACCATCTTATGGGTATTACCCACGTCTTGCGCGGAGACGAGTGGATTCCCAGCACGCCGCGCCACGTCCTGATTTATCGCGCGCTCGGCTGGGAGCCGCCGGTATTTTGCCATCTGCCGGTCATCCTGGCGGAAGGCGGCGGCAAGCTCAGCAAGCGCAAGGGCGCGGCCTCCGTCGGCGACTATCGCGACCTCGGCTACTTGCCCGAGGCCATGGTCAACTTCCTCTCCCTGCTGGGCTGGAGTCCGGGCGACGATCTGGAATTCATGGAGAAGGACATCCTGATCGAAAAGTTCTCACTGGAGCGGGTTCACCCGAAGAGCGCAGTCTTCGACGAGAAGAAACTCGAGTGGCTCAACGGGCAGTATTTCCTGCGTCGCGACGCGGAGTACTTCCTCCCGCTTGTGAAGCCGCTGTGGGCCAAGGCGGGCGTATCCGTCGACGACTATTCCGAGAGCTATCTGCTGCACTGCATCGGCTTGTTGAAGGATCGCTCCAAGCGCCTCCCCGACTTCGTGGACACGGGGCTTTATTTCTTCCGGGACCCCGACACCTACGACGAGAAAGCGAGCCGCAAGCACTTCGGCGACGGCGCCGCGGAGTTGCTCGAGTCCCTGGCAGCGGAGATCGACGCGCTTCCGGAGTTCACCGAAGCTTCGATCGAGACCCTCTATCGCGAGTACGCGGAGCGCCACGGCAAGAAGGGGGGGGAACTGATCCACCCCACGCGTTTGGCGCTCTCCGGCATTCCCTTCGGACCGGGACTCTTCGAGTTGATGGTCGCCTTGGGGAAAGACACCGTGCTGCGGCGCATGCGCGCGGCGGCGGCGGCGGTGCGGGCGGGTTTGTAGGGCCGCGCGTCAGTCGGTCAAGCCGCCCGCCGCCCAGTCCCTGAGGAAGGCGATCACGTCGGCGCGCCTTGGGCTGCGTGCATTGCGCACGTACCATCCCGAGGTCCCGACTCCCGCATACAGGGCGTCGCGAACGCCCAGTCCGCTCATCAGGCCGCTGGTGAAGCCCCCGTTGAAGTGATCCCCTGCACCCGTCGAAAGCTTCGGGTTGGCGCAGTACGGGCCTTCAATCCCGGCGCTGTCGCCGTCAATCATGGCGCCCGCGCAGCGCACGGCATGCACCACGACGCCGTGCAGGCCCAGCGCCTCCGCCAGTTCCGCCGATGACGTCTCCACGCTTTCGGGCGCCTCCTCCGGAGAGTGCTTCGCGCCCGCGATGGCGCCGACCTGTTCCGCTTCGCGCAGGTTCAGCCCCAGGATGCAGCGCGCTTTCCCGTTGAGGCGGCGCATCTGGTCGAGCACGCGTGCGATGTCTTCACGGTCGCGTTTTTCTGGATCGGCGAGGTCGAAGAAAAAACGCACATCCGACTTTTCCGGAACAAGCCGGATGATTTGTTCGAGGATCTCGTCCATCTCCGTGAGCATGGTCCAGTTGGTGCAGGCCACCATGTCGGCCTCGAGCAGCAAGGTGCGCAGGCGGGCCTCGCCCAGTGTTTCCACGAGCCTTGGCCAGCACATCTCGGAGATGGTGTTGAGCTTGCCGAGCATGAGCTTGCCGTCGTGGAATTCGATGGCGTCGGTACGGCCGGGGTTTCCCACGGAAACGAGTTCCGCCCTTTCGGCCAGGGGCTCGAAGACGGGCAGCACATGCGGGTGGCCGAGCAAACCGATGCATGTCACCCTGCCGCCCATTCCCGAAACCGCCATCGACATCAGCGGGCCGTTGCCTCCTGGCTTGACCTGCACCGGCACGGTCTCGATGTTGGCCGACTTGCCGGCGGCAGAGCGCACACGGTCGGAGAATTCCGGGATGGTGTTGATGCGCGTGAAGGAGTCCTTGCTCTTGCGCGTTGCGACGGCATGCAGGATTTCATCGACGAAGCCGTCGAAACCGATGGTAAAGCGAGCGGCGGCGAAGCGGGCGGCCGAGTTTTCCAGTGCCTCGGCGGCGGACAGCAGGTTGCTTGGATTCAAGGGGGCCCCTTCGCGGTTGCGGTTGGATTGAGGGGCCAAATTTAAAACACGGGCGTACCAACGCGGCCATGCACCGAAAGTTGCCTGGAGAGAAACAAAAAGGCCACCCGGAGTACGGGGGGCCTTCTGATCCGTAAGTGGATGTCGCGGGATTAAAGGACTTCGTTTCCGGTTTCACCGGTCCGGATCCGCAGGGCGCTTTCGACGGCGAGCACGAAAACCTTGCCGTCCCCGATCTTGCCCGTACGGGCTTTCTCGGAGAGGGCAGCCACGGTTTTCTCCACCAGTTCATCGGGAACCACGACCTCGATCTTCACCTTGGGGATGAAATCGGTGTGGTACTCGCTGCCGCGGTAGAGTTCGGTGTGGCCCTTTTGGCGGCCGAAACCCTTGACCTCGGTCACGGACATGCCGCTGATACCGATTTCCTGGATGGCCGCCTTGACTTCATCCAGTTTGAAGGGCTTGATGTATGCGATGACCAGTTTCATGGGTTTCCTCTCGTTTGACTGTTAAACACTGTGGGCAAGATAGCTTTCCCGCCCTCCCGACCAGAGGCCGGGAGGGAAGGTGAACTCAGAAGCTGAAGATGATTTCGGAACCGGCGAAGAACTGGGGATCACCGCCGGCAGAGGTGGTGGGAACCACGACCTGGCCCCAGACCCACCATTCGACGTTGGCGCCGGGGTAGATGTAGAGCGTGGGCACGACCCAGATGGAATGGCTGTCGTCGTTGCTGCGATCCTCGATGTGGTACTCGAGGGGCAGGCCGAAGGCGAAGGTGTCGTTGAGGGAAATGCCGGGCTCGACGTACACGAAGAAGTCGTCGAAGGGCACGTTCATGCCCGCGATGGGCAGGGTGGTTGCCGGAATGTTCGGTGCGGGATTGTCGCCCTTTTCGCTGTAGAACAAGGCGGCGGCCAGGGAGAAGTTGCCCATGGAATATGAGGGCTCGATCAGGAACGAGTATCCCAGATCGAAGTCGTCCCAATGGTTCACGCCGAAGTCGGCCTTGAGCGCGAAGTCGCCGAATTCGCCGAGGAACGAGATGCCGCCGTTGATGGCGACCTCGCCGTCGCCCATGTTCAAGAGGGCCGAGGGAGTGAGCGTGAGGCCTTCTCCGAGCGCAAGCTCGTACGAAGCGAAGGTGCCCCAGCTGTTAGGCCCGGACATGCCGGTGTGAACCAGCAAGCCGCCGGTCTCGAAACCGACGCCGCGCACGGCATGTTCGCCCACGACCATGGCAGCCCGCTTGTGGAGGTAGTAATCGAAGTAGCCGGTGCCGGCGATGAGGTCACCGACCATGATGGTGAGGCCGTCGGTGTATTCCCAGTTCAACGTGACGCCGTCGAAAGCGACCACGGGCCACCACACGCCGTCGCCCTGTGCGGGAACGACACCGTCGGTCATGGTGGTGTAGATCACGGCATTCAGCCTGGGATTGAAAGTGACCGTCGTGGTGAGGTCGATTTCAAGACCGGTGGTGTGAATCGCCGACCTCTTGATCTCCGATGCGAAATCCGCATCGACATAACCGCTGAAGCTGACCGTGGGAGCATCTTCCGCGACGGCAATGCCCATTCCGAGCACACCCGCCATGAGACCTTTAACTAGTGACTTGCGCATCCTGACTCCTTGTGTAACCTGCCGAACCCTGGCAGGTGGTTGTCCTCGATGGGTATCAATCCCCATGCCACCGATTTTCTTGACGGAACATCAGCAATTTTCATGGAAAAAAGGGGTGGAGGCTTGCTCTGAGGGACGAAAATTGACATTTACGGCATCAGGGTTGACATTCACCGACACTTTCAGGTAGTTCATCAACATTGTCACTTCCGCACGGGCACAACTGCCCGAAAGTCGCAGAAATCGAATCCCGAGGGTGAACATTTCAGCCTCCGGTGCCCATCTTGAAGGAGTCATGCTTGAATTCAGCCGGAGTTTCGATGTCCGGCACAGGGGAGTCCGAGGAACCCGGGGGGACTCCGGTTTGTTTTTCTTCGTGATGGGCCAGCGTGGGGGTTGCCGTGAGGAAGGCAAGCCCCAGCACGGCAATAAGCGCGGGAAATCGGTTTTGGTGTTTCATGGGGGACTCCGTGTGGAATTTGGTGTGAGTGGGTTTCCGGAAATGTTCAGGAACGTTTTTGGGTACCGTGCTCGGGTGCACCGGCGGGCGTCTTGCGCCAGGCCTCAAGCAGATGCCTGACGATTTCGGCGATTCCGTCGTTGGCATTGACCTGCGCCAACAGAAAGGGCCCTTCACCGCGCATTTTTGCGGCATCGCGCCGCATGACATCAAGGTCCGCGCCGACATGCGGTGCGAGATCGGTCTTGTTGATGACCAACAAGTCGCTTTGCGTGATGCCTGGCCCCCCTTTGCGGGGCACCTTGTCGCCTCCCGAGACGTCGATCACGTAAATGGTATAGTCGGCGAGTTCGCGGCCGAAGTGGGCAGCCAGATTGTCACCGCCGCTTTCGACGAAGAGAAGGTCGATGGCCCCGTTGAAGCGCCGCATCAACTCCTCGCAGGCGTAGAGGTTGGAAGACACGTCCTCGCGGATGGCGGCATGGGGGCACCCCCCGGTTTCCACCGCCAGGATGCGGTCCGCCGGCAGCGCCTTGTGTCGGGTCAGGAATTCACCGTCTTCACGGGTGAAAATGTCATTCGTCACGACTGCAATGCTGTATTGATCACGCAAGGTCTCGCACAAAGCCTTGACCAATGCGGTTTTTCCCGAGCCTACGGGCCCGCCGATGCCGATGGTGAACGCGCGTGCGACATAGTCGCGGTCGTCGCGCGTCAATTCACGCAGACGGAACTCGCCGGGGGACTCCAGGGATTCATGGGTGTGATTGTGGTCGTGGGCGGGACCTCCACTGGCGAGAATGTGCCAGTGTCCCGATTGATGTCTGAGAATGCGTGGTTTCATGATCCTGCCTTGTTCGCTGGATGGAATCGTCAGTTCTGGAAGAGACGGCTGTAAAGGAAAACGTGCGCGCCTTGTCCGGCTTCGATCAAGGGTGCCGAACGCCTTGCGTCTCGAGGGCGGGGGAACACCGGGGCATCCCCCAGACGCGCCATGGCGCGCTCGAGCGCGCGCGCCTGCAGTTGCTGCGCCGTTTTCGGACCCGTCAACCCGAGGCGCACGGCGGCATTGACCTGGTCGCGCGCCAGACCGTGGAGGTAGAGTCCGCACGCCTGCGCCAGACTCGCACCCAGTGCGGCAAGGCCGCTGCCCATCGCGGTGACGTAATGCGTCCGCTCCTGGTCACTCCGGGCATGCAGGCGCAGCCCGGCCACGCCTGTCCCCGGAAATGTCGCACACAACACGTCGATCAACGCGCGGCCCTGTCGCAGGGACGCGGCCCTGATCCCCGCGTTCCAGATCGAGGCATCCCATTCGAGGCAGGCATCGGTGAAGGCGACCGGATCATTGCTCGTCTCGGCTTCATGCGCTGCCGCGAGAAACGCAAGGTCGAACCCGGATGCCTGGTGCAGCATGGCATCGAGGCAATCTTCGAGCGCCTCGATGGTCGGGAATCTACCCGCGCGCGCGAGTGCCTCGAGGCCGTTGCTGTACGCAAACCCCCCCGTCGGAAACGCGGAGTCGGAGATCTGGAACAGAACGGGAAGTGGAAGGGGCATGGTCGGTATTGTCCGCTCTAGAACAGGTGATAGCGTTGCGCCAGCGGGAGCGTTTTCGCGGGGGCACAGGTCAACCGTTCTCCGTCTGCATGCACTGCATAGGTTTCCGGGTCGACGGTGACCTTCGGCATGGCCTCGTTCAGCCGCATGTCGCGCTTCGTCACGCTCCGGCATCCTTTCACCGCGACGGCCCGCTTGCGCAGCCCGTAACCTTGCACGGCGGAAAGCCCTGCGGAGGAACAGAATGCCAGCGAACCGTCACCGACGGCCGCGCCGAGGGCGGCGAACATCGGACGCGAGTACGAAGGCTGGGGCGTGGGGATGGAGGCGTTGGGGTCGCCCATTTGCGCGCGCGCGATGAACCCTCCCTTGATGACCATCTCCGGCCTGATGCCGAAAAATTCGGGGCGCCAGAGCACGATGTCCGCCCACTTTCCCGGTTCCAGCGATCCGACTTCGTGCGAAATGCCGTGCGACACCGCGGGGTTGATGGTGTACTTCGCGATGTAGCGGCGCACTCGGAAGTTGTCGGCTCCGGTTCCGGCGTCTTCGGGCAACGGGCCGCGCTGCTCCTTCATCTTGTGCGCGGTCTGCCATGTGCGGCAGATCACTTCGCCGATGCGCCCCATGGCCTGCGAGTCGGAAGCCATCATCGAGATGGCCCCGATGTCGTGCAGGATGTCTTCCGCCGCGATCGTCTCGCCTCGGATCCGGCTTTCTGCGAACGCCACGTCTTCGGGGATGTTTGGATCGAGGTGATGGCAGACCATCAGCATGTCGAGGTGCTCGGAGAGGGTGTTCACCGTATAGGGGCGCGTCGGGTTCGTCGAGGACGGCAAGACGTTGGGCTCCCCGACCACGCGAATGATGTCGGGGGCGTGTCCGCCGCCCGCGCCCTCGGTGTGGAACGTGTGAATGGTACGTCCCTTGAAAGCGGCGATGCTGTCTTCCACGAAGCCCGATTCGTTCAGGGTGTCGGTGTGGATCGCGACCTGGACATCGTAGTTCTCCGCAACGGAGAGGCAGCAGTCGATGGCCGCGGGCGTGGTTCCCCAGTCTTCGTGCAGCTTGAATCCGATCGCGCCGGCCTCCACCTGTTCGATCAAGCCCCCGGGCTTCGAGGAGTTTCCTTTGCCGAGGAAGCCGAAGTTCAGGGGGTAGTGCTCCGTCGCGCGAAGCATCATCGCGATGTGCGCCGCCCCCGGGGTGCAGGTGGTGGCGTTCGTTCCCGTGGCGGGGCCGGTTCCTCCCCCGAGCATGGTGGTGAGCCCGGATGCGATGGCCTCGTCCGCCTGCTGCGGGCAGATGAAATGGATGTGCGCGTCGATGCCACCGGCAGTCACGATCTGCCCTTCCGCGGCGATGACTTCCGTGGTTGGTCCCACGATCATGCCGGGAGTGACCTTGTCCATGATGTCCGGGTTCCCTGCCTTGCCGATCGCATGGATGCGGTTGTCCTTGATGCCGATGTCGGCCTTGTAGACGCCGGTCCAGTCGACCACGAGGGCATTGGTGATCAAGGTGTCCAGCGCGTTTTTTTGAGAGGTTCCCGCTTGCTGGCCCATCCCGTCACGCAGGGTCTTGCCTCCGCCGAACTTGCATTCTTCTCCGGGTACGGTGTGGTCGGCCTCGACGCGGATCCACAGGTTGGTGTCACCCAGTCTGACCCTGTCTCCCGTCGTGGGGCCGTACATGTCGCCATAGGCGCGGCGGCTGATTTCAATGCTCATGCGGAAGGCTCCCGTGATTCTGACGCACCCTGAAACGAACGGGCTTCGGCGCGCTTCACCGCGTCGCGGGCATTGTCGCCCGTAGTATCTCCCGAGATCAGCCCGCTGCCACCGTAGATCTTTCCGGCGCCGCCGATGCGCACGAGCCTGACGTGCTTGCGTTCTCCGGGTTCGAAGCGCACGGCCGTGCCGCTCGGGATGTCGAGGCGGAATCCCAGCGCCGTGGCGCGCTCGAAGCGCAGTCCCGCGTTGGCTTCGAAGAACGGAAAGTGTGATCCGACCTGCACCGGGCGATCTCCCATGTTCACCACGTCGAGCGCGATCGTTTCCTTGTCCGCGTTGAGCACGATCGGGGTGTCGGCGGCCTCGATCGCGCCGGGAGCAAGGCCTTCGGTCTCGCTCCCGGCGTGCTCGGGAGCGAGGCGTCGTGCCGGGTCGAGTCCCGAACCATGCAGCGCCAACACTGGATCCCCCGTCTCGGAACAAATGGGGTCATGCACGGTGACGAGTTTCGTTCCGTCGGGGAAAGTGCCTTCCACTTGCACTTCGGTGACCATGGCGGAGATTCCCGGCATCACGTCGCGCAGGCCCAGGATCTGCTTTCCGAGATCCATCAGTTCGGGAACACTCTTGCCTTCACGGATGAACTCCAGGAGTTGCGCACTCAGTAATGCGACCGTTTCCGGATAATTGAGGGCGAGCCCGCGCCAGTAGCGCTTCTGCGCGACGAAGCCGGCCTGATGCAGCATCAGCTTGTCGATGTCACGGGGAGAGAGATGCATTTTGACTCCTTGGAATCAGCGCTACGTGGTGAACAGTGTCCATTCCCTAATACTTCCTCGCCCAGAAATCGTACCCCAACCAGCGCGGATGGGCGAGGGCGGCGAAGAGTCTGTCGACCAGGGGATTCAGTGCGGTACGATCACGCCCGAGCGCACGCAACGAGAACCCCCTGCCTTCACGGATGCCGATTCCCGCAAGGCGGACATCCTGCATCCACTCAGGGGCCGCGCTCCCTTCCCGGGAACGCAGCCACGTCTCCAGCACCATGAGGATTTCCTCCCAGCCTGGGCCGACCACGTGCAGGGCGAGATGCGATGAAAAGCCTCCCATGCCGCTGCGGGCGCTGCCATCGCGAGTCTCGAGCCGCAGGGGATCGGAGAGGAGCAGACGACCGCACGCGTCTTCGATGCGCGTTGTGCTCTCGAAGGTGTCGAACGCGAATGCTTCTCCCCGTTCCAGGCGCCCGACGACCATCCAGTCGCACAGGACAAGACGCGCTCCGTCATGGAGGCGCCAGTTCTGCTCCTGCACGAAACGGCTGCCTGCGTGCAGGACGACCGGGTCGCCGCCGCACACGACGAGTGCGTTCGCAGAAACCGTGCCACGAATTTCGTTGCGGGTGGCGATGCCCCGCGGGCAGGGGAAGATTCTGGTGTTGGCTTGCGGCGCGAAGATCAAGGTGGCATCGGCTTCGCAGCGCAGGTCGAGTCGGTAATCGTCTCCTTCGAGCATCCCGCCGCCGAGTGCGCTGGAAAAAACCAGGGCCGAGCGGCTGTCGATACGGGGATGCACCAGCTGAACGGGCGGTACGGCCAGAGCCCGCGTAAGTCTGGTGCGTCCGTTGATCGATCGCACGGTGAGCGCACTTTCGGACAATCGCCCGCCAACGTTCGTCAAATGTGGCAACTCCGCAACAATCTCCGACAATTCTTTTCCCGTGCGCGGATTTGCGCATGCGTCCTTGCGCAGTGATGTCGTGCGCGCATCGACGCCAAACGGCTGCGGGGCCGCGGAAAGAGGTGCTTGCATGCGGCGAACGTATGCAGAAAGCGAGCCAACGCACGCGAGCCGCGGTGTTGGCATGACGTGGCACCCTTATTGCTCAACACCCAGCTTCACGAGGAACACCCCACGAACAAGGAGTTGGTATGACGCGTTTTAATTGGTTGAGCAAAGGATTGTTTCCCGCGGCGGCGCTGGCCATGGGGCTGACGACTGCCGGGAGCCCGCAGGCCTCGGAGACCGTCAAGGTCGGCATCCTGCATTCACTGAGCGGTACGATGGCGATTTCCGAGACATCGCTCCGTGACGTCGTGCTGATGGCCATCGAAGAAATCAACGCCAAGGGCGGCGTTCTCGGCAAGAAGATCGAGCCAGTGGTCGTGGATCCTGCGTCCGACTGGGATCTCTTCGCGGAACAGGCCGGGCGCCTGTTGCTGCAGGACAAGGTCGCCGTTGTTTTCGGCTGCTGGACCTCCGTGTCGCGCAAGTCGGTGCTCCCGGTGTTCGAGGAGAACAACGGCCTGTTGTTCTATCCCGTGCAATATGAAGGCGAAGAATGCTCGCGCAATATCTTCTACACCGGTGCGACACCCAACCAGCAGCTGATTCCCGCGGCGCAGTATCTGATGAGCGAAGAAGGGGGCGGATACCGCAAGTTCTACCTGCTGGGCACGGACTATGTGTTCCCCCGCAC
>JBJHDK010000060.1:0-13960 GCA_050486505.1 Fibrobacteria bacterium | reverse complement strand
GCGTGAGGCCGCGCACGTCGCCGTGCAAAATCATGTCGGCCAGCTTCTGCGGGCTGACCGCCGAGAGAATGCGGAGCGCGAGCTTGGGGCCGACACCCGAGACGCCGAGCAGCTTGAGGAAAAGTGCACGCTCGGCCGCATCGGTGAAGCCGTAGAGATCGAGGGCCTCTTCGCGCACGTGGAGGTAGGTGAGGATTTCCACGGTGTCGCCGGGGTTGCCGGCACGCTCGGCGGTGCGCAATGAGACATCGACGCCGAAGGCGACGCCGCCGATGTCGATGACGAGACGGGTGGCGTGCTTGACGGCGAGGCGTCCGCGCAGGAATTCGATCACTTGGTCCTCCTCCGTCCGGATCCGGCGTGCAAAAGATGGCAAAACGCCACGGCCAGCGCGTCGGCCGCGTCAGCGGGTTTCGGCAGGTCGCGCAGTTGCAAGTGCGATTGCATGAGCGCCGCCACCTGTTCCTTCGATGCGCCGCCGCGCCCCACTGCGGCCTTTTTGACCAGGCGCGGAGCATATTCCTTCACGGGAACCCCGCGGGATTGGGCGGCCACCATGATGGCCCCCCGCGCATGCCCCAGCACGAGGGCCGACTGCGGGAACTTCGCGAGGAAGATGGATTCCAGGGCGAGAACGTCCGGGGTGTAGGTCTCGATGAGCGCGCCCAGTTCCCGGTGGATTTTTTCGAGGCGGCGGGGCAGGGGTTCGGAGGCGCGGCTGCGGATGACGCCGTACTCCAGCACGCGGATGCTCCCCGCACGCTGCTCGAGGAAGGCGTATCCCGTGACCGCGGTGCCCGGGTCGACTCCCATCGCGATCACGGAGCGTTTCCTCGTGCCGGAGCCTTAAAGGGACTCGAGCTCCTGCTGGTCGAACTCGGCGTTGGTGTGCACGTTCTGCACGTCGTCAAGATCGTCGAGCATTTCGAGCAGTCGGAGTGCCTTGGCGGCGTCCTCGCCCGTGACCTTGATCATGTTGTCGGCGACCTTCACCAGCTCCGAGCTCGAAGGTTCGAATCCCTTCTTCTGCAGGGCGTCCACCATGGCGTGGAAGTTCTCGGGCTCGGTGCGGATCTCGTATTCGTCGCCCGAGGCGTCGAAGTCCTCGGCGCCGTTCTCCGTGGCGAGCTCGAAAAGCGCATCTTCTTCGATCTTGTCCTTGGGCACGGTGATCACGCCCTTGCTTTTGAACATCCACCCCACGGAATTGGCCTCGCCCATGTTGCCGCCGTGCTTGCTGAAGGCGTGCCGGACCTCGGCGACGGTGCGCACGCGGTTGTCGGTGACGGTGTCGACCAGGATGGCCGTGCCGCCGGGGCCGTAGCCCTCATAGGTGATTTCGGTGTACTGCACGCCCTCGAGTTCCCCTGCGCCCTTGGCGATGTTGGCCTCGATGTTCTTCGCGGGCATGTTGGCGGCCTTGGCCTTGAGCACCGCAGCGCGCAGGCGTGGGTTGGCGTCGGGGTCTGATCCGCCGGCACGGGCGGCGACGGTGAGTTCGCGGATGATGCGGTTGAAGACCTTGGCGCGGGCCTGGTCGATGCGCGCCTTCTTGCGCTTGGTGGTCGCCCATTTCGAATGGCCGGACATAAAAATACTCCCGGTTTGTATGGGGGGGAATAATAGATAAGGCGGGAGACGGGAGGAGTGGGTAGGAGGTAGCAGGTGAAGCTGCGCGGCTGATGCGGCGCTGGTTTATTCTGCCGTGCTGCTCCATTGTTCTATTGCTGCATTGTTGCACTGCCCTACTGTCATATTGCTGTGTCTCTCTGTCCCCGGTACTACCTTCCCCCCATGCACTTCCGGATCATCATCGCTTTTTTGACGGGGGGGCTTCTGTGCGGTTGCCTGGCCGGTTCGGGGGATTCCGCAAATCGCCACGACCCCAAGGGGTGGTTTTCGCAGTCTTCGGGGATCGGGGAGCAGACCCTGAACGCCGTTCACTTCATTGATTCCCTGACGGGTTGGGTCGTGGGGGCCGGGGGTACCATCCTGAAGACCATGGATGGCGGGGCGAATTGGCAGTCCCGGCACAGCGGCACCACTGAAACGTTTTTCTCGGTGTTTTTTCCGGGGATCGACACCGGTTGGATCACGGGGGCGAATGGAACCGTGCTCCGCACCACGGACGGGGGTGCCAACTGGGTCCCGGTGGGCCCGGGGACTGAAAGTTCCCTGTTCGCAGTGCATTTTCCTTCGCCTTCCGTCGGCTACATCGCGGGCGAGAATGGAGGCTTGTTCAGGACCCTCGATGGAGGAGGAACTTGGAGCGAACTGTCAGGCGGCACGACGGAGGTTCTGCACTCCCTGCATTTCCTGACCCCTGACACAGGGATCGTCGTTGGCGGGAGCGGAATCGTGCTTCTCACGCATGATGGCGGACAGACCTGGAGCGCGCAAGGCGGAGGGGAGGATTACGAACTCTATGCCGTCTGCCACGCGGGCGGTGCCGTCGTCTTCGCGGGCGGTTCCCAGCGCATTCTCAAATCGGACGATGGTGGGGTGACGTGGCAGCGTGTGTGGAGCCCCACCGGCGGCATCCTCGGACTGTACTTCATCGATTCCCTGACGGGCTGGGCCGTGGGTGACGGGGGCGGAATTCTTAAAACCGCGGATGGTGGCCTGACCTGGACCGATCAGGGCGGAACACCGGCGTATCTCTTCGCAGTGGCGTTTGTGGATGCCTTGACAGGGTGGGCCGTGGGTGAGTCGGGCATTATCGTCAAGACCGTCGATGGCGGGGGATGAGGGATCTTGGTCGTTAACCGTTTCCCCCGTACCACTCCTTCAATCTCCCCGCAACCTCGCCGACCGGCACCAACTCGAACCCCTTCTCACGGCGCGGTTTCCATTCGACCGACGGGCCGCCTTCGGCCGCCAGGGTTTTCTTCCCGATGGCCACGCGCACCGGGATGCCCCACAGGTCCGCGTCCTTGAACTTCACGCCCGGGCGCTCGTCGCGGTCGTCGAACAGCACCTCGAAGCCCGCCGTCTCGAGTTCGGTCTTGAGTTTCTCGCAGGCCTCCACCACCTCGGGTTCTTGGCCGATATTGACCAGGTGCGCGTGGAAGGGCGTGATTTCATTCGGCCAGACCGGGCCGAAGTCGTCGTGCGAGTTTTCGATGACGGCGGCCATCAGGCGGCCCACACCGATTCCGTAGCAGCCCATGATGGGCGCCTGGTGCTTGCCCGCTTCGTCGAGATAGGCGCACTTCATCGATTCGGTGAACTTGGTGCCGAGCTTGAAGATGTTGCCGATCTCGATGCCGCGCACCGCCTTGAGTCGTGATTTTCCATCGGGCGCGAGGTGCCCAGACTCCGCTTTCGCGAAATCGCCGACGTGTGTTTCGGGCACGGTGAAGTCGCGGCCGAAGTTGACGTTCACGAGGTGGAAGCCCTCCTCATTCGCGCCACCGACGAAGTTGTTGCCTTGCGCGATGGAGATGTCCGCGAGTACGACGAGATCCTTGCGTTCCCCATTTTTATCCAGGCCAACGGGCGAGGCGTAGCCGGGCACGATGCCGAAGCTGCGGATGAACTCGTCCTGCGCGGGCAGCAGGAAGGGCGCTTTCAGGTGGTTGCGCACCTTGACGTCGCTGGCCTCCAGGTCGCCCCGGACCACGGTGAAGACCAAGGTCCGGACCCCCGAAATTTCCGTTTCGTACAACACCGCCTTCATGGCGTGCTTCGCGTCCGTCTTCAGGAAGGTCGTGACCTCGTTGATCGTGGTTTTTCCGGGCGTCGCGACTTTCTCAAGGGATGCGGGGGGTTCCTTCGCCGATTCACGGTCGAACGCCGCGATCTCCTGGTTGGCGGAATAGGCGCCGTCCTCGCTGAGGATGAGGTAGTCCTCTCCGTGCGGGGTCTCGAGCATGAACTCGTGCGCGACCTTGCCGCCCATGATGCCGGTGTCCGACTGCACGATCACGGGATCGATGCCGACGCGATTGAAAATGCGCTCGTAGGCGGCGTAAGCCTTTTCGTAATATGTGTCCAGATCCTCCTGCGTGCGGTGGAAGCTGTAGGCGTCCTTCATGGTGAACTCGCGCACGCGCACCAGCCCGCCGCGCGAGCGCGGTTCGTCGCGGAACTTGAGCTGGAACTGGTACAGCATGAAGGGCAGTTGCTTCCACGAGTTCAGGAAGTGGCGCGCGAGGTCGGTGATGGCCTCCTCGTGGGTCATGGCCAGCACCATGGGGTGTTCGCCGCGGTCCTTGAAACGCAGCAGCTCCTGTCCGATGGCGGAAAGGCGGCCCGACTCTTCCCACAGCTCGGCGGGATGGACGAGGGGGAGTTCGACCTCCTGGCCGTCGATGGCATTCATCTCTTCGCGGATGACCTGCTCGATGCGCTGTAATATGCGCTTGCCGAGCGGCATGACGGAGTAAAGTCCCGAGGCGAGCTGCTTGACATAGCCGCCGCGCAACAGGAAGACGTGGCTGGGAAGTTCGGCCCCGGTGGGGGCTTCGCGGAGGGTCTTGACGACGAATTTGGAGACGTGCATGGGGGGGAAAGATAGGTAGGGGGCAGGAGGTAGGAGGTAGGAGGTGCAGGGGACAGGGGGGAACGCGGCAGTACAACAGACATCAATACAGCAATAGAACAATAGAGCTGCGGTCGTTGACCGGCACAGGGCCGACCTGGCAGCTTCACCTCCTACCTCCTATCTCTCACCCCAATACTATTCTTACCCATGTACCTCACCCCCGGGAGCGACGTGGATAGACGAACGATTTTTCGCTGGTGGACGATCACGGGTTTCGTCATTTTCACCTTGATCGTGGTGGCCGTCTTCGTGCAGCAGGGTGTGATCACCGCCCAGGCGCGTCAGGAAGTGCTGCACTCCCATCTTGTCCGCGAGCAGATCCAGAGGGTGTTCGGTCGGATCAAGGACATCGAGCTGGGGCAGCGCGGGTTCGTGCTCTCCGGTGACGCCGCTTACCTGACGCCCTACCAGCAAGCGTTGCATGGGAACACGGGCGAAGAGAGCGAACTCCCGCGGGCGGAAGCCGCCTTGACGCTGTGGGATGTTTACGCGCAGTTGCAGGAAATGGTGTCGGATCCCGTGCAGGCCCGCAATGTGGATTCGCTGGGTGCGTTGATCCGTGAGCGCGTTCGGGTCGCGGAGAACGTGATCCAGGTGCGCCGTGAACAAGGCGAGGGCCCCGCCATCGAGGTGGTGTTGGGCGGCGAGGGCAAGCGCGTCATGGATGCGACGCGTGGACTGGTCGCGGAAATGCTGGCGCACGAGAACCTTCTTCTTGCCGGGCGCCAAGAGATCGAGGCGAAAAATCTTCGCGCCAACAGTCTTCTCCTGTACATCGTCGTGGGGGTCTTCTATGCCGCCTGGCTGTTCTCGCTATGGTTGGCGGGGCGCAGTCGCAGTCGACGTCTGCGTGCCGAAAAGCAATTGCGCGAGCAGCATGCCCACATGCAGGCGCTTGTGAACAGCGGCAGTTACGGGATTCTCTCCACCGACCAAAACGGGGTCGTCCGGTTGTTTAATCCCGCTGCAGAGGAGATGCTGGGACACAAGGCGGAGAACCTCGTGGGCCGGAAGGCGGCCGAAGTGCTGGCCTGCATTCACGACGAGGAGGAACTGGAGAGGCGGCGTCAGGGCCTTTCGGAGAAACACGGTCGTCCGGTGCGCGGTGTGGAACTGTTCACCTTGCCGCTCACCGGCACCGGCTCCGATCGCGTATGGACCTTGATCCGTGAAAACGGACAACGGTTCCCGGCCTCCGTCACGGTTTCTCCGATGCATGGCAAAGACGGGACGTTTTACGGGTACATGGCCATTCTCAACGACATCACCGAACGTCGCCGGATGGAGCGGGAGTTGTCGGAGTCGAACGCATTGTTCAAAGCCGTCATCAATGGAACCGAGTTCGCCATCTTCGCTGCGGATGCTTCGGGGAAGATTTCGGTGTTCAATCGATCCGCGGAGAAGTTGCTGGGACTGGAGTCTTTGCAGGTCGTGGGGCAAGACGCCGTTAATTTGATGCAGGCGCTGCTGCCGGAAGAAGTGGAGGCGCGCACCCGCAAGCTGGTGGAGAAATACGGACGGCCACCGGAGGGCGTTGAGCTGTTCACATTGCCGTTGCCCGAGGACTCCGCCTACGGGCAGGAATGGACTCTCATGCGCCCCGACGGCAAGGCCGTGTCCGTGGCCATGACGGTTTCGCTGATGCGCGACTCGCGGGAGAATGTGATCGGCAGCGTCGCGCTGGCGCGCGACATCAGCGAGCTCAAGGCCAACGAACGCCTGAAGAAGGAGTTCATCTCCACGGTCAGTCATGAACTGCGCACGCCGCTCACTTCCATCCGCGGCGCGTTGGGCCTGGTGGCGGGCGGCGCGACGGGCAAGCTCCCCGAGAAGGCGGAAGAGCTGGTCAAGATCGCGCACCGCAACAGCGAGCGGCTGGTGCATATCATCAACGACATCCTCGACATCGACAAGATCGAGTCGGGCAGGCTCACGCTGTATCCCCGGCCGCTTGAAACAGGGGAGTTTCTCACCCAAGTCGTGGAAGTGAACAGGCCGTATGCCGACAAGCACGGTATTCGTTTCGTCTTGAGCACTGCTCCCGAGGATGTCTGGGTGACCGCGGATCCCGAACGCCTGACGCAGGTCATCACCAATCTGCTATCCAACGCGGCGAAATTTTCTCCCGAAGGATCCGAGGTGCGGGTGCGGGCGGAACGCCGTGACCACATGCTGCGAATTTCCGTTGAGGACGACGGCCCCGGAATCCCCGAGGAGTTCAGGCCGAGGCTGTTCGACAAGTTCTCACAGGCGGAAGGCGCGGACTCGCGGCGCTACGAGGGGACCGGACTCGGACTCAACATCACCAAGCAACTGGTGGAAGCCATGCGCGGCTCCATTTCCTTCGAGACGGAGACGGGAAAGGGCACGGTGTTTCATGTCGATCTGCCGATCGGGGCAGTCCCGGTCGCCGACGGAATGGCGGCGACCCGTCCCGATGTTGCACGCAACCCGTCGTCGGCATCACCACGCATCCTCATCTGTGAGGATGATGCCGACGTTGCCGCGTTGCTACGCCTGCTGCTTGAGCGTGCCGGCTTCGAGGCCGAGGTCGCCAACACATTGGCCGAAACGCGGAAGAAGCTGACGACCGGTTCCTACACGGCAATGACGCTTGATCTGACGCTCCCCGACGGGAGCGGCCTTGATCTCCTCAAGGAGATGCGCATGTATCCGGAGACCGAAAATCTGCCGGTGGTCGTGGTTTCCGCGCGTTCCGACGAAGGGCGCGCCTCCCTGAAGGGAGACGTGATCGGGTTGGTGGACTGGATCACGAAGCCCATCGACGAGGGGGTTCTCGTGCGCTCCCTGCGGCGGACCGTGGGAGCCCCCCGCACGAAGGGGAGACCGCGCGTGTTGCATGTCGAGGATGATTCCGACCTGCGGGTGATCCTGGGAAGCTCGCTGAAGGATAGCGCGGATTGGGTGGGGGTTTCGACCTTGCATGAAGCGGAAGAACGCCTGCGCACCGAGCGTTTCGACCTCGTCGTCCTCGATCTCGATCTCCCCGACGGTTCGGGGCTGGAGCTTCTGAAACACCTGAACGAACTTGCGGGAACCTCGGTTCCCGTTCTCATCCTGTCCGCGAGCGAAACCGACAACGGCGTGCGGGCGCAGGTCGAGAAGGCGCTGGTAAAATCGCGCCTTTCCGAAGAGCGCATCGTCGAGACCATCCGGAACCTGATCCGCAAGCATTCCCCGGATGCCGCGGATGCGGCTGCAACCAACCCCGAAGCGTCCCCCAAGGGGACGGAGGACCGCGCATGAGCCCCCCCCTGAACCGCATCCTTTGCGTCGACGACGAAGAAGACATCCTGCAGGTCGCCAAGCTGGCGCTCGAAGCCGTCGGAGGGTTCGAGGTCGCGACCTGCAACGGCAGCGGCGATGCACCGGAATGCGTCCGCACGGTTCGTCCCGATCTCGTGCTTCTCGACGTGATGATGCCCCTGCAGGACGGGCCCGCCACGCTGAGGATCCTGCGGGCGAGCGGGGATCAGGCCGTGGCCTCGGTTCCGGTGGCATTCATGACCGCGAAGGCCCAGCCCGCGGAACTTCAGGAATTGCTCGACCTCGGCGCCATCGGCGTGATCCCCAAGCCCTTTGATCCCATGATCCTTGCGGACCAGGTCCGCGAACTGTGGAAAAAACATCATGACGCAAACGCCTGACGATTTGCTCAAGCCCCTGCGGGGCATGTATCTCGCGCAATTGCGCGAGCGCGCCGCCTCCGTGACGGAGTTTCTGAAGCATTGCCGCACAGGGAAGCTTCCGGCGGGCGAGGCGGAACTGATGCACGGCCTTGCCCACAAGCTGGCGGGTTCGGGAACCACCTACGGGTTTCCCCTGATCACGCAGTCGGCGCGCGCGCTTGAGGAGGCCCTTGCTCCGGAGCGGGCCGACGCGGTCTCCGCCGAGACGCTGGTTCCCTTGGTGGAATCGCTTGACCACGCCTGCGCGCAAGCCTTGCTGATGGTCGAGCGCGAATCGGATGACCCAGCCGCCCGGATGCAGCTTCCCGAAGCCGGCATCGCGAAACCCGTCATCCTGGCGGCCGATGATGATCCGGTGGTCCGCGAGACGCTGACCGCCCTGTTCGGGAAGGACTTTACTGTGGTGACCGCCGGGGACGGCAGGGAAGCCCTGCGCCTTGTCCGCGAGCAGCGGCCGCAGCTTATCCTGCTCGATGAAGCGATGCCGAAAATGTCGGGGCTCGAAATGCTGGAGGCCTTGCAGGCCGACGAGGGGAACGCGGACATCCCCGTGATCATGCTGACGGCGAAAACCCGTTCCGAAGATGTCCTCAAGGCGCTTTCGGCAGGAGCGTCAGACTACATCGTGAAGCCGTTCAAGCCGCAGGAACTGGCGGAGAAGGTGCGCACGTTGCTGAGCCGTTCCGGCAAGACGGTGTTGATCGCCGACGACGATCCCGCCATCAGGGAACTGCTTGCCTACAAGTTCCGTATGGCCGGAGTGCGCGTGCAACTCGCCGCGGACGGCGAGGAGGCGCTGCGCCTCGCCGTCGAATACAAACCGCAACTTGCCGTGCTTGATCGCATGATGCCCGGGCTCGACGGCGTCGCGGTGCTTCAACAGTTGCGGGCGAATGCCGCCACGAAATCCATTCCCGTGATGTTCCTCACCGCGCTGCGGCAGGAGCGCGACATTCTCGAGGGGTTCAGGCTCGGCGTGGCGGACTACGTGATCAAGCCCTTCCTTCCGGAGGAGGTACTTGCGCGCGGCATGCGCCTGCTCGGGCTGGAGAACGCATGATCCGGATGCGCGGCCTTCTTCTGGCATCGGGTTGCGGCCTGCTCCTGGGCACGGCTGCTCCGGCTTTTTCGGCATCGCCGCATGCCGCCGAGGCCGCGCTCGATTCGGCCCGGACGCACGCCGTTGCATCGCGATTCGACGCCGCCCTTGCGTGGATCGACACCGTCCTCGCGGAAACTCCGCGTGATCCCGAGGCGCGTCTTTTGCGCGCGCGCATCCTCTCGTGGGACGGACGGCATGCGTTGGCGGAGGCCGAGTTGAACGCGCTGCTGCTCGAGAACCCGGAGAACGTCGACGCCTGGCTGGCGATGGGGTACCTCCTTTATTATCAGGGGCGTCTCGAGTCGGCCGAAGCCGTGTTCGGGGCCTTGGTCGCGTCCGACGCGGAGAACATGGACGCGCGCGAGGCCCTGGAGAGGGTCCTGGCCGCGCGGGAGGCCCCCCCTTCTCCGCGTTGGCGCGTCGATGCCGGGGTTGAATACAGCACCTTCACCCGCCAGGAGCGCGACGACTGGAATCATGAGTTCGTGCAGTTGGCGCGGCTGTTCGAAAGCGGGCCTTCTTCGGTGCACCTGCGCTTCGATCGGCACGACCAGTTTGGCCTTGCCGATCATGCGCTCGAAGTCGGGGCATCCCGCAACTTCACGCCGCGGACCTATGCGATCGCGGCGGCGGGAAAGACCTTCACCCCCGATTTTCGCCCCGACTGGAAATTGGCAGGGGAGGCGGGCCATCTTGCCCTGGAGCGGGATGCCGCGACACACCCGCGCATGCCCGCCGTGTGGCTTTTGTTCAATGCGCGTTATGACGCGTATTCCAGCGTGGAAATCCTCGGGTTGATGCCCGGCGTGCGCCTCGACTGGCGCGCGGGCTGGGGTCTCATGGCGCGGGTGGCCAGGGTGCAGGAGATCGGCGGCGATGCCTTGCACGGTTGGTCGCTGCGCATCGACGGTCCCGGAGACGCCTTGCATCGCGCGCTGCGTTGGCATGCAGGGTATGCCGACGCGCCCGAGACGGTGCGCGAAATCACCATCTCCACCCGCACGGTGTTTCTGGGCGCCGCCGTTGATCTCGGGGAAACCATGACGCTCAACCTCGGCTATGCCCGCGACGACCGGGAGAATGCCTACATCCGCCATGCAGTCAACACCGGCATCTCTCGTCGATTCTGACGCCCTTCTCCAGGTCGTCTGGCAGGTCGCGCTGGTGCTGGCGACGGTTTCCATCGTCATCGCGCTCTCGCTTGTCGTCCGACGCTGGTTCCACGAGCGTGCCCGCGTGCGCAAGGAGCTGCGCAAGGCGCTTTGGTCGCGGCGGATCCATGCCTTGCTGGCGTCTCCCCGCGAGCCCGACGCGCGTTCGATCCCGGCGCTGGAGCCGGGAGACGAGGCGGCGATCTTCAGCGTATCGCTCAACATCCTGCGCGTGACGCGCGGCAAGGACGCCGAGCGGCTGTTGAAGCTTCTCGACCTCTGGAAGGTGCGCCCCTGGCTTGCGCGTGCCTTGCGGACCGGGCGGCGCAATCGCCAGATTCGCGTGCTGACCCTGCTGGCACGTTATCGCGATCCCGGGAGTCTCGACCTGATCCTCGGCCGCATCCGGTCGCGTGCCGTCTATGTGCAGTTGGCGGCATTGCGCGGTCTCGCGGACCGGGGAGATGTTTCGCGACTCCCCGCAGTGGTGGAAGCTCTTTCCAGTGCGCGCGAAACCAACGTTCCCATGCTGACGGACATTTTGCGCCGTTTCGGCGAACCTGCCGTTCCATCGCTCGCGGAGCTTGGAACATCGGAGACCGCGGTGCTTCCGGTGCGTCTCGCAACCGTCAGCGCGCTGGGACACATCGGATCGCTTTCGGCCCTTGGTCCCCTGTTGGAACTGGCGCGTGATCCGGCTCCCGGACTGCGCGTGCGCGCGCTCGAATCGCTGGCGCGCGTGGGAGATCCGCGCGCGGAGCCCGCCGTGCGCGCGGGGTTCGAAGATGCCGAGGACCGGGTTCGGGCGGCGGCCGCGAGGGCTGCGGGCTTGCTCGGACTGCGGGCTGCTCTTCCGGAACTCACGGCGCGTTTGCGCGACCGTTTCTGGGAAACGCGGTTCCGTGCAGCCGAGGCGCTCTATCGTTTGGGGTCCCCAGGCATCGCCGTGTTGCGCGCAGAGTCGCTTTCGGAGGGGCTCGAGGGCGAGATGGCCCGGGATCTGCTCGCGGAAATGGAGGGCGTTCCCGCATGACCGGCTTCATTGCGGATCTCGGTGGCAGCCTGACAGGGTTCGTGCCCGCGCTTGCCGCATTCATGGCCGAGTACTCCATCTGGGTGATGGCGCTTTCATGGATGATCGTCTCGGTAGGGCTGTTGCAACTCCTCGTTTATTTCCTGCAGCTGCCCACCGCCTGGTTCGAGCTGCGCAAGCATTCGCAGGCCGGAGACACCGAGACGGCGTGGCAAATGCTCACGGCAGCGGGAGTGGCACCCCCGATCTCCCTGCTGGTTCCGGCCTATAACGAAGAAGCTGTGATCGTGCAGAGCGTGCGCTCCATGCTCACGCTCGAGTACCCCGAGATCGAGGTCATCGTCGTCAACGACGGCTCGAAGGACGGGACCTTGCAGGCGTTGATCGAGGGGTTTTCCCTGAAGAAGATCGCACGTGTGCACGAGAAACGCGTCCCCCACGCCCACATCCGCGGTGTTTACGGATCGCCCCTCTATCCGCGTCTCGTGGTTCTCGACAAGGAAAACGGCGGCAAGGCCGACGCCATCAACGCCGGCATCAACTTCTCGCGGAGCGCCTTGTTCTGCGTCGGGGACGCGGACTCCCTGCTCGAGGCGCAGGCCTTGCTGAGCGCGGCGCGCCCGTTCATGGAGGATCCCGAGCGCGTGGTCGCCGTGGGTGGCACCATCCGCGTGGTCAACGGTTGCGAAGTCAAGGCCGGACGTGTCACCAAGGTGGCGCTCCCGATGCGCTTCCTCCCCCTTGTCCAGACCATGGAGTACATCCGCGCGTATCTCATGGCGCGCCTCGCCTTGAGTCGCTGGGGAGCGCTGACCATCATCTCCGGAGCCTTCGGCATTTTTCGGCGCGACGTGGCGCTCGAGGTGGGAGGCTTCTCCCACGGCACGGTGGGGGAGGATCTCGAGATCATCCTGAAAATGCACCGGTTCCTCTCCGACCGGAAGCGCGACTTCGCCATGCGTTTCGTGCCCGAGCCCGTGTGCTGGACCGAAGCGCCCGAATCCCTGGGAATCCTCGGCAACCAGCGCAAGCGTTGGGAGCGGGGCGCGCTCGAGGGATTCTTCAAGCACAAGGACATGACCTTCAACCCCAAGTACGGTAACATCGGCATGGTCGCCTTTCCGCTCAGCCTGCTGGTCGACGTGATCGGCCCCATCGTCGAGGTGCTCGGCTACCTGTTGATCCCTGTGTTCTGGCTGCTGGGAATGCTCAGCTTCCAGTTCATGCTGGCCTTCACGGCGCTGGTCTTCCTCTACGGGGTCTTCATCAGCACGGCCTCGCTCATCCTCGAGGAAATGGAACTCAGGCGCGTTCCCCGCGCGCGCGATTTGCTCATCCTCGTGGGCGTCGCCGTCATTGAGAACTTCGGGTATCGCCAGATCAACAACTGGTGGCGCGTGGTCGGCTGGTGGCAGTTCATGCGCAAGAAACAGGGATGGGGCGAGATGAAGCGCAAGGGGTTTACAGCGGCAAAGACCTAGTGCGCCATGAAGTCGCCTTGTCGGAGCGGGCATTTGCATGGAGTCGTGTGCCTAAGTCCTGGAGGCGACTGAATCACCGCAAGGGATTTACGACGGCGAAAACCTGGTGCGCGATGAGGCTACCTGGTCGAAGCGGATGACCGGCAATCGCTCGTGAACCTGCCCGGGAGGGCGCGTGCGTCGAGACCGCCCCACGGTACCCGATCATTTCCAAGGAAACCCCCCAAATTTCAATAAAGAAGCGTTCCAAGGCAGATATTCGTTGAAACGATGATTTTTTGATTATGTTGTGGTCAGGAGGATCAGCCATGGAAAAGACGCAGGAACGAACCGCCGGCTACCCGGTTCATCCAATGTTTGTTGAACGTCGGTCCTTGCGGGCGATGTCCGGCGAAAACCTTCCCGAAGCATCGCTGATGACCTTGTTCGAGGCCGCTCGCTGGGCGCCTTCGAGCCTGAACGCGCAGCCGTGGAAATTCATCCATGTGCGGCGTGGAACTCCCGAATTCGACGCGGCGAAGGACTTGCTGACGGGGGCGAACCCGTCCTGGGCGGGCAAGGCGTCGCATCTGGTGCTTATGGCGTCGCGCATGCGGAAAGAAGACGGCACGCCGGTCGGTGCTCATTCGTTCGACGCAGGAGCGGCATGGATGAGCCTGGCTTTGCAGGGGCAGCTGAACGGGCTCGTCGTTCACGCGATGGGCGGTTTCGACAGGCAGCGCGCGATCGGGCTGTTCAACGTTCCCGAAGACTGGAAACCGGAGGTGATGATCGCCATCGGATTGCCCGGAGACCCCGCTGAATTGCCGGAGAAATTGCGGGAACGCGAGGCGGTTCCCAGCCCGCGGCGTGCGCTCGCGGAGATCGTGCACGAAGGGAAGTGGGGGTGATGTCCCGCATCGTCCTTTCGCTTGGGGGCCGGAATCAGGGCGTGAGC
>JBJHDK010000059.1:0-14170 GCA_050486505.1 Fibrobacteria bacterium | reverse complement strand
GAGTACGCCTCGGAATTCCGCTACCGCAACCCCATCCTTGAAGATCGAACCATCGTGTTCGCCATCTCTCAGTCGGGCGAAACGGCCGACACGCTGACGACGCTGCGCGAGGCGCAGCGCAAGGGTGCGACGGTGCTCGGCATCTGCAACGCCGTCGGCAGTTCCATCGCGCGCGAAACCAACGGCGGCGTCTACCTGCACGCCGGTCCGGAGATCGGCGTGGCCTCAACCAAGGCATTCACCTGCCAGGTCACCGTGCTGACCTTGGTCGCGCTCCTGCTCGGCCGCATGCGCCGCGTCAGCGCAGACGAGGGCATCCGCATCTGCAAGGCCCTCGAAACCATTCCCGAGCAGATCCGGGAAATTCTCGCGCAGAACGATCGCATTCGCGAGATTGCCGAGCAATACGTGAACCACCGCAACTTCCTCTACCTTGGGCGCGGTTTCAACTTCCCCGTCGCCCTCGAGGGCGCGCTGAAGCTCAAGGAAATCTCCTACATCCACGCGGAAGGCTACCCGGCCGCAGAGATGAAGCACGGCCCGATCGCCCTCATCGACGCCGACATGCCCACGGTCGTGATCTGCCCCACGGACGCGCTGTTCGACAAGGTCGTCTCGAACATGCAGGAGGTGAAGGCCCGGGGAGGGCGCATTCTCGCCATCACCGACTCGGAAAACGGCCATCTCGAGGGCGTCGCCGACCACATCATCCGGATCCCGAAGACCCTGCCGATGCTGACGCCGCTGCTCACGGTCATCCCCTTGCAACTGCTGGCCTATCACATCGCCGTGCTGCGCGGATGCGACGTCGACATGCCTAGAAACCTCGCAAAAAGCGTGACGGTCGAGTGACCCAGCTCCAGCAAGTCCTCGACCTCGGCTACGAGGTGAAGCTCCCGGTGTTCGAGGGGCCGCTCGACCTGTTGCTGTATCTCGTCGAAAAAAACGAACTCAACCCCAAGGACGTGTCGATCGCCTCCATCACCGACCAGTACCTCGAGCACCTGCAGGCCATGCAAAAGGCCAACCTGGGAGAAGCCGGGGAGTTTCTGGTGATGGCCGCGCGCCTGATGCGCCTCAAGGCGCGCGAGCTCCTGCCCGCCGATGAAAAGGACCCCCTCGAGGAGATGGAGTACCTGCTCGACCGCCAGGCCCTCATCGCACAGATGATGGAGTACCAGAAGTTCAAGGAAGCCGCGCGCTCCCTGCGCTCCATCGAGTCGCGCAACTTCGGGGGCTTTCCGCGCGGCCGCGCCGAGAAGCCCGGAAGGGACGGGACCGATTCCGACGATGCAACGGAGGAAGGCGAGGCGGGAATCTACGACTTGCTCGCGGCCTTCAAGACCGTGTTGTCCCAAAAGCCGCGCATCCCGGTGCACGAGGTGGAGATCGACGAAGTCACCATCGAAGACCGCATGCAGCACATCGAGACCGAACTGCTCGAGGCCGGTCGCTGCCTCTTCGAGGATCTCTTCGGCAACGACCCGCGCCGCATGGCCAAGGTCGTGACCTTCATGGCCCTGCTCGAACTCTGCAAGCTCGACCGCATCGTGATCCGTCAGAACCGCGCGCTGGGCTCCATCTGGGTCTACCCCAAGCAGGCCGCGGCGGGCGACTCCGACACCGCAGAGGAAATTCGCGCCGCCGATGTCCCGGTCGACGAACCCTCCGAGACCGGCGACGACCTGCGCCCCGGGCTTGTCGACTGGGTGCAGGAGCAGATCCTGCAGCGGAAGACGCGCACCGTGCTCGACGAAGTATTGGCCGAGCTCGACCGCGAACTCAAGGAGGAGGGGGGGGACGCTCCGCACGTCACGGAGCTCGAACCGCTGGCCGAGGCCGCACTGGATCGCGGCGGCCCCGACGAGCTGGCGGCGGGCCTTGAGGACGACGAGGAGCCACGCTGACGCTTCCTTGGGGATCCGTCGCGGGCCTGGATTTCCGGGATCCCCCCGCATCCCGTTTGCTAACTTGGCCGCAACTTCGGGGCTTCGAACCCCCTTAAAAACAACGATTTTCGCGTGAACGAAGAACACCTCCAGAATCCCGACGCCACCGCCCCCGAGGGCGAGGGCGCGGACGCGGCATCCGCGCGTGAACCCGAGGTGACCGCTCCCGTGGATTCCACGGAACGCCCCTCCGAAGACACGACGACGGAGGACGCGCCCACCCCCTCCCCGAACACGGACCGCGACGACGACGAGGATGAGGTTTCCACCTGGGAACCCGAGCCCGACAAACTGCTGTGTTCCCTGCTATTCGCCTCGAACGAGTACCTGAATGCCCGCGCCTTGCGCGAGATCATGGGCGATGCCTGGGACACGCCGCGCCTGCGGCAGCTCGTCCGCAAGCTCAACAAGGACCTGGAGTCCTCGGAACTGCCGTTCGAGGTCGTGGAGACCGACGGGACGTTCCGGTTGCGCACGCTGCCGAAGTATTTCCCCTGGACGCGCAAGTTGTTCAAGGACGGTGCGCCGCGGCGCCTGTCACAGGCGGCCTTGGAAACGCTGGCGATCGTGGCCTACAAGCAACCCGTCACCAAGGCCGAGATCGAATCAATCCGCGGCGTGAATGTGGACGGCAGCCTGAAGACCCTGCTCGATAAAAAGCTGATCGACATCGGGAGGCGTTCCGACACGCTGGGGCAAGCGTTCACCTACCACACCTCGCGCGAGTTCATGCGCTATTTCGGCATCAACCGCGTGCCCGACGACCTGCCGCGCCTCTCCGAATTCGAGGGCATCCTGAACGCGCAATCGCTGATTCCGCAGATGGGTCCCGACGGCGAAATCCACGAGACCGAGCGACCCGACCCCGAGCCGGAGCAGCTGTCGTTGGGAATGGGGGAGAAGAATTGAGAATTGAGAATTAAGAATTTTACGCAAGGCCCGTGTTTATGTGAAGCATCCATGGACATTGCGGGTGAACCTTCGGACTTCTTGTTTCAGGATACCCCCTCCCAATTCTTAATTCTTAATTCTTCATCAACTCCCTACTCCCCGTCCCCATCCTTCCACTCCTTCAACGGCCTTCCGTCGCGGTTGCGGATGAGGGCTTCGGCCGAAGCCAATGCCTCGACATACTCCGGGTAACCGGGGTTGAGCTTGAGAAGCTTCTCGGTCAGAATGGTTTTCGCGCTCTCGGGACGATCAAGCGCGTCGAGCAGAATCATGGCAATCTCGCGCAGCGACGGCTCATGTTCGGGCCTGATGCGCAAAACGCTTTCGAAGCGCAGCAAGGCCTGTTCCCATTCCTCCTGGATCTCGAGGGCGCGCCCCCAGTAGTAATACCTCTCCGCATCGGCATCCGATCCGTTCATGGATGCTTTCAGGGCCGCAGTGAAAGCATTGAGCATTTCCGCGGCTTCTTCCTCGCGAAAATCCGCGATCAGGTCGATGGCATCGGAGAGGATTTCCTCAGGATCGGGGGAAGTCATGGGGGAAAATTAAGAATTAGGAATTAAGAATTAGGAATTAAGAATGAGGGGGAGATGCTTGAAACCCAATGTTCTCAGCAGGCCAGCCGTTGTGCTCCAAGCCACTTCACACAAACGCCTTTGCGTTCAATTCGTAATTCGTAATTCTTAATTCCTAATTCTATCCTCCCTCGCATGACGCAAGATCAAATCGTCGTCCTCGCCATCCTCGCCGCAACGGTGATCCTCTTCCTTTGGGGGCGCTGGCGGCATGACATGGTCGCAGCGGCCTCCCTGCTCGCCTGCGTCGCCGCGGGACTCGTCGCGCCGCAGGCCGCCTTCGAGGGCTTCGGGCATCCCGCCGTGATCACCGTCGCCTGCGTGCTCGTACTCAGCCGTGCCCTGCAAGCCACAGGCGCGGTCGATTCCCTGACGCGGCGCCTCGTTCCCGGCGCCGACGCCGGACCGACGCTCACGATCGGCGCCCTGGCATGCATCGCCGCGGTGCTTTCAGCATTCATGAACAACGTCGGCGCGCTGGCCCTGCTCATGCCTGTGGCCCTGCAGGTCGCCAAGCGGCAGCAGCTCGCGCCCGGAAAAGTCCTCATGCCGCTCGCCTTCGGGTCCATCCTCGGGGGCATGACCACGTTGATCGGCACGCCTCCCAACCTCATCGTCTCGGGATTCCGCGTGGAGGCAGGGGACGGCAGCTTCGCCATGTTCGACTTCGCGCCCGTGGGGCTTGCCGTCGCCGCCGCCGGCCTGCTCTTCATCGTGGCGGGCGGGTGGCGGCTTGTCCCCGCGCGTGAACGTCCGGATGCCGAAGGTTTCGACACCGGCGCCTATCTCACCGAAGCAAAGGTTCCCGAAAAGGGAAAGCTTGCGGGGAAAACCCTCCAGGAAGCGGAGGACATGCTCGACGAAACCGAAGCGCAAATCGTCGGGCTCGTCCGGCACGATACCCGCATGACTGCCCCCAGTCCGACCCGCCGCCTGCGCGTCGGAGACATCCTCGTCATCGAGGCCGAACCCGAGGCACTTGCATCCGCGATCTCGGGCCTGGGCCTGAAGCTGGTCGAGGATGTGCACCCCGAAAAGAATGGCAGCGAGGCCGTCAAGGAAGAGAACGACGGGGGGGCACCTGAAGGCGCGCGCTCCGTTCGGGGCGCCGGAGAATCTTCTCCCCTGAGCGGGGGGAACGAGGCGGGCGAAGCTTCCGGGAAGAACGGGAAAACCGACGAACTTCCCGAAGCGGAAGAAGACAAGGAAAACAACGACAAGGACGAGAAGAAAAACGGGGAAGACTCCGACATCACGCTGACCGAACTCGCCGTCCTTCCCGACTCCCACTTCATCGGACGCTCCGCCACCGACGTCCGCCTGCGCACGCGCTACAACGTGAACCTGCTCGCCATCTCCCGGCAAGGACACCGTTCCACCGTACGCCTTCGCGTCACGCCCGTGCGCGCAGGTGACGTGTTGCTTGTGCAGGGATCTGCCGGCGACATCGCTGAGCTCGCCGCGCAGCTGGGCTGCGTGCCCCTCGCGGAACGCGAACTTCGGATTCCCGACAAGAAACGCGCGCTCCTTGCCGCGGGCATCATGGCCGCGGCCGTGGGCGCCGCGGCATTCGGACTTGTCCCCGCGGCCGTGGGCTTCGCCGCCGGCATGCTCGCGTCGATGGCGTTCAAGCTGACCCCGCTACGCACCGCATACCAGGCCATCGACTGGCCCGTGATCGTGCTGCTGGGCGCGCTCATCCCCGTCGCGGGGGCTTTGGCCTCGACCGGTGCGGCTGATTTTCTCGCGCGCGGGCTTGTCGAAGGCGTGGCGCAGGGTCGCCCGCTGCTCGCGCTCGGGATCATTCTAGTAGTCACCATGATGCTCTCCGACGGGATGAACAACGCCGCCACGGCCGCGGTCATGTGTCCCATCGCCATCGGCATGGCGCAGCAACTCGGGGTCGCCTCCGATCCTTTCCTGATGGCGGTTGCCGTGGGCGCGTCGTGCGCCTTCCTCACTCCCATCGGGCACCAGAACAACACATTGATCCTCGGACCCGGGGGGTTCCGTTTCGGTGACTACTGGCGCCTGGGGTTGCCCCTGGAAATCCTCATCGTCATCGTGGGCGTGCCGATGATCGCGTGGGTCTGGCCGTTGTAGCCGGAAACCGAATCCTCACGCATCGCGGGAAGACGATGTACCGTCCCCGCGCTCCTGCTCCTGGGCACGCTTCTTTTCTTCTGCCTTGCGCTCCAGGTCATCTTCCAGCGGATGCTCCTCTTCGCCTGTCTGGCTCTCGAGGGCCACACGGACCAGGGCGTTCGTGTGGCGATACCGGCGCCAGCCGTACCACAGCGTCACCGCGCCGCCGGCCAGGAAAAGAATGCCGATCACGGTGAGCACATGCGAATCGAAAAACTTGAGCGCGGATCCGCCGATGATGACCTGGGTCAGCCCGGTGCGCACATAAGACAACAGGGTGCGCTCATTGGCAAGCACCGTGCGGTCGATCGCAAGGTAATCGTTGAGTGTCAACGACTTCTCGCGAAAACGCGCGTAAGGGTTGTGGGGCTTCATCATGTCGGGAAAGTTATGAATTATGAGTTATGAGTTATGAGTCGGGGACACCAAGGGCGGCTCCAGAAGTGGACATAGCGTTTAAATTCGTTATCGTGCAACGCGTCGCATCACAATAACGACCTGGCGTTCAATTGATAGCCCATAACCCATAACTCAAACCTACTCCCTCACCGTAAACGGCTCGCCTTTCTTGCCGGTGAAGAACGCAACCAGGCGCACCGGAACCTCCCCGCGATTTTCCCCGTTATGACGCACGTTCACAACTTCGGCAAAAGCCTGGCCCGGCCCGAAAACAAAGGTCTCGCCCGCCTCGGTGACGAGCGTCAGTTCCCCTTCGAGCACATAGGCATAACCGTGCACGGGGTGCCGGTGCCAGCCCGTCTCACCGCCGGGTGGGATCACAACCTCGATGGCCGTGACCTCGGGGTTCGCGAAATCCGGATAGGTGATGGCTTGCCCCAATGAAGTCGTATCCGTTTTCAACAGGGTGCGCACCTGGATGTCCCCGGTGTAGCCGCCCGCGAAGACGGAAAAGGGCACGATGAGCGTGGACAGTACGACAACCGCGATCAGGGCACGAAAGTTCATGGGGCTCCTCAGATGAAACGCTCGTCAAATGTATCACGAAGCAACGGATCGGTACCTCCGTACCAGCCGCCCTCGCTCGGGACTCGCTGCTCGTCACTCCTCAATCGTCGGTTCCGCCAAAGGCAAACGTCGAGGCAAAACCTTCCGCACTCTTCGCTCTTCACTCATAACTCATAACTCATAACTCATAACTCATAACTCATAACTCATAACTCATAACTCAACCTACCCCCACATCTTCAATCCCGCGAGGGACAGGATAAGCAACGCGACGAAGAACCAGCCTGCCAAGGAAAGCGATTCCTTGAGAAAGAGCGTGCCCACGAGGACGGTTCCTACCGCGCCGATCCCCATCCACACCGGATAGGCGATGCTGATGGGAAGCGTACGCTGCGCCAACGCGAGCATGTAAAGGCTCGCGACGATGAAGAGGCCCACCCAGAGTGACGGAAGCAACTTCGTGAAACCGTCGGTGAACTTGAGGCCCACCGCCCACGCGACCTCGAACAGTCCGGCGAAGAAGAGAATGATCCAGGCTTGAGCCATGGCGGGGAAGTTAGGAATTACGAATTGAGAATTACGAGTTACGAGTTACGAGTTACGAGTTACGAATTGAGTCCTGATGTGGGTTTGTGCGAAGGTGCCGAAAAGGGGAGTCAAACCAAGACAACACCTCTTCATTCGTAATTCTTAATTCTTAATTCTTAACTCCGTGTCCACTCCCCGCGAAATACCTCCACAGCATTACCGGTCATCTTCACCGATCCGGTGCCATCGTATTCCAGCAACAAATCACCGCCCGTGAGATGCACCGTGAGCCGGTCGCCGGTCAGACCGAGGCGGCGGCCGACGACCGCGACGGCCGAGGCCCCCGTACCGCAGGCCCAGGTCTCGCCAGAACCGCGCTCCCACGTGCGCTGGACCACCTCGTCGCGCGAGATGACTTGCACGAATTCGACGTTGACGCGCCGGGGAAACCACGGATGGTTCTCGATGAGAGGGCCGACCTCGCGCACCGGAAAGGTCTTCACGTCGTCGACGTAAATCACGCAATGCGGGTTCCCCATCGACACCGAGGAAAATTCCAGCCTGCGCCCTGCCACTTCGATAACCTTGCGAAAGACTTCCGGTTCGTCGAACGTCGTGGGAATCTCGGGCCCGGAGAACACCGGCTTACCCATGTCGATCTGCACCGATGTCGCGTTGCCCTCGGCATCGCGCGCGCAGATGCGGGCGGTGCGCCAACCCGCGCCGGTCATGAGCTTCAGCTCGTCCTTGCCGCGCGCATAGGTGTCGTGCACATACTTGGCAACGCAACGGATGCCGTTGCCGCACATCTCCGAGGAAGACCCGTCGGCATTGTACATGTCCATCTCGCCGTCTGCGCCTGCGTGCGGCTTGATCAGGATCAGGCCGTCGCCGCCTACGCCGAAATGGCGGTGCGACACGGCGCGCGCCAGCGCGGGCGCATCCTCGACGGCCTCCTTGAAGGCGTCGACGTAGACATAGTCGTTGCCGGTGCCGTGCATCTTGATGAACTTCATGATCTCTCCCGCGGCAAGAACGAACAAAAGGCGCAAACGGTTCGGAAGGTTACCACGCCAGCACGGTGTTGTCGAGCACGACGTTGACCAGGCTTTCGACTGCGCGCGTGCGCCCCGTCTCCTCGGTTTCCCCGATGTCGGGCGTGTAGAACGCGTAGCCCGGAATGCGATCGTCCTTGTACAGGGTGTCTCCCCGCACGCGGTCGACGAACACCGCGCTGAACAGGATGTCGACCCGCCACGTGGTGACCGCGGCGCCGGCCGTGCTCTGCGGGGCGTGCGTATACTGGAGCAGCGTCCCGTAAAGCTCGACGTCGGCATCCTGGTTCACCTGCCGCAGGTTGCTGCGGGTGCGGAACCCGTCCTGCAGGCCGCGATGGATGCGATCGGGCACGGCGGGCTCGAGCGTGCGATTCTCCACGGGATGAATCTGCAGGGTGCGCAGGTGCGGCGGCAGGGTGCTGCCCGAAAAGCTGTAGCACCCCGCAAGAAAGGCCGCGGCGGCAACGACGGAAAAGATCCGGAACATACCCCCAAAATAGCCGTTCACCCCGGAACCGTCCCCCCGATGGCCGCATGGGTCGCGGCGCGAAGCGTTTCCGCATCGGCGCAAGCCTCTCCCGCGCATCCGAGCGCCTTGGCCGCCCTGGCACCAAGGCCGTCGCCCGAGGCCCGCGCATCGAGCAACCAGGCCGCCACCGGTCCGGCCCCCTTGCGATGCAGGGCCGTCCACTCCTGTTTCAGCCGCAGCACGGCCGCGGGGTGCCACAAGAGCGACCGTGCATTCCCGCCGCGCTCGCGCACCACCTCCGCCCGCGCATCGAAGAGCGGGTCGCGATGCGACGGCAGCGGCATACGCGTGATCAGGAAAAGGGACGGGGAGGCACCTGCGGCATCACGCAGGTCCGGCAGGCCCTCGGTGGCGAGCACCCATCCCCCGGTACCCGTGGCGTAGAGGCGCTGAAGCGCCTCACGGTTGCCGTCGACGAATTGGGCCCAAAGCGGCGTGCCTTCGGGAAGCTGTTCCCGCAGGGCATGACGCACGTGGCGCAGCACCGTCTGCGAGGGGAAATACACCAGCAGGCCCTGGTCGACGAATGGCCCGGCCGTCTCGATGAGGAAGCGCGCGTAGGCCCCGGCAGTCTCCGCACCGGAGTAGCTCGCCGCAAAGGGAGCCAGCAGGAAGCGCGCCTGGGGGGGGGATCCCGCACGCGCCACCTCAATGTCGCGACCCGGGGCGTCGAGCCCGAGAAGCGTGGCGACGTGGCGTTCCTGTGGGCTTCCCTGCGCGCCCCCGAGGAGTGCGGGTGACAGCAGGGCGCCCCCGCCGTAATGCTCGCGCAAGGCTTCGCCGAACGGCTCCATGTCCACGGGGGCGGAACGGAAAGCCGCCTTGTGCGGGTTGGACACGTCCTCGAACCAGTGCGCCTGCCCGGCGTCGCGGGCGTCGCACAAGGTTTCGAAGTCGATGCGAAAACCGTGCAGCATGCCCGCGATGCGCAGGGCTTCGCGCCCGGCGAAGGCCTCTTCGTCGGGCGCGGGCAGGGCGGCGAGGCGCTCAAGAAAATCTTCAGCGTCCTTGAGCGCCTCGAGCACGGGTTCGGGGTTGACGCCGAAGGCGAGTGCCGCGGGCTCGGTGTAGCGCACGCGGAATTCTCCGGAGGCGCGCGTTTTGGCGGCGTGGCGACCCGCCTTTTGGAGGAGCTTCTGGAAGCGCCGCTCCGGTTCGTGCCAGCGCGGCGCCCATTCCGCCGCCTCGTCGTCGGGAAGCCGCCGCGCAAGGGTCGTCCAGAGGCCGTCTTCGCGCTCGGCGGAGGAACGCACGAGCTGCAACGCCTGCCGCAAGCGGAAGAACGTGATTTCGCGCCCGGCGGCACGCCCCGCGGCAAGCGGCAGGCGGTGCGCTCCGGCCACGAAGAGCGCGTCGCAGGGGGGCAGCAGGGCTCCCTCGAGGCGGATGTGGGCGCAGAGGGTATCCTGCGTGACGAGAATGACGCCCGCGGATTCCGCGGCGGCGCGCGCGGCCCGCGCGGCGGCATCCTCGGCGTAGGTGTCGCAGCAGACGCGCAACCAGAGAAGTCTGGCGCGCTCGGGCGAAAATCCGCGACCGTCGGCCACGGGACCCGCAGGATTGCGGTCGGCCCAGGCGACCAGCACCATGAGGTCGCCGCGTTCCTCGACGGGCACGGCCGACGGTCGCGCAAGGAGGCTTCGCAGGCGGGCACGGTTGAGGTAACCGGACGGGGGCGCCAGCGCGACAACGCGCCCGCCCCCTGCACGCGCTCCGGAAGATTTGCGCAGCGCGTTCCAGGCGTGGGTGTCGGGCACCGCCAACAGCACGCGCTTTCCATCGTCCGCCGCCTGCAGGGCGGCGCGCAACCCGGCCATGGAATCGTCGCAGCCTGCCGGCGTTTCGAGCAGCAGCCACTGTTCGGCGCGCAAGGCTTCCGATGCGCGCGACGCGGCGTCCCCGCAGGCGTCCCCGAAAACGGGAGCGGCTTGCGCGTCGTTCCCTTCCGTCAAGGGCTCACCGGATTCGTTCCCCCCGTCTCCCGCAAGGACTGCGCTCCAGCCGGGAAGATCTTCGGCCAGCCCGCACAGGTCTTTCCAGGCGGCTTGGGAGAGGCTCGCTCGCGCGTGGTTGAGCGCAGCGATGAAAACCCGGCCCGCGCGGCGCGCATCGGGCAGGGCGCGATGCTCCCCTTCGCGGGGCACGTTCAGGCGCTCCGCGAGCGAATCGAGGCGATGGCTGTCCCACGATGGCCAGGCGATGCGCGCGATCAGCAGCGAATCGAGCCAGGGGCCGGGAGGGGTGGAAAGTCCCTCGGCCTCCAGTGAGCGCCGCACGAAACTTTCGTCGAAGGACGCATTGTGCGCCACCAGCGGCAGGTCGCCGACGAAGTCGAGAAAGGCACGCAAAGTCTCCGCTGCGACGGGGGCCGTCTCGAGTTCGGCGGGATCGATGCCGGTGATGAGACGCGAATAGGCGGAAAGCGCTCGTTCCGTGGGCAGCAGGGCCGTGAACTCCGCGACCGGCTCGCCGCCCGCGAAGCGCACGGCGGCGAGTTCGATCATGCGATCGTTTTCAAGGTCGAGACCCGTGGTTTCGGTGTCCACGGCAACAAAATCGGGCAAGGTCATTGGGAGTGGGAAGTGAGGCGATGCCGGCGTCAAGACGCACTGTCGCCCGAGACGGCGTCGATGAGATGGAAAAATTCCTGCAGCGCAGGGCTCAACATGAGGCGGCGTGGCCCCTCGGGAAGAAAGGCGCGCAAGCCGCGCAGCAAGAAGACGGTTGCTTCGGCGCGGGAATGCTTGAGCAGGGAATCGAGAAGGGCCTCGTAATGCTCGCGGTAGAAGAAAACGGGGGTTCCGTCCTCGTCGTGTTCTTCGAGCAGGGCTTGGAGCCAGGCCGCGATGGCATCGCGTTCACCAGGCTCGCAGCGGATTTCAATGACCTCGTCGGCGCCGTTCTCCGCGCCTTCCGCGGGGACGATGTCTTGCAACGCGCGGCGGGCCTTGCGGGCCAGCTTTTCCGAAACGGTCAGGGCGAACCGCCCGTGCTCGCCCTCGACGGGGTCGACGCGGCACTCGACACCGGCGCGCTCGAGATACTTCCCGAGGCGCTCCAGGGATTCGCGCTCGCGCGTGGAGGCAAGGATGATGCGGCCCTTTTCCATGGGCGGACAAGGTAGAACACGGGACGGGAGACGGGGGTGGAGGGAAGAATTACGAATTAAGAATTACGAATTAAGGGAAGATTCTTTGATGACGGGGATCAGTGATGTCCAGTGGATAGGCCATCAGACGTTTCGCACAAACAACACCCCTGCGTTCCATTCTTAATTCTTAATTCTTAATTCGCAACTCAATGCCTTCCATCCTCAGGATGCTCGAACTCCGCGTCCATGAACAACCGCACCGGCACGTTCGACTCCACAAGCAGCATCAGCACCTCCATCGCGTTCGGATGCGGATCAAGTCGGGCTCCGACGCGATGATACCACACCGTGTCTCCCGTCGCCGCAAGCGCCTCCACCCGCGCAGGCAGGGCCTCCAGCGCAACCGGCTCCCCGTTGAGCAACACCGTGCCGTCTTCCTGGACCAAAAGCCGCACCGACCCGGCGCGATCGCCGTCAGAGCACGCGGAGAACAACAGGAAAGCCGTCACAAGGGAGAGGGAAACGAGAAGCTTTTTCATGGCCCGAAAAGTACATGCGGGGGGCCTCCCCGCGGCCTACTCCCCGGAAGGGCGCTCCGTGCCGGCCCACGCCTCCGCGAGCCGTGCGGTCGGATCCGTCGTCTCGCGCGGAACCACCGCCAACGAATCGAGCGCCGACACCTGCACCTCCTGCGGAATCCACGGGCGCAGCGAACCGGGATGCCACACGCCATCGCCGTCACGATCCTCGAACGCCATCAGGCGGTAATTGCCCACGGGCAACGGCCCCGAACGCACGCTGTCGCCCGCGGTTTCCAGCCGGTGCTCGACCGGGTTCATGCCGCCGCCGCGCAACCAAAAAACGTACCCGCGCAGGGAAGCGGGAGGCAGAAAACGCAGTCGCCCGGCGTCGGCGGAGTCCAAGGCCCTCCCCGACAGCAATGTCGTCGCGATCGAATCCTCGCCCTCGGGAGGGAACCTGAGGACCAGGGACGCCCCCGCGCGCAAGGGCTCCGCGAGTTCGAGTTCGAAGGAAACCGGATCCCTGCGCCGCGCGACGAACGCCATGGGAACCGTATCATGCACGAACGCGCGCGCGCGGCGCTCCAGCAATCCCGCGCGTTCGGCTGAAAGCGGGCGGTCCGTAATCACGATGTGCCGCGCGCCGGAAAGGGGACGGTCGGCACGGCGAAGATGCCCGGAAGCCCCCGCGTGGCGCGCGAACGACAATCGCCATTCCACCGTGTCGGGAGGACTCCCCGCGACGAAGACCGCCGACGTATCGGGCGCGTCGGCGCCCGCGCGTCCCGGAAAATCGGGGCGCCGGAACTCGACGCGATAACGGTCGCCGGGACGCAACGGCGGCGCCTCCAGCACCCAGGCCTCATGCAGGGGGCTCCACGCCGCGCCCCCGACGGGCAGGGCTTCCATCGAGTCCCCGTCGTCGGGCAAGATGCGGTATCGCGCCGCTTCGGCGGCGCGCAGGGGGTGCGGCGCGCGCGCGAAATGCAGCGCAACGAGGCCCCGCACGCGCGGATCGGCGGTGTCGCCGACCAGCGTGTCAGGCAGGAACTCCGCGCGCGGCGCGCGCAGCGGCAGGGTGTCGAGCGGCGCGAGGCGCAGAAACCGGTCGGCACCGCGCGGGCGCATCGAAAGCGACAACGTTCCCGTCGCGGCGGGTTCCACGCCCATGTCGAAGGTGAAATTGCCGTTGAGGTCCTCGAAGGCGAAGACGGCGTAATCGCCCTGGCTCACGGAGTCGAACGCAAAGAAACCCGCCGTGTCCGCCGCGGCCAGGAACGCAGGAAGCTCGCGCCAGGGTTCGGGAACCTCGCCGGGCCTGAAGGCCGTGTCGCGCGCCGAAACGGGGGAAGCCCCCGGGCGGTCATCCATGCGGTAGAGCGCCGCGACGAGCGTGCCGCGTCGCCCCGGCTGCAGGATCCGCCCGCCAGCGGACGCGGAATCGAAGGCGTCGCCGGTGCTGAAGCGCAACCTGAAGGCCTCCCCCATCGCGTTGCCGCGCAGGTCGCGCACCGTGCCCAGAACCGTGACCTGATACGGAGTGTTGGCCCGCAGCGTCCCCGAGGCGGGGCGGGCCACGAGGCGGTCCCCCCGCACTTCGGCGCGCACGCCTCCCGTGAGCGGCGGCGAAACCAGCACCATGTTGCGGGCCGCGGACCGGTCGATCCATTCCGAAAACTGAAAGACGAGGGCCGCATCGCGCGGAACCCGCAACTCGCCCGGGGCGGGGTACACCGCCGCCACGTGCGGGGGCGTGCGGTGAACGTCCATGTGCGCGACCGGGAGGACGGGCGTCCTCCGAGGATGACCGTCGTCGCCGGGCGCCGTGTGGGCGCCGCCGTGCAACGCAACCGGGCA
>JBJHDK010000058.1:0-14625 GCA_050486505.1 Fibrobacteria bacterium | reverse complement strand
GTCGAACCTCTTCGACGGACGCATTCTCACCCAGGCCGCGGGCCAGGCCTTCTATTCCCTGAGCCTCGGCATGGGCGCCATGATGACCTACGCCTCCTACCTGAAGGGCAAGGGCGACCTCGGCCGCGATGCCACCGTGGTATCCCTTTCCGACTTCGGCGTGGCCTTCGTCGCGGGTCTGATCGTCTTCCCCGTGATCTTCACCTTCGGCCTGATGGGCGACGTGGGCGAGAGCACGGTCGGCGCGCTCTTCATCTCCCTGCCCGCCGGCTTCGCCAGCATGGGCGTCGCGGGCGCCGTGGTTGAAACCGTCTTCTTCGTGATGCTCTTCGTCGCCGCCATCACCTCGGGCATCTCGCTGCTCGAGGTCGTGGTCACCGCCGCGACCGACACCCTGGGATGGACCCGCAAGCGGGCCACCTGGGCGCTCGGCCTCGTCATCGCCGCGCTCGGTATCCCTTCGGTGTACAACACCACCTTCCTCGGCAACCTTGACGGCTTCATCGGAAACTTCCTGCTCATTACGGGAGGATTCTTCACGGCATTGCTGGTGGGCTGGAAAATTTTACCGCAGGCAAAGACCGAGTTGGCCAACGGGGTCGGCAGCGCGTTCCTGCGCGACGGATGGGGACTGCTGATGCGCTACGTCGTCCCGCTGATCCTGCTCTACGTGCTGTGGCACGCGATCACGCCCGCGTGGGAATCGATCAAGGGGCTGGTGACGTTCGCGCGGTGACGCTTAACCCGAAACGGGTCGCGCATCTTCGCAGGGGCGGCCCGGCGGGTTCCTGAGGGCGACCCGGCGGGTCGCCCCTACATATCCGTGGACGCCCTCAATAGCGCTGCCTTTATCTCTTTGTATCGCTCCGTATACACCGCCGGGCCGAGCGACTCGCGGTGGTCGAACCCGAAGGCGCGCGAGCTGACGGCGAGCACGGGCGGGGCCTGCACGCGCTTGGCCACGCCGATTCCGCAATAGAGATTCCACCAACGCTCCAGGTCGGCAATGAACGCGGAGGGTGTGGGGAACAGCGCCTTGAGGTCCACGGTTTCGGGTAACTGCAACTCTTGCGCCAGGGTTCCCTCCGCATACCACTCCAGAATCTCTTCGGGCGTCGCGCGGTTCCAGCGCTGCACCCAGGCGAAGAAGAGCCGGTCGTGATACGGGTAGAACAGGGGGTCCCCCATCCCCGCATCGACCGCATGGTGATCCCCCAATTCCGCCGAAGGCACGATGTCGAAAATGCCTTGGGGAATGACCTCGCGCTTGTACACGGCCTCGTTGAGATGACGGCCCACTGCATACACGTCGTGCTTCCACAAGTCGCCGAGCGGCGCGAGGAACCCCGCGATGTCGCCGTAGAGGGTTCCGTAGCCGACGGTGAGCTCTGCCTTGTTGGCGTTGCAGACAAAGACTCCGCCGAAGGAAGACGCCAGCGCCGCGAGAATGCGCGCGCCGCGGTCGCGGGCCTGCGTGTTCTCAGAGGCGAGACCTTCCAGCTTCAGGCGCGTGCGAAACATGCCTTCCACGGAGGTCGCCTCGACCTCATGCAGCTGGCGAAGGGTCAGGTTCACGCTCTCGTCGATGGGAACCTCGAGCCACGGACAACCGAGGTTCTCCGCGAGCCGTTTCGCGAGCCCGCGCGTCGTCGCGCTGTTGAAGCGGCCGGGCATGTTCACCAGCAGCAGGTTTTCGGGAGGCAGGAATTCACGGAACAGCGCGGCCGACACGGCGCTGTCGATGCCGCCGGAGATGCCGATAACGACCTTGTTCAGGCCGGTGGAGGCGAGGAATTGTTCGGCACCGTAGCGAAGGGCGGCGTGGACCTCGGAGACGGTTCGGGTTGAGGGTTCGGGTTCGGGAATGCGTAGGGGCAAATGATTATTTGCCCCTACCCGAATTCCCATATCAACGGCAAATCCCGAACCCTCCCTTTTCATTTCCACAATCGTCACAACTTCCTCATACGCCGGCAACTCCACACGCACCGCCCCGCCCCCCCCATACACCGTGCTGCACCCGTCCATGGTGTACAGCGTTTTGCCGTTGTTCTGGATACCGGTGCAGTTCACATACACCAGCGGACACCCCAGAATACGGGCCTTTTCGGAGAACACGCGGTTACGCTTCCCGTTCTTTCCTCGCGTGAAGGGGGACGCGCTGAGATTGAGCACGAGGTCGGGATGTTTGCCGGCCAGCGCCTCGATGGGCTTCTGCGCGTAATCATCCTCCCAGGCGTCTTCGCAGAGGATGATGCCCGTGCGCACGCGCGCCCCGGCGAGATTCAGGTCGACAGGAGCCACGAAATCCTGCCACGGCCATCCGTTGTCGAGCGCGAGCTTGCGCGCGTCGTAGAAGTGCCGGCCGTCCTCGAACTCGCGGTAATGGGGCAGCAGGGTTTTCACGCCGTACGGAGTGCCGAGCATGGGATGCTCGGTCGCGCGCCCGTCCGAGGCGGCGATCCAGGCGTTGAACTTGCGGGGACGGCCGTCTTCTCCCTTCGCATTCCAGTCCGCGGTCACGCTGCCGAAGACCACGGCGGGCCCGTCTTGGGTCGCCGCAATGATGCGCGCGTTCCACGCCTCGCAGTCGCGGATGAACGCAGGGCGCTCCCAGGCGTCGCCGAGAAAGTAGCCGGGCACGCACAGTTCGGGAAACACGAGGAGGTCGGCACGGTCGCGCAACTCATCGACCCGGCGAAGCATCGTTCCGGCGTTGCGCGCGGGCTCGCCGGGATGTACGCGCATCTGGCACAGGGCGATCCGGAGGGAAGTCACTTCTTTCCCAACTCCGTTTGCAAGGCCAAGCGGTGTTCGCGACGGATGCCGGCTTCACGGAAACGGCGCTTCTCCTCCTCGGTATCGGGCACGATGGGGGGAAGTTCCCGGGACTTTCCATGCTCGTCGAGGGCGGCAAACGTGAGGTAGGCGTTGCAGACATACTCGGCCTCGGGCCTGTCGGGCGGAAGGGACCACACCGAAACCCCCACTTCCATGGACTTGTTGAACACCCGGTTCACGCTGGCCTTCACGGTCAAGATCGACCCGAGGCGCACCGGGCGACGGAAGATGAGATTGTCGATGGAGACCGTGACCACTGCGCTACGCGCATGCTTGATGGCGCTGATGGCGGCGGTTTTGTCGATGATGCTCGCCAAGCGGCCTCCGAACAGGTGGCCGAGATGGTTCAGGTCCGATTGCAGGATGATTTCCGAGGACTCGGTTCGCGAAAGAAACACCGGCTGGGGCACGGGCTCTTCGGGAGGAACGGGAAGGTCGGGAGTTGAGGGGGAAGTCATGGGGGGAAAGGTAGGAGAATTACGAGTTACGAGTTACGAGTTACGAGTTACGAATTGAGCGCAGGTCATATGCCTGTGAAAAAAATGTGCCATCGTCGGTGAATCAACGATCTTCGCTTTTCGGACACCCCCTCGGTTCATCATTCGTAATTCGTAACTCGTAATTCTTAATTATTACCTCACCCATGCCCGCCCTCATCACCATCCCCCACGGATCCACCGACGTCCCGCCGGAAATCTTCGCGCGCATGCTCGAGTCCGGGGAACCCGAGGCCGCGCTACGTCGTCGCCTGCTGCTCGAGGGCGACCCCCTGACCGACCGCATCTACGACATTCCGGGCGCCACGGTCGTGCACGCTCCCTGGTCGCGCTACGCAGCCGACCTGAACCGCGCGCCCATCGAGACCGGGCCCGACGGCGTCATCCGCGAAACCGACTTCGCCCTGCGATCGTGGTACCCTGCCGGGCACGTCATCGATGACGCGGAGCGTGCGCGCCGAATCCACCTATATCACGCACCCTTTCACTCACGGGTGGAGGAAGTGCTCGCCGGCGGGAACATCCGCTTCCTGCTCGACGGACACTCGATGAATGCAGGGGGGCCGGCGCTTGGGCCCGACCCCGGCAGGGCGCGCCCGGCATTGTGCCTCGTCAACCTCGGGGACTCCGATGGGGAACCGCGACCGGGATTGCCGGTCTCCCTGGAACCTGAACGGGCCCGCGCCCTGAGGACCCTCGGGGACTCCCTGATCGCGCAGCATTTTCCGGGGTGGCCCGCGGACTCACGCGCGCGCCTCAACGAGCCCTTCAACGACGGCTACATCCTGGAGCGCTACACCCACCCGAATTTCCGCCATCGCGTTCCGGGGTTGCTCTGCGAGTTCAACCGCGCGCTCTACTGGGACGAGGCGCGCGCGGAACCCTTGCCGGGCGCGGTGGGAACGCTGCGCGGGATCACCATCGCACTGATCAAGGCGGCCTTGGGCGAAGAGTCCTGAGACAAGAGAGGGCGCGGCGACGAACCCGGACACAAAAAACCCCGGAGCCGAAGGTTCCGGGGTTTGAATGGCGGGAGGTTTCGCGTTCGGTTATGGAAGCAGCAGCAGCGCCAGTTCATGCTGCTCGGCGTTGATCAGGTTGCCCGCGAGCGCCACGTCGAGCAGCTGGGTCACGAAGGCCCGGCTCGTGTCGGGAAGGTATTCGTAGCCACCCGTGGCCACCATCAGGAGATGGCAGGGTTGCGGCAGATTGGCCTTCACGGCAACGATGTTGTCATCGTAGATGGCCATCAGCTCGGTCACCAATTGCAGCAATGAAACCGGACTCGACACCACCTTGGCCTGCACCTGCTCCGCAAGCCCCATGGCCAGCCCGAGCACCACCGGCGGCACCGAAACCGAAGACGGCGGGTTCTGGATCTGGTCGGCGCAGGCGTCGGAAAGCTGTTGTGTGAATGTCGTGATATCCAGGGAATCGAGAACGAAATCCTCGGGAATGAACTCTTCGAGGAACGGCGACGTGAAAACCAGCGCGGCGACTTGGTGGTAGACGGTTTCCAGAACCTCGACCGCCTCTTCCGACGGAGCCTCGAACTCTTGCTCCTCGATCCCTTCGGGAAGCCCGCTGAGGTCGGGCGTGATCGGGTCGCTGACGTCAAGGCACGCAGTCAGCAAGCCCGCGACGGCGGCGACGGCAAAGAAGTGTTTCATGCGTCTCTCCCGGGAAAAAACAGGCCCCTAATGTACCCCGGAATCCCCGACGGCGCATGCGATTCCCGACAACCTGTGCGAAAACGGGATTTTCATGAATTTTGAGCGGGGTCAGCCCCTGCAGCCCCGCCATTATCCCGGGGTCAAGCCTCCAGCGCCGCTTCGAGCAGTTTATAGAACAGCGGGGCCGGATAGCGCAAATTACTGGTCAGCTCGGGATGAAACTGGCATCCCAGAAAGAATCTGTGACCCGGGAGCTCCATCACCTGCATGATGTTGTCCTCGGGGTGCTTGCCCGAGAACACGAGCCCCTTGGCCTCCAGCGCCTCGACGTACGCGGGGTTGACCTCGTAACGATGGCGGAAACGCTCGCGGATGCGGGTCTCCCCGCCGTACACCGCGCTCGCGCGGCTCCCGGGCTTGAGCTCCACGTCGTGACCGCCCAGGCGCATGGTGCCGCCCTTGTCCGAAACATTCTTCTGTCCCGGAAGAATGTCGATCACCGGATGCTCCACGACGACGCCCTCCTCGCGCACCTCGGCGGTGTTGGCGCCCTGCAGGCCGCACACGTTGCGCGCGAACTCCACCACCGCCAGCTGCATGCCGTAACAAATGCCGAGGTAGGGAAGGTTGTTCTCTCGCGCGTGGCGGATCACGTGCATCTTGCCCTCGATGCCGCGTTGCCCGAAGCCTCCCGGCACGATCACCCCTTGGGCACCCGCCAAGGCCGCGCGCGCATCGGCGTCGCTCGCGACCTTCGAGGTGTCGACCCACTTGAAGTCGACGCGCACGTCGTGGTGCGCGCCCGCGTGAATCAAGGCTTCCACCACCGAGGCGTAGGAATCCTCGAGCGCGGTGTATTTGCCGCACAGGGCGATGGTTACCGTGCGCTCGGGGTTCGTCTTGTTTTTCTTGATGTTGTTGACCCACGTTTCCCACTGGCGCAGGTCGGGCGGGGAGTAAATCCCCAAGGCGGAGTGGAGAATCGCAGGAAGCCCCTCCTTCTCGTAAATCAGCGGAATCTCGTACACCGACTTCACGTCGGGTCCGGAGATCACATGCGTTGCCGGGATGTTGCAATACGAGCCGATCTTCTCCTTGATGGCCGGCGTCAGAAATTCGGGGCAACGTCCGATGATCACGTCGGGCTCGATCCCCTTCTCGTTGAGAAGGCGTACCGACATCTGCGTCGGCTTACTCTTCTGCTCGTTCACGCCCTCGGGCACCGGCACGTAGGTCAGGTGGATGTAGATGATGTTATCGTCGCCCACGTCGCGCTTGAGCTGGCGGATTGCCTCGAGATAGAACTGGTTCTCGAGGTCGCCCACGGTCCCCCCCACCTCGATCAGCAACACGTCGGCGGACTCTTCGCGCGCGATCGTGTGGAACCATTCCTTGATGCGGTCGGTCACGTGCGGCAGGAACTGCACGGTCTTCCCGAGATAATCGCCGCGCCGTTCCTTCTCGAGAATGCTCTTGAACACCTTGCCCATGGTCAGGTTCCAGTGGAACTTGCCCTGCACGTTCATGAAGCGCTCGTAGTGGCCGAAGTCCATGTCGACCTCGCCGCCGTCGTCGAGCACGAACACTTCCCCGTGTTCCACGGGGTTCATCGTGCCGGGGTCGGTGTTGAGATAGCCGTCGCACTTGACCGGAACGACCTTGAGGCGACCCGAGAGCAGATTGCCGATGGATGCCGCCGCGATCCCCTTGCCCAGGCCCGACAGAACGCCGCCTGTCACCACGATGTATTTGCAGCCGGAGGGAGGACGGATTTTCATGCGGGTGTTCCTTGCAGGCGTTCCTGCGTTCGGGGGTGCTCTGTCGTCGTTTCGGTGTTCAGGGCGCGCAGCGCGGCGAGGGCCGCATCCAGGTCGGCGGGGACATCCACGGAGGCGCCGGGCCGCGCGGGGTGCGCGCGCAATGGAGCCAGCTCCGGCGCGCGCAGCATTTCGTGGGACATTTCGATTTCCGCCGTCGACGGCGGCAGGGCGGCATATCGCCGCAGGTATGCGCGGGAGTAGGCGTAGGCGCCCAGCTGGAGGCGGTATGATGGGCCGGGTTTGTGATGGGGACTCCCTGTAAGGGCGACCTGCGGGTCGCCCTTACGCCGCACCAGCCCCGTCACAAACCCGTCCGCATCCACCACCGCCTTGACCCTGTTCGGGTTGCCGATCTCCTCCGGAGACGGCTCCTCCCCGTGCACCAGGGTATGCACCCATTCGGGGTTGCGGTGGATCGCGTCGCGCAGCGTCCGCAGGCCTTCCTCGGGGAATGCCGGTTCGTCTCCCTGCAGGTTCACGAACAAGTCGTCCTCGAGCTGATCGAGGCTGCGGGCGATGCGCTCGGTGCCGTTGGCCGCCTCGCCCGTGAGGAGAAAGGAATACCCGTGTTCGGCCACGACCGCGCTGATTTCAGGGGAGTCGGTGAGACAAACGATGAAGTCGAAGCACCCGGCCCCCGCAGCGCGGTCGAGGGAGTGGACGACGACCGGCTTGCCGGCCAGGGGCTGCAGCAGCTTCCCGAAAAAACGGGTCGAGCCAAGGCGGGCAGGAACCACGCACGTCACACGGGCCTGCACGGCATCACCCCCCGATGACCTTGGGGATGGAAAAGTGTTCGAGATTGACCTCGGGCGCGTTGGCCAACGCCTTGTCCTTGGGCAGCATCCCCGCCTCGACGTCGGGACGAAGGGTGCGGGGCGAGTCGTCGACGGCCGTCATGGGTTCGACGTCGTCGAGCTTGAGCTGCTTGAGCATGTCGAGGTACTCGACGAGGCTTCCAAGCGAGTCCCCCAATTTCTCGATTTCGGCGTCGGTGAACTCCAGGCGGGCCAGCTTCGCGAGTTTCAAGATTTCCTGTTTTTCGACATGCATGGCACGGCCTCCGTGGATCGACGGGAACGCGGGGAGCCGGGAAATGTCTCAGGATTTCCGGGCGGGAGGCGTTCCGATTGCCCGGAGGAGGAAGATAATAAACGGGGAGGGGATCCCCCGTCGGCAATCCGTTGGCGGGTTCGGGGCCGTTTCTGTTTGATTCCCCGGAAGGTGGCGCCGTGGTGCGCCAAGCCGCGCGACACGGGCGCCCGCGTACAAAGGCTACTCGACCGGATCGAGCTTCGCGAACTTGAGCATGAGCGTGCGCGGCACCTTGTCCGAGAAAATCACCACCGCGCTCGCCGAATCCCCGTTTCCGGAGATCTGCAGCACCTGCCCCTCGCCGAACTTCGCGTGGCGCACGCGCGCGCCCGGCTGGAACGGCGGCTGCTCCTGACTCATGTCCTCGTAACTGGGCATCGGATCGGGCTTGCCCAACGCCCGCCCCACCGTCATCCCCATGCGGAACGAAGGTTTCGGCGCCGCGTAACTCTTCGGGATCTCGAGATACTGCTTGTCGATTTCGCGCAAAAACCGGGAGGGCGCGCTGTCCTGGTAGGTGCCGTAGCGGCGGCGGCGGCGTGCATACGTCAGGCTCAGGCACTGGCGCGCGCGCGTCACCGCAACATAAAACAGGCGGCGTTCCTCCTCGGAGTCGAGATCGTCCTCGCGCATCAACGGAAAAAGGCCGTCCTCCATCCCCGTCACATAGACTTGCGGGAACTCGAGCCCCTTGGCGCTGTGCACCGTCATCAACGTGACCGCTTCCTGGTTCGCCTTCAGCGAATCGGCATCGGCCACGAGCGAGATCTCCTGCAGAAAGATTTCGAGCGGAGTGCCCGCAGGAGCCTCTTCCGTGTCGTCGTCGTCAGGCGCAACCGCACCCTCCTCGAGGCGATCGATAAAATCCTGCGCGGCCGCGACAAGTTCTTCCAGGTTCGCGAGCCGATCCATCGCATCGTCGGTATCCTCCCGTTCCAGGGCCGCCTTGTACCCGGAAAGCGACAGCACCTCCGTCACCAGATCAGGCAGGGAGCGATGCTCCGCCAGCTTGCGCATCGACTCGAGCGTCTCGTGGAACTCGCGCATCTTGCGCGCGGCGGCCGTGCCCACGCCTGCGTCGGAAGCGAACGGCAGGGCTTCGCGCAGCGGCAACCCGCGGGCGACCGCATACTCCTGAAGCTGCCGGAAGGATGTTTCGCCGATGCCGCGCTTGGGAACATTCAGGACGCGCGCGAACGACACGTCGTCGCGGGGGTTGGCGAGCAGGCGCAGGTAGGCGAGCAGGTCCTTGACCTCCTTGCGCTCGTAGAAGCGGATGCCGCCGACGATGAGGTAGGGAACCTGGCGCCTGCGCAATTCGTCCTCGAGCACGCGGGACTGGGCATTGGTGCGATAGAACACCGCCGTGCCGCCTGGCCCGTATTCCTCGTCCGCAACGATGCGGCGCGCGACCCAGGCGGCCTCCGACATCTCGTCGTCGAGTTCCATCAGCGTGATCTTCCCGCCCGGCTCGTTGTCGGTCCACAGGGTCTTGTCCATGCGTTCGCGGTTGTTGCGGATCACGCTTCCCGCGACCGCGAGGATGTTGGCCGTGGAACGGTAGTTCTGCTCCAGCTTGGTGATCCGCGCCTCGGGGAAATCCTGCTGAAAGCGCAGGATGTTGCCCACGTCGGCGCCGCGCCAACCATAAATGCTCTGGTCGTCGTCGCCCACGGCCACGAGGTTCCGGTGCGGGCCCAGCAACAGGCGGATGAGGCGATACTGCGCCTTGTTCGTATCCTGATACTCGTCGATGAGCACATAGCGGAAAGCGGAGCTGAACGCCTCGCGAATCTCCGGATGCCCTTCGAGCAAGCGGATGGCAAGAAAGATCAGGTCGTCGAAGTCCATCGCGTCCTGCGCGCGCAACCCCTCTTGGTACTTCAGGTAAAGCTCGGCCATGCGCTGCGAATACGGGTCCTGCGCGCCTCGGGCCGCATCCTCGGGACCCGTCCCCTGGTTTTTCCAGTGGCTGATGGTGCGACGCACCGCGTCGGGCGAAAAGCGAACGTCATCGCCCAGGCCCGCTGCCTCCAGCAGCTTCTTCACATGCCGTTTCTGGTCGTCGGTGTCGTAAATCGTGAAATGCGCGGTGTATCCCAATCGGGGGGCATGAAAGCGCAACAATCGCGCGCAAATCGAGTGGAACGTGCCCATCCAGCGCAGCGGCGCCTCGTACCCGAGCAGGTGCGACACGCGCTCCTTCATCTCGCGGGCGGCCTTGTTGGTGAACGTCACCGCAAGGATCTCCCGGGGACGGATGCCGTGCTCCTGGATCAGCCAAACGATCTTGTAGGTGAGGACACGCGTCTTGCCGCTGCCGGCGCCGGCGAGGACGAGCTGGGGGCCGGGGGCATGCACCACCGCCTCGAACTGGGCCTCGTTCAACAGGTTACGGAGGGCTTCCTCGCTCAGGCGTGCGCGGGTTTCAGGGGGCTCGAATGAAGTTTCCACGCCGGGAATGGTAGAAAAGGGGGTATGCCGAAACATCGACGCGGAGACAGGCGGCCCGGTTCCCCGTAATCGACGTGTAATTCTGCGGAAACACGCTCCTGTTTTCTTTTGCGGTGATGCTCAAGATGCACATGACGCGAAGCGGAATCCTCGCGGCCGCAATGGTGATCGCTGCCTGCGATCCCGGAATCGAGCGCGAAACCGTCCTGCATCCCGACGGATCACCCGCATTCGAGCGCGAGTATCGCGTCCTTGAAAACGGAACGCGGATCCTCCACGGCGCTCAGTCCAGCTGGCATTCCTCCGGAACGCGACGTTCGCTCGAACACTTCGCCCATGGTCGGCCCTCGGGGTACGCATTTGCATGGGACGCACAGGGTAGGCTGACGCGCATGACCCTGTGCGACGGCACGCGGTGCCGCGACCGCGACCTCACCCGCGGCATCCCCCGCGCCGCGGAGGAGTTGGCCCGCACACGTTTCCGCTGATCCCGCCGTCGCCCCCTCCACCGCGTTCTCCCCGCAGCGCACCCCCATCACCCCCTGCCATCACCTCATCCTTGTTTTGTTCACTGTTCACTGCTCACTGCTCACTACTCACTGCCCACTTCCCTCCCCAATCCGCTCCTTGTCTCCGAAACATCCTTTTCGCGGTAACACCGTGTAACCCCACAGGGCCCGGAAACGCCAATTTTATAGGTTTGCTCTTCGATCGAATCGGTTGTTTCCACACCTTTTTTCACCGGTCTTCATGAACACAACATCGCCCCGCTCCACCGCGATCGCCGCGGCTTTCGCCATCGGCAGCCTGTTTCTACTCACTGCCTGTGGAGGCGGCGGCAGCCGGGAAGCAGGATCCTCCCCCCCGCCGCAGCGCCTGAGCGCCGTCGTGCTGCAGCCGGAGCCCGCTGCATTCGGCGTCACGGCCACGGGAACCGTTCTTGCGGAACAGCAGATCGACGTTCAGGTCGAAATCGCGGGGCGCGTCACCCGCATCAACTTCAGGGAGGGATCCGCCGTGGCGGCGGGCCAGTTGCTGGTCGAACTCGACGGAGCCGAACTGAAGGCGCAGGCCGATCGCGCCGAGGCGAACCGCATGCTGGCCGAAAGCCGGGCCAACCGCCTGCGACGCGATTACGAGGCGCGCGCCATCAGCCAGCACGAATTCGAGCAATCCCAGGCACAATGGAAAAGCGCCGAGGCCGAAGCGGCACTTGCGCTGGCCCAATGGGAAAAGACCCGGATCCGGGCACCGTTCGGTGGAATCGCTGGATTAAGGGAGATCGAACTGGGATCGGTGGTTCAGCCCGGGACACGGGTGACCACGCTGCAGAACATGGATTCGCTGCGCGTCGAGTTCTCCGTTCCCGAACGCGAGGTCGGGGCACTCCGTGCGGGAATGACGGTGCGCTACCTCGCGACCGGCGCGCGCGACACCCTGGACGCGAAGGTGTTCGCGGTGGAGTCGCGCATCGACCCGTCGACGCGCATGCTTCGGGTGCGGGCCCGGGGGGCCAACCCCGCCGGCGCAGGCGGACGGGGCGATGTGCTTCCCGGGGCATTCGCCCGCGTGATCATCCCGATGCGCGCGGATTCCGCCCTGTGGATCCCCACCGAGGCCGTGGTGCAGGGCGCGCGCGGATCCCAGGTCTGGGTGGCCCGCGAAGGCCGCGCCAGGCTCGTGCCCTTCACTCCGGGACTACGTTCTCCCTCTTCCGTGGAAGCGGCCGAAGGACTTTCGCCGGGCGACACGGTGTTCACGTCGGGGCTGATGCAGCTGCGTGACGGCGCGCCCGCCCTCCCCGTCGTGGACAGGGACTAGACGGTCATGAAGCTCTCCCACGTCAGCATCAACCGCCCCGTCCTCACCACGGTCCTGTCCATCTTCATCGTGGTGCTGGGCGTGATGGCCCTCCCCTTCCTTGGCGTCCGCGAATTCCCCGCCGTCGATCCTCCACGCATCTCGGTGACCACCACGTACGCGGGCGCGGATGCCGAGGTCATCGAGTCCCAGATCACCGAGCCCATCGAGGAGTCGGTCAACGGCGTCGAAGGAATCAGGACCATCACCTCGGTCAGCCGCGAGGGCCAGAGCACCGTCAACGTGGAGTTCTACCTGGGCCAGGACATGGAAGCGGCCGCCAACGACGTGCGTGACCGCGTCTCTCGCGTAATCCGCCGCCTCCCCGCCGACGCGGATCCACCCACTGTGACCAAGGCCGACGCGAACTCCTTCCCCATTCTCGTGATGACGGTGCAGAGCGACAGCCGCAACATCCTCGACGTCAGCGCCGCGGGGGAACGCATCAAGGAGCAGTTGCAGACGATCCCGGGTGTTGCCGAGGTGCGCGTCTGGGGTGAAAAGCGCTATGCGATGCGCCTGCAGTTCGACCCGGAGCGTCTCGCCGCGCGCGGGCTGACGTTGGCCGACGTGCGCCGGGTTCTCTCGGAGGAAAACACCGAATTGCCGTCGGGACGCATCGAGGGAGAGAATACCGAACTCACGGTGAAGGCCAGCGGCCGCCTGCAAACCGTCGAAGACTTCAACCGTCTCGTCCTGCGCGCCGACAATGGCGCCCTCGTCAGGCTCGAGGATGTGGGCGCCGTGCGCCTGGGCGCCCAAAACGAACGCTCCATCCTCAAGCGCGACGGAATCCCCATGATCGGCCTCGGCCTCGTTGCGCAACCGGGGGCGAACAACCTCGCGATCACCAACGAGTTTTACAACCGCTTCGAAAGGCTCAAAGCCGAGGCCCCGCCCGACCTGGTGCTGCGCCTCGGCTTCGACGGCACGCGCTTCATCCGGCAGTCGCTGGCTGAACTCGGGCAGACCATCGCCATCGCCTTTGTGCTGGTAATCCTGGTGCTGTTCGCATTCCTGCGGAACTGGCGCACCGTCATCATTCCGGCCGTCGCCATCCCCGTCTCGTTGACGGGATCACTCTTCCTGCTTTACCTCGCAGGCTTCACGATCAATGTGCTCACTTTGCTGGGCTGGGTACTGGCCATCGGTTTGGTCGTGGACGACGCCATCGTGGTGCTCGAGAACATTTACAAGAAAATCGAGAAAGGGGAGCGCCCCAAGCAGGCGGGTTACACGGGCGTGGAGGAAGTGTTCTTCGCCGTCATCGCGACCACGGTCGCCTTGGTCGTCGTCTTCCTGCCGCTGCTGTTCATCCCGGGCTTCACCGGCCGCCTTTTCCGCGAGTTCGGATTGGCCATCGCGGGATCCGTGGTGATTTCCTCCTTCGTCTCCCTCACCTTGACCGCAATGCTCTGCACGCGTCTCCTGAAGCCCGGGCACTCCCGCTTCTACGAAAGAACCGAGCCCTTCTTCGAGCGCATGCACGTGGCATACGAGAAAAGCCTGCGCGCGTTCCTGCGCGTCCGTCCGGTCGCGCTCGTGTTGCTCGTGGCCTCGCTCGGAGGAGGCTGGTACTTCTTCACGAGCCTGCCGAAGGAACTCGCGCCCATGGAGGACCGCGGCCAGTTCACGGTGCGCGTCGCAGGGCCCGAGGGAGTGACTTTTGAATACATGGATCGTTTCATGGATACTCTTGTCACGGTGATCCGCGAACATGTGCCAGAAATGCAAAGCCACCTCGCCGTCACCTCGCCCGGCTTCGGGGCGGCGGGTGCGACGAACTCCGGATTCATGCGCGTCATTCTCTCCGACCGGGGCGAACGGCAGCGCTCGCAACAGCAAATCATCGCGGATTTGGGCCGCGAAACCCGCAAGCTCACCGATGCCCGCGTGCTGATCATCCCCGATCAAACCATCCAGGGCGCCAGCCGGTCGGCCTTGGCCCTGGAGTTCATCATCCAGGCGCCCGATTTCGAGAGGCTGACGGAGGCCTTGCCCCGGTTCCTTGAAGCCGCGGGAGACGACCCGGCCTTCACGGTGGTGAACGAGAACCTCCGGTTCACCCGTCCCGAACTGCAGATCACCGTGGATCGCGACCGCCTGCGTGCCGCGGGGGTTCCCTTCATCGAAGTGGGCCAGGCGCTCCAACTCGCGCTCGGGGAAACCCGGCTGGGATACTTCCTCCGCGAGGGTCGCCAGTACGACGTGCTCGGGTACGTGGACGACCCCTACCGGAATCGCCCCGACGACATCCGTTCCATCCCTGTGCGTACCCAAGCCGGCGACATCATCCCCTTGGGGAACCTGATCGAGTTCCAGGAGCAGGCGGGACCACCGCAGCTGTTCCGGTACAACCGGTGGGTGTCGGCCACCGTCTCGGCC
>JBJHDK010000057.1:0-15289 GCA_050486505.1 Fibrobacteria bacterium | reverse complement strand
ATACACTCGCCTCCATTCCCGCGAGACGTCGAAGTGCACCCCCCACCAACTCCGAGCATTCCCAAAACGGAATGTGCCCGCCCTCGTGCACATGCAAACGGACATGCGCCGGCAGCGCGTCTTTCCACGCGCCCAGGGGCGCGAGGCGGTCCCGCGCGCCCGCGATCAATTCCCAGCGCGCGGGCACGGTACGCAACGCCGCCGGATCGGCGACCTGCAGACGCAGGTACTGGAGGGCCTTCAGCACGCTCGCGTCATCGTAGCGCCGCGAACCCGCGATCCATTGTTCCTCCCACCCGGGCGGCATGTCGGAGGCCTTGGGCATGCGCCGCCAGAAGTCGCGCAACACCGCCTCGCGCTCGCTGCCGAGCTTCTGCTCCATGCGCAACAGGATGGACTCCCCGAAAGCACCGGGCTGCACGAAGCGAAACACCGGGCACAGCGAGAGAACCGGCACCTCCACCGGCCATGTACCTTCCGCCATCCAGCGGTGAACCCGCAGCGAACCGAGGGACCACGCGGCGACCACGCTCCCCGAAGTGGGGGGAGGGAGCGTGTTGTCAAGCACCGCGTGGGTGTCGATGAAACGGTGCTCGAAATCCGGGAACAGTTCGCGCAACTGCGGCTCCCAGCAATCGAGCGAGGAAACCCAGCCGCCCATCCAGTGCACAACGGGCTTGCTCATGCGCTCTTTCCCGCTGCATCGCGGACGGCGGCCAACGCCTCGGCGAGTGCCTTCGCCAACGCGATCACATCGGCTTCCTCGAACGCGCAGGTGAGGCTGAGGCGCAACCGCGCCGTGCCCGCAGGCACCGTCGGGGGACGGATGGCGGGCACGTGAAACCCCGCGCGCAGCAGCGCGGAGGAAACTGCGACCGCCATGTCAGGGCTTCCAAGCAGTACCGGAACGATGTGCGCGGCGGACTCACCCGTGTCGAAGCCGTGTCGATGCAACTCCGCACGCGCGAAGGCGGAGATCGACGCGAGCTTGTCGCGGCGCCGGGCTTCGGCCGGATCCTGCACCGCCGCGAGCGCGGCGATGTTCGCCCCGAGAACGGCGGGCGGCAACGCGGTGCTGTAGATGAAGCCGCGCCCGAACTGGACCAGGTGATCGCGAATCTCGGGAGGCGCGGCGACATAGGCCCCGAAACTGCCGAGCGCCTTTCCGAAAGTTCCCAAAAGGATCGTGCGCTCCGGGAGTCCCCCCAACCCCTGCTTGTGCAGTTCCGGATACGCCCCGGTGGAGTGCGCTTCGTCGAGCAGCATCCAGAAGCCGTAGCGTTTTTGCAGCGCGCAAAGATCCGCGAAGGGCGGGTGATCGCCGTCCATGCTGAACAGGGCTTCCGTCACGACGAGACCACCCTCGCGCGGTTGCCGCATCTTGAGCAGTTCTTCCAGATGATTGGCGTCGTTGTGACGAAAGCGATGGAAGCCCGCGGACTTTCCGGCCGGCAACAGGCGCAGGCCCTCGGCGACGCTGGCATGCGCGAGCTTGTCGGCGAAGACTCCGCCCAGGACGGAACCGAGCGTGGAAACCACGGTGAGGTTGGCTTGGAACCCCGTGTTGAACACGAGCGCACGACCGGGTCGGTACGCTTCAAGCGCACGCTCCAGCTCTGCATGCAGGGGGAGATTTCCGCCCAGCAGGCGCGAGCCGCCGCTGCCGGTTCCGTACGCCTCAGTGGCCGCCGTCGCGGCGGCGGTGAGCCGAAGGTGCCCCGCCAGATCCAGCGAGTTGTTGGAGGCCAGGTTGAGGCAACGCTTCGGCGCGCCGTCCACCGTGCGCGTGATCCACTTGCCCGGCGCCCCTTCGAGCTCCACGGGCTCGCGATACAGCCCCGAGGCGCGGCGCTCCGCGAGGATCGCGGGGAAAGGATTGTCGGGAAACCGGGGAGCGGTCACGCCGCCTCCCACCAGGTGTCGAGTCCGGGGAGCGACTCCGCCAGCAGCGCCGCCACCGCGGGCGAGGGCGGAAGCTTGCGTTCGAGCCCCGGGCAATGCGGCACGAGGCCGAAGAAGGGAACCCCGAGCAGTTGTTCCAGCGTGGCCGCGTTGTCGGGCTGCAGCGGAGACTCCTCCGGGGTGTTTTGCAACATGGCGAACCCGGCGGCACGTGCACCCCGCGCGGCCAGGAAGTGCGCGGTGGTCAGGGTGTGATGCAAGGTGCCGAGCCCGGGAAGCGTTCCAATGAGGCACGGCCACCCGCCGCGCGCGGCCACGTCGGCCAGGGAAAGGCCGTCGCGGTTCAGGGGAACCGCCGCACCGCCCGCGCCTTCGACGACGAGCAAATCACAGCGGCGCGCGGCCGTCGCGACCTGTTCGAGAATCCAGTCCGGGTCGATCCAGACATTGGCGCGCTCCGAGGCGAGGTGTGGCGACACGGCATCGGGGAACGCGTACACGGCCTCGGCGGAGACGGCCTCGGGAAACCCCTCCCGGATCCACTCGGAATCACCGAAATCCGGGTCGTCGGGGCGACGCGAGCCGCATTGCACCGGTTTGACGTATCCCGCGCGCAAGCCGCGAGCGCGCGCCCACAGCAACACGGCGAGCGACAGGGCGGTTTTTCCGATGTCGGTGCCGGTGCCGGTGATGCAAAGAACGCGGGACATGGGGGGGAAAGGTACCTTTCCAGCCACAATGTCTTCCTCCCCTTCCCCCTCCGTCATCTCCGGCGCGGTGCTGCTCGGCCACGGCAGCCGCGAACCCGGTACCGTCTCCGAGATCCAGGCCCTGTGCGCCCGGATGGCCATCGACCTGCCTGACTGGCGCTTCGCCCACGCGTTTCTCAATCAGGATCCCCGCATCGAGGCCGCCGCGGAGACCTTGGTGTCGGGAGGCTGCAAGCGGATCCGCATCCTCCCGCTGCTCGTGTTCACCGGTCGCCACATGATCGAAGATGTTCCCGCCGAACTTGAGAAACTGCGCGTCACCCACCCGGACGTGGAGTTCACGCTCGATCCCTATCTCTTCCGCCAGCACGGCTTCGCCGGAATGCTCGCCGATGCCCTCAAGCACCCCTCCCCCGAAGAAGACCTTCCCGCATGACGTTCTACAAGTTCAAACCGGATTCCGCGCGCAAGGAGCGCCGTGCCGAAAAACGCAAGCAGGAAGCCGAGGAGCGTGGAGCAAGGCAGGACTCGCGCGATTCCCGTGATGCGCGCAAGCCGCGACGCAGCGGAAGAACGCAGGGCGCCAAACAGGGCAAGGGACGCGGAACCTCCCCGGGCACCGAACGGAATGCGGGGGGAACCCCCGAACTCTCTCCCTCCAAGGGACTCGGCCGCAATGCATTCTCGTCGATCCTGCGCGATCTCGCCCGGGAAGGGGGACTCTCCGACCAGCTTCTGCCCGAACCTGCTCCGCTGGCACGTCTCGACTACGCCCGCGAGCTGGAGTTGAAGAACGCCGCGTTGCGCGCCTTCTGGCTGGCGCACCAGATCCCCGACAAACCCAACAAGGTGATCGCATCGCCCGAGCCGCGGCACTACCGCTCGACCTCGAAGCGCCGCCTCGTGCCGCGCGGCGCCGGTTGGGACTGGGACTTTTTCACGGGACGCCCCGCGAGCGAGGCCGCGACCCTGCGCAAGGCAGGCGTGCACTGGCCCCTCGAACCCGAAGGACACCAGGCCGTGTACCGCAAGGCGCTGGAGAAGCTCTCCGACCCGGCCTACCGCGCCTTGGCCGGGGCTCTCAACTTCCTGATCGTGCGCGGCGGCGAGCAGCGCATGGTGCTGTTCAACGTGCATCGCATGAGCCAGGAGACCGTGCGCAAGGCGAAAATGCTCGCCGGCCACCTCGTGGCCGACCCCGCCACCGGCGTGGTCGCCGCGCACCTGTTCCATGATCCTTCACAGTCGAACTACTACCTGGAAGCGCGCGGGCCCGTGCACTCGCAGCGCCTCAAAAAACTCGTCGGCCCCGAATACCTCCCGATCGACGTGGCGGGCCGCCGCTACTTCCTGCACCCGCTGGGGTTCTTTCAGGTCAACCTGTCGATTCTGCCACGCGTGATCGAGGAGGTCAAGCGCGCGCTCAAGCCCGCGAAAAGCGACCGGCTGCTCGATCTCTACTGCGGCTGCGGCCTCTTTACCTTCCCGCTCGCGGCGGAGTGCGCGGAGGCGCTGGGTGTCGAGTTCTCCCCCGTCTCCCTTGACGCCGCGGCCCTCACCGCCGGGCGCGAGCGCACCCGCAACGTGCGCTTCAAGGCGGGCAAGCTCGAGGTCTCACGCTTGCGCCGGCTGCTACCCGAAGCGGATGAAACTCCCGAAATCCTGCTCCTCGATCCCCCGGCGCAGGGTACGCCCCAGGGACTCGTCCGGGCACTGGCGGAGCGCCAACCGCGACGCGTCGCCCACCTCTTCTGCGGCATGGACGCCCTTCCCGGCGAAGTGAAGAACTGGCGCAAGCAGGGCTACATGATCGCCAAGGTCATCCCCTTCGACATGTTCCCCGGCACCGACAACCTCGAAGTGCTGGTGGTGCTCATCCCCGACAAGTACGGGATCCTGAACCGTAAGAAGGTCAAGGTGGAGGCGATTGACTGAGTCAGTTATGAGTGATGAGTCGTGAGTGATGAGTTGAAGACGGGTTCGTACGGAGTGCGCGCTTTTCGCATTCCGGCAAGCTTCGTGGAACTTCCTGTTTACAGTACGGCATCCCTGCCCCTTAACTCATAACTCACGACTCATCACTCATAATTCCCTGTCCACCCCACCGCATCGATTCCGGGGCATTCTCCGCGATAATTGCTCCGGATTGGGACACTCCGCCGTCGATTCTACCTTTGGCCCCCTATGCTGAAGAAACTCTCGAACGCTCCGTCTTACTCAGGTCCCGTCGTCCAGATCGTCCTCGACGGCGTCGGCATCACCCCCCGCACCGCAGGCAATGCCGTCGCCCAGGCCAACAAGCCGGTAATCGACCGGCTCATGCGCGACTACCCCAACCTGCTGCTGCGCGCGCATGGCAAGGCCGTCGGCCTGCCCAGCGACGACGACATGGGAAACTCCGAGGTCGGCCACAATGCCATCGGCTCGGGGCAGGTCGTGGACCAGGGTGCGATGCTGGTGAACCAGGCCATCGACTCCGGAAAGATCTTCGCCCGCGACGCCTGGAAGGAAATCGCCGCGAACGTGCGTGACCACAAATCCACGCTGCACCTTCTCGGCCTGTTCTCCGACGGCAACGTGCACTCGCACATCGACCACCTGAAGGCCCTCATCCTGCGGGCGAAGGAAGAAAAGCTCGGCCGCGTACGCGTGCACATTCTTCTCGACGGCCGCGACGTGGGCGAAACCTCCGCGCTCGACTACGTGCTTCCCTTCGAGAAGTTCCTGGACGAGACGCGCGCCGACGACTTCGACGTCAAGATCGCCAGCGGCGGCGGGCGCATGCACATCACCATGGACCGTTACGAAGCCGACTGGGCCCAGGTCGAGCGCGGCTGGAAGATCCATGTGCACGGCGAGGGCAGGCAGTTTACGTCGGCGGCCGAAGCCATCGAAACGTTCCGCGGCGAGAAGAAGGTCATCGACCAGGATCTTCCCGGCTTCGTGATCGCGGAGAACGGCGAGCCGGTCGGCCCGGTGCGCGACCACGACAGTGTGGTGTTTTTCAATTTCCGGGGCGACCGCGCCATCGAGATCAGCCGCGCCTTCGAGGAGGATGATTTCAAGGCCTTCGACCGCGGGCAGCGTCCCGACGTCGTGTATGCGGGCATGCTCGAGTACGACGGCGACTTGCATATCCCCAAGCGCTACCTCGTGCCCCCACCCGAGATCCGCAACACCATGGGCGAATATTTCGCCGGGTCGGGCGTCACCCAACTCGCCATCAGCGAAACGCAGAAGTACGGGCACGTAACCTATTTCTGGAACGGCAACCGCAGCGGCAAGTTCGACGGTGAAACCTGGATCGAGATCCCTTCCGACAGGGTTTCCTTCGATGAACGCCCCTGGATGAAGGCCGCCGAAATCACCGACGCCCTCATCGCCGAACTGAAGACCGGCAAGCATCGCACGGCGCGCGTGAACTACGCCAACGGCGACATGGTCGGCCACACCGGAAGCCTGCGCGCCGCGACCATGGCCATGGAAGCGGTGGACCTGTGCCTCGCCCGCCTGCTGCCGGTGATCGACGAGCTGGGCGGCATGGCCGTCGTCACCGCCGACCACGGAAACGCCGACGAGATGTACGAGATCGACAAGAAGACCGGGGAACCCGTGAAAGCCAAGGACGGCAGTGTGAAGGCCAAGACCAGTCACACGCTCAACCCCGTTCCTTGCATCTTCTACGACAACGTAAACAAAGGCAAGTACAAGCTGGCCGACACCGCGGCACCGGGGCTCGCCAATCTCGCCTCGACCACGGCAAATCTTCTGGGCTTCGCAGCACCGGAAATTTGGCACCCGTCGCTGATAAGGTTTTGAGTCCGTTACGAATTACGAATGGAGCACTGCGGATGCCCTCGTGCCGGAGATCCTGATCACCGGCACCGTTCCTCCCGATTCGAAGCTCCGGCGCCCCCTTTCATGCGTATTTCGTAATTCGTAATTCCTAATTTCCTCCCGTGCCTTTCACTTACCGACTGATTTCATGGCTTTATCGCCTGCTGATCAACCCGCGCGACCGCGAGCCGCGCAAGGGAGTCTTCTTCCTCCTGTACTACGGCATCGGCGGGTTCACGGCCTTTTTCGTGGCCAACATGATTCTGCTCGGCCTGGAGGCCTACGATCTTCCCGGCGCCCGCAATCTCCTTTACACGTGGATGGGCGACCCTCTGCTCGCCGCCCTGGAAGCCATCCTCTTCTGAGGCCGGGATCTCGCGCGTGAGACTTCCCCGTCGCCGTCTCCTGCTCTTCGCCGGCCCCATCCTGCTGCCCGGCCTGATCCTCGGCTGGCTCAGTTTCCGATCCGTGAAGGACGAGCGCCTGTTGCTGGAGCGTTCACGCGAGGCGCGTTACGAATCCTTCGCCGATGCGATGGAGCAAACGCTGCTCAAGACACGCAACGAACACATGGACAGGGTGCGGGGCGCGCTCGCCGGGGGCGGCTCGGCGGAAACCCCGCTTGCCGCATGGGAACTCGCGGCCCGCCTGATCGAGCTCCCCGTGGTCCATTCCGCCGTCGTCTTCCGCGGCGAAACCCCCGTGTTTCCCGCGCCTCCGCGAGAGCCCCCCGTGGAGCCGGAAGCATTCGCCGAGCACCCCCTCGAAAACGTCGTGCGCGAAGAATGGCGCGCCGGGCGCCACGCTTCGGCCCTGCAGGCCGTGCGGCTTCTGCTTTACGGCCCCGACCCTCTCGATCCGCGGATGGCGGAAAAGCGCTTCGGCTTCCGCCTTCTCGAGCTCAAGTGCCTTGCCCGTCTCGGCCTTGCCTCCGAGGCCGAGGGCACCGCCCGCGTACTGGTGGCCGACCTGCTCGAATCGGCCGACTTCGAAACCCGCCACCGCACGGGATTTTACCTCGCCGAAATCGCCGATCTCATGACTTCGCTCGAACCCCTGACGCGCGGTGCTCGCTCGGAGTTCTTCGCGCTGCACCAGCGGCTTCCCGCATTTCTTTCGAACGCGGAGGCGATCGACCGTGACTGGCAGGGATCACCCGAGGAGCTTCTTCGCGCCCTCTCCCCCGCCCGCTACGACACCTTGCGCGTGCGCTACCACCACGGCACGCCGTATCTCGCCGCGGGATTCCCGTGGCTCGACCGCGATACACGCGTCCTGGTCCGCCTCGACGAGGGGGTGTTCTCCGCGGCAGTCCGCTCCGAGCTGGTCCAGGAACGCAGGGCCCCCTGGAGGGACATGGACTTCGCCGTCTTCGCCGCCGACGGAAAGCTCGTGTTGTCCGCGGACCACGACGACAACACCCCGCGCGAACCCGCACTGGAACGGGCGCTGGAGCTCGATCTCCCCTCATGGCGACTGGTCGTGTACAAGCGCTCCGACGCGGAGCTCGTCGCGCAGGGGAGATGGCGCACCGGCATCCATTATGCCTTGCTCGCATTTTCGCTGCTCTCGCTGCTGTTGGGGATCCTGGCCCTGTACAAGGGGCTTGATGATGCCCAGCGCCTGATCAGCATGAAGGCGAATTTTCTCTCCGCGGTTTCGCATGAATTGAAAACCCCCCTGACCGCCATTCGCATGTTTTCCGAAATGCTCGCGAGCGAACGCATGCCCGAGTCGAAACGCCCCGAGTACGCGCGCCGCATCGGCGCCGAAGCCGAGCGCCTGCAGGGAATGATCGAAGGCATCCTGACATTCACGCGGCTCGAGGAAAACCCCGGCGCGCTGCGCCTGGCGCAAACCGACCTGACCGAGGCTGCGCGCGAATCGGCGGCCCTCATGGCCGCGGCATTCGAAAAGGCCGGCATCCGCCTCGTGCAGAGGCTCGATGCACCCGCCATGCTTGATGCGGATCACGACGCACTGCGCTCGGTGGTACAGAACCTGCTCGAGAACGCCTTGAAATATTCGCGCCCTGCAACGCAGGTGACGCTGGAAGTTCTGCCGCGTTCCGAGGACATTGTCTTGCGCGTTGCGGATCAGGGCGTGGGAATTTCGCCCGAAGACCAACGGCGCATCTTCGAGAAATTCTGGCGTGCAGGCGACGAAATGACCCGCAAGACCCGGGGCAGCGGCCTCGGGCTGGCACTGGTGAAACGCATTACGGATGCCCACGGGGGGACCATCCGGGTCGAAAGCAAACCCGGGGAGGGAACGGAGATGATCCTGACCTTCCCGCGCAAGGGAGGAACCGATGCACCGCATCCTGATCGTTGAGGACGAAGAATCCATCCGGGCGGGCCTGCTCGACCTGCTGGAGATCGAGGGCTACGAGACCGCGGCGGTGGTCGACGGCGAGGCCGCGCTCGAAAAAGCAAAACAGTGGCGTCCGCACCTCGTGCTGCTCGACCTCATGCTCCCCAAGTCCAGCGGCTTCGAGGTCTGCCGTCACCTGCGCAAGCATCATCCCGAAACGTTCGTGATCATGCTGACCGCGAAAAACGAGGAGATGTCGAAAATCGCCGGCCTCGAAATGGGCGCCGACGATTACATCACGAAGCCGTTCAGCGTCTCGGAGCTTCTCGCCCGCATCAAAACGCGGCTGCGTCGCAGCGCGGAGTCCGCCACGGCCGGGCAATCGGGGCCCGACCGGCTGGAGTTCGGGGATGCCCGGCTCGATTTCAGGCGCTACGAAGCGACGAAGGCCGACAAGCCGGTCGATCTCTCCGCGCGCGAGTTCCAGATCCTCCGCTACCTGGCCGGAAGACCCGGCGAGGTCGTTTCACGCGAGGACCTGCTGCAGGCCATCTGGGGATACAGTCTCGACAACATGCCCACCACGCGCACGGTGGACAACCAGATCCTGAAGCTGCGCCAAAAGCTCGAAGACGACGCGGCGCACCCGGTGTGGATCAAAAGCGTGCGGGGAGTGGGCTACAAGTTCGATCCGGAGGGAACCCCGTCCGCGGAATGACGCGGCACGGGTTCGGCATGGCACGCGACGCGGCGACTTCCGGCGCATTCCCCTTCCTGCGGGGAACATTGCTCTGCGCGGGCCTGGCGTTGGGCGCTCCCGTCGCCGCCGACGAAAGCGCCCACGCGGAGGCCCGTCGCGCCCTGGAATCCGCGCGCTATCTCTTCGACATCGAGGGAGATCGCACGCGCGCCATGTCGCTCCTCGATCCGTTGGCGGAATCCGGTGATCCCGCCATCCGTGCCCTGGCGGCCCACCTGCGCGGGCGTTTTCTCGAGGACCAGGGCCGTCACGCCGAGGCTGCGACCCAATACGCCGTCGCCGTCTCAGGACCTGGGCTCTCCCGCACCCAGCGCGCGCGGGTGGCGGAGCGCCTGCTGGTGCTTGACCCATCTGCGCTGCGCCCACTCCGCGACGCGGGAAGCATGGCGGGTTTGCCCGTGCGCATCATTGCGGACGGCGACACCTACGTCCTGGTGGAAGCGTCGACGGAACCGGGCCGCACCACCTCGCGCCTCTTTCTGCAGGATGCACGTGGCGAGCTCCACCTGATCCCGGCTGCGCCGGCAGCAGACGAGGAACTCCTCGATGCGGCCGACGGCCGCCTTCTGACGCGCAGCGCACCCCGGCAACGGGTTTATCTGAGACGAGCCCCCGATTCTCCTCCTCTCATCGTGCAAGACCGTTTCCTCGCCGAGGAAGGGCATCTGCTTGCGGGTGAAGCCGCGGAAATGCTCCTCATCGGCGCGCAAGAAGTCCGTTTGGTGCGCGACGGCCGCACCATCCACGCGCACCCCCTCCCCGGGGCCGGATGCACATGGCATCCGACCACGCCAAGGGCACGCCAGGGCGTGTTGTTCTGCCCCGGCCGCGCGCTGTTCCGCGCCGATTTCGCAGCGCCGTCCGTGACGCAGGTCCCGCTGTCCGGAGAGCTTCCGGCCGCCGTCCAACTCGCCGGCGACTATCTGGCCCTGCGCCACGGGGAACACATCGAAATCAGGCGTGCCCCTTCGTTCGACGCATTCCTGTGGGGAATTCCCGCGGGGTTACAGGAGGCCTTCTCCATCGGCCGCGAGCTGGCGTTCACGACCGATGGAGAAGGTCCCGTGCGCGCGCTCTCCCTGCGCACCGGCAGGGTGGTCTGGAGGCGCGACCTGGGCGCCGAAACCTTGATCGCGCACGGGGACGAGGCATTCGTGACCACGCATGCCCGCACGCTCGTCGCCCTCGACGCCGCGGGACAGATCCTGTACGAGTACGAAACGGGGTGGGATCGCGAGCCCCCCCTCATGCTCCCGGCGCGCGACTGGCTTGTTCTCCATGCCGCCGATGGAAGCCGCGTGAGGCTTGACCGCGAATTGCTCCGTGCAGCGGGAAAGGATCGTTCCTACCTCCTCCACGCTGCACGCGAGGCAGGCGGATCCGGCGACGCACGCCGTGCCCTTGAGTCCCTCGATTCTCTCCTTGCGCTCGAGCCGGGCAACGGCATCGCGTGGCGCGAGACGGCCCGTCTGCTCGATGCGACCCAGGCACCTGATCACGCCCGAATGCGCGCATGGCTGCAGGCCGCACGCTCCCGGCATGCATCACCGTGGGGCGACGACACCGCCTTCGCCCGCCTGGCGGAAGGCCTCGAAGCCGCGTGGGTCTGGAAACGGCGTTCAGGCCCGCGTTTTTTCCCGGTGCTCTCTTCGGGAAACGGTCACAGCTTCTACATCGAGAACGACAACACGACCTTGCTCGTTCTCGACAACCGCAGGGGACGCCTGGCAGGAACCCGGCGTTTCACCGAGCCGCTCGACCTGAAAGTCTCCTTGTGGGCCGGAGACACCATCATCGTCTCCGGAACCAACCGCCTGCATTTCCTCGCGCCACCCTGGAACGGCGATAACACCTGGGAAGTCCGCCTTCGCAACCCCCTCTGCCACGCCATCATGCTGCCCGAAGGACTTCTCTTCAGCGACTGGAACGGGACTCTCCACCTGCTTGATCCCGCAACGCGCACCATCCGCTGGCAGGTCGGCCTCGCACGCGGAGGCCTCCTGCTGGCGGCAAGTGGAACTCCCGGCACCGTGGACGTTTACGAAATCGACGGGGGGTACCAAAGCGTAAGGCTCAGGGACGGGGAATCCCTGGCATCGGTGCGCCTGCCTCCGGGGACCGTGACCGAAGTGCACTCCGGGACCGGGCTCGCCTTCGCGGGCTACAACGAGGGCCTCATCATCGCGGTGGACAAGCGCGCGAATTCCATCGCCTGGCAACGCGACATGGGAGAACAGATCTTCAGCCTTTCGGGACGGGGAAACGAAGCGCTTTTGGTCGGAACCGCCTCGCAACGCCTGGTACACGTCGAGGGCGAAACCGGAACCGTGCGCGCCCAGACGCGCGTGCCGACCTACCTCTTCAACCGCCCATTGCTCACCTCCGACGGATACTGGGTCGGAACCACCGAACCCGCGCTCGAGAAACGCTCGCTCAACCATTCTCTCATCCGCAAACTTCCGCTTCCCGGCATGCCCGGAACTCCGGCTGCTGTCGGCGACGGCATTGCCGTCTCGACGCTCGACAATTTCATCGTGCTCTTCCCGGAGCGTTAAGCACCGGGGCACGCTCCCCTGACCACTGTTCTACCTTCTCGTCCGTCTTTTTCCGGGGTCATCATGGTTCAGAAAAAATTCCTTGTTCCCAATCTTTTCACCGGCCTGAGCTTTCTCATCGGAATCTTCGCCATCCTGCTCATGGCCGAGGCCATGATCCCCGAGCGCAGCGACCGCAGCCTGCCGGGCTTCGGAAAGCCCCCCCTGACCCTCGCGGCCTGGATGATCATCTGGTGCGTGCTGCTCGACAAGCTGGACGGCTTCATGGCGAAGGTTCTGAACGCGTCCTCCGAGTTCGGCGCGCAGTTCGACAGCCTCGCCGATCTGATCGCCTTCGGTGTCGCCCCGGCCATGCTGGTGTACTACTACCTCCAGATGGTCGCGCCGGAATGGGCCGCGTCGCATCGTCCGTTGATGCTCGCCTCGCTCGCGGTGTACGTCCTTTGCGCAGCCCTGCGGCTCGCCCGCTACAACGCCATCGACGCGGGGGAACTCAAGGATTTCTTTCACGGTCTTCCATCGACCTTTGCCGGCGGCTTCGTGGCGCTCGGCGTGATCCTGCATGCGAAGTACGAACTCGCGGGCGCGTTTCCGTTCAGCCTGACCATGCTGCCCCTGATGCTGATCCTGGCCGGGTTGCTCATGGTCAGCCCGGCTTACCTGCCGAAGCTCATGCGTCGCAAGAGCCCGCTGCTGAATGGCTTCCAGATCGCGAATGTTTTCATCGGCTATCTGTGCGGCTTCGGAATGATTTTCCCTGAATACCTCTTCGCACTGCTCGTCGCCTATGGCGTGTTCGGGTTCGCCTACGGATTTGCGAGCAAGCAGGAAATCGACGAGCGCCTGGCGGAGACCTGACGGCGCGGACAGGCGTCGCAGCCAGGTCTCCGCCAGGCGCTCATTCCCCGGGCTTGCTCCAAGCCGCGACCCGGCAATGTCCATCCTCAAGGATCACCGGCAAAGCCGTCGGGGTTCTGTCGATTTCGCGCCATAAGTCCGAAAATGACAGACGAGGCGGATCGGTCCACGGCAGAATGGAGAGAGGCTCTTCGACATCGCAATCATCCATGTCCAGTGCGAAAAAGACGATCTCGTCACGACGCGCGTGCTTGACCCAGGCTCGCATGAAGTGGAATGTCGAATCCGAACCCAGATAACCGAGCAAGTCTGCCGCTCGCAATTCGGGCAACTGATCCACACGCAACAGGAAAAATCCCGTCGGGATACCCCCGATCTCCAGAACGACCCTTCCATACGCCTGTTCCTTCGTGAGGTAATGTCCCTCGAGGAGATCCTTCCGGGTGGCGCACCCTGATACCAACAGAGCGAGAGCCGACAAGAGAATCGTCAAGCTGCCCGCGGGTGAGAAGACGGCCCGTGTCACGGTGGATCCGGGCTTGACATTGAACACCGCATGAGGTTCAGGAACCGCTTTCATCATCAGTAAGCCCATCCATTCCTGAGGCGCATCTGGGATTCCAGCAGCACCGGGTGGATTCCGACGTTCATGGCTCCGGCATAGGCAAGCGCGAAGGACGTGTGTGTCACGCAGCTGCTGACCAGCAAGTTGTAACCCAAGGAGCCTTTGAAACGATCCAGGAAGTTGGAGTAGTGATACAACCTTCGCACATTGACTCCCCGCAGGGACATGGCATTCCCCATCACGTCATAATTGTTGGTCCCGTCGAGCATCTCCGTAAAGAACCCGAGGTCGCTCTTCGGTCTCGACGCCGGGCCCCAACTGATCACGAACTCTTCGCCCTTGTATTCCCCGACGATCGCCGAGTGCCCGATGATGTCCCTGGAGGTCACGAGTTCGGCGCGGCTTTCCGACCCTTCGGATTGGTAGCTTGCCAGCCCCACTCGCTGCTCAAAACCATCGTGATCCCATCCTTCACCACGGTTGGAATACTGGTTCTGCAGGAAACCGGCGCTTCCATACCACCCCGACGCGTAACCACCCCATCCCAACTCATAGCCTCCCCCGTAGTGGGCCACTCCTTTTGCACCCAGGTACGCTTCGGCATAAACGTTCCCTCCCTGATAGTCGCCGCTTTTCGACCACGAGTGATTCGTCCCCAGCTCGGCGCCGACCACGATGATGTTGGCACCCGCCCTGGCATTGACACGATGACCTGACCTTGTGTCGTGGCTGTAGCCAACGTGAGCGTCGGCACCCACGTACCCGAATTGGACGCCTCCCCCGACTGCTGTCGTGGAGGTTTGTCCTCCCTTTTCATTCCACACGTGGCTGATATTGGTGTTAAACTCAACGACCCCCAGATCGATGTCATCCAATGCGACCCCGACACCCACGTGCCACCCCTGCCTGCGATTATAGCCGACCACGATTCCGATTCCGATCGACCACAATCCGTGAGGATCGAAGAATGCCAGCGGAGATCCGCCGACATAACTGTAAGGGTTGAAAAATTCCCCCGCCGGATCGGGACCGGTCCACACCCCGAGTTCAGGATCATACCAACGGGCGCCGAAGTAGTAGAGATTCACCGCGGCATCAAGTTCCTTTCCGGTAAAGCCGTGGCCCGGCGTCTCCATCGTATCGGCACGCAACACCTGTCTTTCTCCGAACGCCTGGTAGTCGAAGGCCGGGGAAGTGTAGAAGTCTCCATTCCCCTCCACCACGCGCACCGTGGATCCTAAATGATTTTTGACGAAGAACTGGTACCTCCCCTCATCGATCAAATAGCGCCCCACGGGAACTCCGCGCCCGAAAACGGTCGCAGTGCGGCTTCGTCCACTGACATTCCCTGCTGCGTCATAGCTTTCGGTGAAGGACGCCATGACGACATGGTCCAGTCGAACCCAGTGCCTCGACGAAACCTTGTCTCCACCGCGACGGGCCAGGAGACTGTCGTAGATCGGACCGTGCTTTTCGAGCCCCCGTACGACGAGGGGAACAACGATCGTATCCTTGTGGACCGCGCCGTACCCTGAGGTGTCGGGAAACACGAAAGGTTTCCCGGAATCCGCCACCACATACACAATGATGCTGTCGGGAGCGGGGTAATGCAGAAAATTCATGCGATAATTGGCATCGGCCCAGGCTTCCTCGAAGTCCTCGACGGTATAGGTTTCCCAAGTTTCCGACCCTTCGGGAGTCCCCGCCCAATAGACCGGGAAGATTTCCGGAATCCGGGATACGGTCATCTCCGAAACCCGGTCTCCGGATGCATCGTAAACCGGATGGA
>JBJHDK010000056.1:11900-15800 GCA_050486505.1 Fibrobacteria bacterium | reverse complement strand
GCGCAGTATGGCCCACAACAAGCCCCTTCGTCATCGATTGCCTCCTGCCTGGATCCCCGCCTGCGCGGGGATGACAATTTCCGGGCGGCGGATCGTTACGGCTCCTTCGTCCGCTCCAGCTTCGCTTCCACCCGCACGCCGTCGCGCTTGACGATGCGGCCCGGCGCGCCGACGACGGTGCAGTTCGACGGGATGTCGTGCATGATCACCACCGTTTCCGCGCCGACCTTGACGTTGTCGCCCACCGTGATGGGGCCGAGCAGGGTCGCGTTCGTGCCGACCAGCACGCGGTTCCCGAGGGTGGGGTGACGCTTGCCCGCGTGCTTGCCCGTGCCGCCGAGGGTGACGCGGTGAAAGAGCACGCAGTCGTCGCCGATTTCCGCGGTCTCGCCGATGACGATGCCGTGGCCGTGGTCGATGAAGAGGCGCTTGCCGATTTTCGCGCCGGGGTGGATCTCGATGCCTGTCAGGAATCGCGCGATCTCCGACACCAGGCGCGCAAGGAAGAACAACCGCATGCGGTACAGCGGATGCGCGAGGTACCGGTGCAGCACCAGCACGTGCAGGCCGGGGTAAAGCAGCGGCTGCAACCCCCGCGCGGCGGGGTCGTTGGTGTAGATGGCGCGGATGTCGGAGAACATGCGCCGCAAGGTAGGATTGACGCGGGGCGGATGGTAGGGGCGACCCGGCGGGTCGCCCCTACAGTTCAGGGGATAGATCCCACCCGCCCCCGCGCCCACGCCTCGGCCGCCGCGCGGTCGGGCAGCTCTCCCTCCAGTTGCAGCTCGAAGCTTTCCTGAATGATTTTGCCCAGCCCGGGTCCCGGCTCGAGGCCCAGCGACAACAGATATTTTCCCGTCAAAAAAGGTGCGGGCTTGTGCTCCAGAACGTCGAGCCTCTTCGACTCCTCGAGCAGCCAGTCACCCGCGGGGAATTCTCCCGCCAGCGATTCCTCCGTCGTGCGCCCGAGGTGGTCGGCGCGCGCGAGGCGCACGAGCTTCTCGATGTCGGCGCGCAGCGCCAGCCGGCGGATGGCCGAGGGTTTGATCTCGTGGCGCGCCTTGTACAGCAGGGCGGGCTTCAGGTGCTCGCGCACGAGCGTGACCACGGCCTCGATCAGCGCGGTCTCGCGCGTGATGCGATCGAGGAAGGAGCGCGTCGGCTTTTCGCCCAAGGGCTCGTGCGCGGGGCTGCGCCACCGCGCGTCGCGGTGCACGGTGGTGAAGGGTTTGCCAAGGTCGTGGCAAAGCGCGCCGAGCATCAACGCCAAATTCTCCGTCTCGGTGTATTCGGGCGTGCGCAGGCGCGCGGCCTGGTCGACCACCATCAGCGTATGCGTCCACACGTCGCCTTCGGGATGCCACTCCGGCTCTTGCGGCACGCCCACGAGCGCCGCAAGCTCGGGGAAGAAGCGCAGCATGTTCATGCGCCGCATCCACTCCAGCCCGATCGACGGGCGCGCCGACTGCAGCAACAGTTTTTTGAACTCCGCGAAAATGCGCTCGCGCGGCAGTTCTTCGAGAGGTTGCGCCGCGCACAACGCCTGCGTTGCGGGATGGATGTCGAAGCCGAAGCGCGCGGCGAATTGTACGGCACGCAGCGCGCGCAACGGATCCTCGGAAAACGCGGAGGAGACATGGCGCAGCAGCTTGCGGTCGAGATCCTCCCTGCCCCCGTGGAAGTCCGCGAGCTTGAAATCGGGCAGAAGCAGGCCCATCGCGTTGACGGTGAAATCGCGCCGCGCCGCGGCGGTGGCGAAGTCGAGATGCGGGTCGGGCGTGACGTCGAAGCCGCGATGGCCTTCCGCCGTCTTGCGCTCGGTGCGCGGAAACGCGAAGTCGTAGACGCGTCCGTCGCGCGTCATGGTGATCACCCCGAAGGCCTTGCCCACCAGGTTCGGTTTGCCGTGTCGCTTGAGAATGCCCAGCAGCGCGTCGAGCTCAAGCCCGTATACCTCGACGTCGAAATCACCGCTGGGCAGCCCGAGCAGGTGGTCGCGCACCCAGCCGCCGACCAGGTACGCTTCACCCCCGGCAGCCTCGATTTCGCGCGCGACGGAAAGCAACATGGGGGGGATTCGGGGGGACATGGGGGGTAAACATAGGTTGGGGGCAGGTGGCGCCGGTGGCCTGTGCGGCCGCGGGATCCGGGCGCCCTCGTGCATTTTTTTCGCGCTCCCTCATTGTCTTCCGGGTTCGCGAGAACTAAATTTCCCGATTCCCCATAAAACGGGGAGTGGCGGGACCTTAACCAGCCCGCTCACGGGAAAGCCCGGGGATTCGTGCCAACGTAGCTCAGTTGGTAGAGCATCTGATTTGTAATCAGAGGGTCGGGGGTTCAAATCCCTTCGTTGGCTTGTCCTGCGGAAAAGACGAGTTTTTGGCGGTTTCGAGCTGAAAACGCCAGAAGTGCGCTTGAAAAGGGTCGATGCCCGAGTGGTTAATGGGGGCGGACTGTAAATCCGCTGGCTACGCCTACGGTGGTTCGAATCCACCTCGGCCCATTTCAAGCGTGAGTGTTCGGGTTGGGCGAGCTTAACTCAATTGGTAGAGTACCACCCTTCCAAGGTGGCTGTTGACGGTTCGAGTCCGTTAGCTCGCTCCAACCCGCCAATTCAGGGCGGCTTGGGCCCCCTGATGCGGCAGCGGTGGACGTTTGCCCAAATAGCTCAGAGGTAGAGCACTTCCTTGGTAAGGAAGAGGTCTCGGGTTCAATTCCCGATTTGGGCTCCACCAGCCCCGCCCCGGCGCAGACCGGAACCCGCCCCGGGGCCGAACCCCCGCTTTCCGGATCCGTCCCTTCTCGTCCCTAAGTGGATGAAAAAAAAGAATTAACGACCTTGACCCGGTGCAAAAAGCTCCGGAAGTTTCTAACATTCGCAGCCCTCAAAATTTTTCACCCCCGGTCCGCACGCGAACTTCCGAGGAGAAACGCACCATGGCGAAGGCAAAATTCGAGCGTACGAAACCCCACGTGAACATCGGCACGATCGGTCACGTTGACCACGGCAAGACGTCTTTGACGGCCGCGATCACGACGATTCTTGCGAAGACCGGCGGCGCGACGGCGCGCTCCTACGGCGAGATCGACAATGCTCCCGAAGAGCGCGAGCGCGGCATCACGATCAACACCTCGCACGTCGAGTACGAGACGACCAACCGCCACTACGCGCACGTCGACTGCCCCGGGCACGCCGACTACGTGAAGAACATGGTGACGGGCGCGGCGCAGATGGACGGCGCGATCCTGGTGGTTTCGGCCGCCGACGGCCCGATGCCCCAGACCCGCGAGCACATCCTGCTCGCCCGCCAGGTCGGCGTTCCCTACATCGTGGTGTTTTTGAACAAGGTGGACATGGTCGACGACGCCGAGCTTCTGGAGCTGGTGGAGATCGAGGTCCGCGACCTCCTGAACAAGTACGAGTTCCCCGGCGACGACATTCCCGTGGTCAAGGGCAGCGCCCTGAAGGCCCTGGAGGGCGACACGGGCGAGATCGGCGAGCAGGCGATCCTGAAGCTGATGGAAGCGGTCGACACCTACGTTCCGACCCCGGTTCGCGCGGTCGACAAGCCGTTCCTGATGAGCGTCGAGGACGTGTTCACGATCACGGGCCGTGGCACGGTTGCCACCGGTCGCGTCGAGCAGGGCCAGATCAAGGTCTCCGAGGAAGTGGAGCGTGTCGGTCTTGGCGAGAGCAAGAAGTTCGTGGTGACCGGTGTCGAGATGTTCCGCAAGCTGCTTGATGCGGCGCAGGCGGGCGACAACGTCGGGCTCCTTCTCCGCGGCGCGGAGAAGAAGGACATCGAGCGTGGCCAGGTGTTGGCCAAGCCGGGCAGCATCACGCCGCACACCAAGTTCAAGGCGGAGATCTACGTCCTTTCGAAGGACGAGGGTGGCCGT
>JBJHDK010000056.1:0-11890 GCA_050486505.1 Fibrobacteria bacterium | reverse complement strand
CGTTCTTCGGTGGTTACCGTCCCCAGTTCTACTTCCGCACGACGGACGTGACGGGTTCGATGACGCTTCCCGAGGGCGTGGAGATGGTGATGCCGGGAGACAACATCTCCTGCACAGTGGAGTTGATCTCCACGATCGCCATGGCCAAGGACCTGCGCTTCGCGATCCGCGAGGGCGGCAAGACCGTCGGCGCAGGCGTCGTCACCGAAATCCTGGAGTAACCGCAAAGGAACAAGAAAGGGAATCCCAGGTCAGTAGCTCAATTGGTAGAGTAGCGGTCTCCAAAACCGTTGGTTGTGGGTTCAAGTCCCTCCTGGCCTGGAAAACATCATGCGTCGCTTTCAGAACTACATCCGTGACGTCCTCCTCGAGCTGAGGAAGGTTACTTGGCCGACTCCCGAAGAGTTGCGGGGCGCGACCATCACGGTCATCATTTTTGCATTGCTCTCGACGGTTTTCGTGGGCAGCGTCGACTTCGTGCTGAGCTCCGTCGTCCGGCTGGTGCTGGGTTGATCGGGCAGGGAGAGTTCAAGTGAAGTGGTACGCAGTGCATACGTATTCCGGCCAGGAAGGCAAGGTCAAGCAGCACCTTGACGCCTACGTGGAGCGGAACGGGATGCAGGAGCAAATCGGCCAGGTGCTCGTTCCCGTTCGGGAAGTGACCACCATCCAGAAGGGGAAGAAGACGGTCCGAGACCACAAGTCCTTCCCCAGCTACATCCTGGTCGAGATGGAGATGAACAAGGACACGATGCACGTCGTGACCGACATTCCGGGTGTGACGCACTTCGTGGGCGTCGACAACAAGCCGCAACCGCTTCGCAAGGCGGAAGTGGACAGGATCCTGGGACAGGACGCGCCCGAGGTGCAGGAAACCAAGGTGACGGAAATCCCCTACCACAACGGGGACAAGATCCGCATCAAGGATGGTCCGTTCAAGGACTTCGACGGCGTGGTCGAGGAGATCCACCCGGAGAAGGGCAAGCTCAAGGTCATGGTCAGTGTGTTCGGCCGGTCAACTCCGGTGGAACTGGACTTCGGCCAGGTCGACGCGGTCTGATCAGGATCCGGGACCAGAAGGTATTTGAAGCGGAAATTTTTTGAGGAGTCATCGTGGCCAAGAAGATTACTGGATACATCAAGCTGCAGGTTCCGGCGGGCGCCGCGAACCCGTCCCCGCCCATCGGCCCGGCCCTTGGTCAGCGCGGCGTCAACATCATGGAGTTCTGCAAGGCCTTCAACGCCGCTACGCAGGACAAGAAGGGATATGTCATTCCCGTCGTGATCACGGTATATGCCGACCGCAGCTTCACGTTCGTGACGAAGGTCTCACCGGTTCCCGAGCTGATCAAGAAGGCCGTGGGCATCCAGAAGGGATCGGGTGAGCCGAACCGCAAGAAGGTCGGCCAGATCACGCAAAAACAAATTGAAGACATCGCCAAGATGAAGCTCCCCGACCTGAACACGGAGAGCATCGAAGCGGCGAGCGCCATGGTCGCGGGAACCGCGAAGAGCATGGGGTTGGACATCGTCGGCTGATCACGGATCAGGCGGCGTTAACGCCGGCGTTCCCATCGGCGGGAGCGTCGGAAACACAAGGGTAGGAGCGAATGAAGCGAAGCAAGAACTACCGCAGTATCGCCGAAAAGATCGAACGGGGCCGCGAATACGGCCTTGATGAGGCGATCGGGATACTGAAGGAGAATGGAAAATACAAGTTGGATCCCACGCTGGAGGTTCACCTGAACCTGGGCGTCGATCCGCGTCACAGCGACCAGGTGGTGCGCGGCAACGTCGTGCTGCCCCACGGAACCGGCCGCAAGGTGCGCGTTCTGGTGTTCGCCAAGGGCGAGCTCGAGAAGGCGGCCTCCGACGCAGGCGCCGACTTCGTCGGTGCCGAAGAACTGGTGCAGAAGATCCAGGACGGCTGGACGGACTTCGATGCCGTGGTTGCGACTCCTGACATGATGCCCTTGGTGGGGCGTGTCGCGCGCGTGCTCGGACCCCGCGGCCTGATGCCCAGCCCGAAGGCCGGAACGGTGACGACCAATGTCGCCCAGACCGTCAAGGAACTCAAGGCCGGCAAGATCAGCTTCCGCGTCGACAAGGGTTCGAACGTTCACGCTCCCGTTGGAAAGCTTTCGTTCACCATGGATCAACTCAAGGAGAATGCCTCCCTGCTGATCGATACCGTGGTGAGGGCAAAGCCCGCGACGGCCAAGGGCGTTTACATCAAAAGCATCACTTTGGCGGGAACGATGACTCCGGGAATCCGGATCGACCGTTCCGCATTCCGTTGAGGAACGAATCATGGTCGCACAAAAAACCGAAATCGTCTCCCAACTTTCTCAGGCACTGAAGTCGTCTTCAGGAGTGTATCTGGCCGACTTCACGGGGATTACCGTTGAAAAAGTGACGGATCTTCGTGGACAACTTCGCAAGAAGGGCTTGTCCATGCGCGTGGCCAAGAACACGCTGGTCAAGCGCGCGCTTGCCGATGTCGGTGTCGAGGGGCTCGACTCCTATCTCACCGGTCCGACGGCACTCATCCTTGCCGACGCCGACGACCCGATGGCTCCGGCCAAGCTGGTCGTCGAATTTTTGAAGAAGAACGAAAAGGCGATCGCCATGAAGGCGATTCACATCGACGGACAGGCTTACGGGGGAGACCAAATGGACTCACTCGCGAAGATGCCGGGCAAGAGGGAGCTGCAGGCGCAGGTCGTCTCCCTTGCCATGGGCGCCGGGTCCGGTTTGATCGCCCTTTTCAAGGGGCCGGGTTCGGCCCTTGCCAGTCAAATCCAATCCCTGGTCTCGAAGATCGAGGCGGGGGAGAAGGTCGGAGAGTAAGGCGCCCCAAGGCCCGGAAATTCGCGGAACAGTCAAGAAACACAATCCAATCTCACTCACGAGGAGACCACCATGTCCGAAGCAACCTACACCCCCGACATCAAGGAGCTTGGCGACAAGATCGTCGCACTTTCCCTGCTGCAGGCGAAGGAACTGTCCGATTACCTGAAGAACGAGTACGGTCTTGAGGCCGCAGCCGCCGCCGCGGTTGCCGTGGCCCCTGCCGCCGGCGCCGCCGGTGGCGAAGCCGCTGCCGAGAAGACCGAATTCGACGTTGTGCTCGAAAGCGCCGGCGCGAACAAGATCAACGTGATCAAGGTCGTTCGTGCGATCACCGGTCTTGGCCTCGCCGAGGCGAAGGCTGTGGTCGACGGTGCGCCGAAGACCGTGAAGGAAGCCGTCGCGAAGGCAGACGCCGAGAAGTTCAAGAAGGAACTCGAGGAAGCCGGCGCGAAGGTCGCCCTCAAGTAAACTTGTCCCAAGGTCCGAAGAAAAGTCCGTTTGGGAACCGCACCGTCCCTGTTGGGGCGGCTGCGGAACTCCCAGTCTCCTGCGTATCGGCCCCGTTCCCGGGAGCTGATGCGTTGGTCGTTGCATAGAACCGGGTGAGCCGTCCCGGATGGGACCTCCCGCGAACCAGGAAGTTGGGTCACATGGCGGAAAGAAAAACGTATTCGTCGAGCCGGTTCAATTTTGAACTGCCTTACCTGCTGGATGTGCAGGTCAATTCCTTCAACCGCTTCATCCAGGCGGGGGCGCTTCCCAAGGAGCGCAAGCGTGAGGGACTGCAGAAAATCTTCAGCGACATCTTTCCCATCACCGACATCAAGGAACAGTACGCCCTTGAGTTCGAGGGGTACTCCCTCGGAGTGCCCAAGTACTCCATCGAGGAGTGCCAGAAGCGCGGAATGACCCACGCCGCCCCCCTTAAGGCGACGTTGAGCCTCAACGTTTTCGAGGGCGACGGAGAAGACAAGAAGTTCGTGGAGAAGATCACGAACGATGTGTACATCGGCGACCTTCCCCTGATCACGCGCAACGGAACATTCATTGTCAATGGTTCCGAGCGCGTCATCGTCTCCCAGCTGCACCGCTCGCCGGGTGTGAGCTTCGACGAGGAAACGCACACCAACGGAAAGCGCATGCTGAAGGCGCGCGTGATTCCCTACCGCGGCTCGTGGGTTGAGTTCCTGATCGACGTGAACGAGGCGATGTACATCAACATTGACCGTCGTCGCAAGATTCCGGCGACGATCCTTCTTCGCGCGCTCGGTTTTTCGCGCAATAACGACATCGTCAAGCTTTTCTACGAGGCTGATGAATTGCCCGTCACGGATTCCGAACTCGAAGACAGCATCCTCTGGGAAGACTTGGTCGATTCGAGCACGGGCGAGCTGATCGCCGAGGCGAACACGGCTCTTACGGCGGTGGTCATCAAGCGCGCCGCCGAGGCCGGCTACAAGAAGATCAAGGTGATCGCAGGCCTCGACGAGAACCCTGTCATCCATTTGACCCTGAATGCGGACCCCACTTCCAATGAGGAAGAGGCCCTTTTCCGCATCTATACGCTCATTCGCCCGGGAGATCCCCCGAACGTGGCGACCGCGCGTACGTTGCTTGAGCGCCTGTTCTTCGACGACAAGCGCTATGATCTCGGGGAAGTGGGCCGTTACCGCATGAACAGCCGCCTCAAGCTGGATGTTCCAATGCGCACGATGACCCTGACGCAGGACGATTTCCTGGCGATCATGCGTTACCTGAACGGGTTGTACGAGAACGAAGGCTTCCTTGACGACATCGATCACCTGGGAAACCGTCGCGTTCGTTCCGTCGGGGAACTGCTCGGGAACCAGTTCTCGCTGGGACTCACCCGCATGGCTCGCACGATCCGCGAGCGCCTTTCGCTGCGCGACAACGAGGAAATGACTCCCCAGGATCTCGTCAACGCCCGTACGGTGTCCACGGTGATCTCGACGTTCTTCGGCAGCTCGCAGCTCAGCCAGTTCATGGATCAGATGAATCCTCTCGCCGAACTGACGCACAAGCGTCGCATGTCGGCGCTCGGACCCGGCGGCCTCACGCGCGAGCGCGCAGGCTTCGAGGTGCGCGACGTGCACCACAGCCACTATGGGCGGCTCTGCCCGATCGAGACGCCCGAAGGCCCGAACATCGGCCTGATTTCGTCTCTGGCCGCCTATGGCCGCGTGAATCCCTACGGCTTCATCGAAACGCCTTATCGCAAGGTCAAGGGCGGCGTGGTGTCGAACGAAGTCGTGTATCTCACGGCCGACCAGGAAGACGAATACAACGTTGCTCCGGCCTCCGCCGAAATCGACGACAAGAGCAAGCTCGTCGGGGATTGGGTGATCGTGCGCAAGCAGGGCGACTTCCCCGTGATTCCGCGCGACCAGGTCCAGTTGATGGACGTGTCGCCCAAGCAGCTCGTCTCCATTGCCGCAGGCCTGATTCCCTTCCTCGAGCACGACGACGCGAACCGCGCGCTCATGGGTTCCAACATGCAACGCCAGGCCGTGCCCCTGCTGCGCTCGGAAGCTCCGCTCGTGGGCACCGGGCTCGAAGCCCGTGCCGCGTACGATTCCGGCGCCATGGTGACAGCCTCGAATGCCGGCGTGGTGCACTATGTCGACGCAAGCACCATCGTCGTGAAGCGCGAAGAATCCAAGCGCCAGGCATCGGACTTCCTCGATGTACCCGAGTACGACACGTACAATCTTCGCAAGTTCGAGCGCAGCAACCAGGATTCCTGCATCAACCAGAAGGTCCTTGTCAGTGTCGGCCAGCCCGTCAAGAAGGGCCAGGTGCTCGCGGACGGGTCCAGCACCCAGAACGGCGAGCTTGCGCTCGGCAAGAACATTCTGGTGGGCTTCCTCCCCTGGAACGGATACAACTACGAAGACGCGATCATCATCTCCGAGGAACTCTGCAAGGAGGACACCCTCACCTCGATTCACATCGAGGAGTATGAGCTTGAAGTCCGCGACACCAAGCGCGGTCCCGAGGAACTGACGCGGGAGATTCCCAATGTTTCCGAGGAGTCGCTGACGAACCTCGACGAGAATGGGGTGATCCGTGTGGGCGCCGACGTCGAGGCGGGCGACATCCTGGTCGGCAAGGTCACGCCGAAGGGTGAAACCGAGCTTTCCCCCGAGGAACGCCTCCTTCGCGCCATCTTCGGCGAGAAGGCCGGCGATGTCCGTGACAGCTCCCTGAAGGCCCCTCCGGGGATGAAGGGCATCGTGGTCGAAACCCGCATGTTCTCCCGCAAGGAACGCGACAAGAAGACCAAGAAGAGCGACAAGGAGCGCATCGACGACTTGCGCGCGCAGATCACTGGACGCATCCAGGAAATCACTGTCGCGCGCGATCGCAAGCTGGTCGAATTGCTTGATGGCAAGGATGCGGGCGAGATTCGCGACGGCGCGACGCACGAGTTGCTGGTCGCCAAGGGAAAGAAGTTCACGGAAAAGCTGCTCCAGCGCATCAACTTCTCCGACGTGCAGGCTCCCGAGGGATTGACCCTCGACACCGCCGCGAACACGATCGCCGAGAAAGTTCTGCTGACCGCGAACGACATGATCCTGCGCCTTGAGGAGGAGCTCGAGAAGGAGATCGACAAGATCATCCGCGGCGACGAACTCAAGCCGGGCGTGCTGCAACTGGTCAAGGTTTACATCGCCAAGAAGCGCCGCATCTCGGTGGGCGACAAGATGGCCGGCCGCCACGGAAACAAGGGCGTGATCTCCAAGATCGTCCCGGTTGAGGACATGCCCTTCATGAAGGACGGCCGCCCCCTTCAGATCTTGCTGAACCCGCTGGGCGTGCCTTCGCGCATGAACGTGGGTCAGTTGCTCGAGACCCACCTCGGGTGGGCCTCCGCCGCCTTGGGAATCAAGGTGGCCACTCCGGTCTTCGACGGCGCAAGCTACTCCGATGTCGTCGGCCTTCTGAAGGAAGCCGGGCTTCCCGAGAGCGGGAAAACCGAACTGTACGACGGCCGCACCGGCGAGAAACTGCACAACGAGGTCGCTGTCGGCTATATGTACATGCTCAAGCTCGGTCACCTCGTCGACGACAAGATCCACGCCCGATCCATCGGTCCCTACTCGCTCGTGACCCAGCAGCCGCTGGGCGGAAAGTCGCAGTTCGGCGGGCAGCGGTTCGGCGAAATGGAAGTGTGGGCGCTCGAAGCGTATGGTGCGGCCTACACCTTGCAGGAAATCCTGACGGTCAAGTCGGACGATGTCATGGGTCGCTCGAAGATTTACGAGTCGATCGTGAAGGGCGAGAATTCGCCCCGCCCCGGCGTCCCCGAATCCTTTAACGTGCTGATCAAGGAAATGCAGGCCCTGTGTCTCGACGTGAAGCTGCTGCAACCCGAAGAGGAACTGGTCTGAGCCTGGCACCGGGCGGAAGGAAACACACATGAACGACACTCTGCAAAACAGCCAGAACCAGGACCTCTCGCGCAAGGACGGGATCAGCATTCAGCTGGCCGCTCCTGACATCATCCGCAGTTGGTCCTACGGCGAGGTCACGAAGCCCGAGACCATCAACTATCGCTCTTTCAAGCCCGAAAAGGACGGCTTGTTCTGCGAGAGGATTTTCGGACCCGTCAAGAACTGGGAATGCTCCTGCGGCAAGTACAAGCGCATCCGCTACCGCGGCGTCGTTTGCGATCGCTGCGGCGTTGAAGTGACGCACTCCAAGGTGCGTCGCGAGCGCATGGGCCACATCGAGCTCGCGGTGCCGGTCGTCCACATCTGGTTCTTCAAGAGCCTTCCTTCGACCATCGGGGCGCTGCTGGGAATCTCCGTCAGCAACCTTGAGCGCATCATCTACTACGAATCGTACGTGGTGATGGATCCGGGTGACACGGAGCTGAAGCAGAACCAGCTGATCTCCGAAGAAGAGTACATCGACCTCGAAGACGAGGGGCGTCACTTCGACGCGAAGATGGGCGCTCCCGCGATCAAGCAGATGCTCGCGGAGATCGACATGGACTCGCTGTCGCGCGACATGCGCGCCCGCATCAAGACGGAAACGAGCAGCCAGCGCAAGCAGGATTTGCTCAAGCGCCTGAAGGCCGTGGAAGCCTTCCGCAAGTCCCCCAACCGCCCCGAGTGGATGGTGCTGGACGTGATTCCCGTGATCCCCCCGGATCTCCGCCCGCTGGTTCCGCTTGAAGGCGGACGCTTCGCGACCTCCGACCTCAACGATCTCTACCGGCGAGTCATCAACCGCAACAACCGCTTGAAGAAGCTGGTCGACATCAAGGCGCCCGAAGTCATTCTCCGCAACGAAAAGCGGATGCTGCAGGAAGCCGTCGACGTGCTGTTCGACAACGGCCGCCGCACGTTCTCCGTGAAGGGCGACAACCGCCGTCCCCTCAAGTCGCTCTCCGAGTTGCTCAAGGGCAAGCAGGGGCGTTTCCGCCAGAATCTGCTCGGCAAGCGCGTCGACTATTCGGGCCGTTCCGTCATCGTCGTGGGTCCCGAGCTCAAGATCCACCAGTGCGGCCTTCCCAAGTCGATGGCCCTGGAGCTTTACAAACCCTTCATCATCCAGCGCCTCGAGGAGCGCGGCTTCGTCCATACGGTCAAGTCCGCCAAGAAGTTCGTGGAGAAGGAGCGTCCCGAGGTTTGGGACATTCTCGAAGAGATCATCGACGATCATCCTGTGTTGCTGAACCGTGCGCCCACGTTGCACCGTTTGGGCATCCAGGGCTTCTATCCGAAGCTGATCGAAGGCAAGGCGATCCGCCTGCACCCGTTGGTTTGCACGGCGTTCAACGCCGACTTCGACGGTGACCAGATGGCCGTCCACCTGCCGCTCTCCTTCGAGGCGCAGCTTGAGACGCGCGTCCTCATGATCGCGGCCAACAACATCCTGCACCCTGCCTCGGGCCAGCCCATCGCCGTTCCCTCGCAGGACATCGTGCTTGGCTGCTATTACCTCACGGCCATGCGTAGCGGGGGCAAGGGCGCCGGCAAGCTCTTCTCCGACGTGGATCAGGCGATTCGCGCGTACGAAGAGGGCCATGTCGACCTGAACGTGCCCGTCAAGATCCGCATCAACGGGGAGCGCGTCGAGACTTCAGTGGGCCGGGCGATCTTGAACCAGGTCGTTCCGCCCGAACTCGGCTACCTCAACAAGGTTTTCGACAAGAAGACCATTTCGCAGACGATCGACAAGTATTTCCGCATCGCAGGCAACGAAAAGACCGGAAAGTTCCTTGATTCCATCAAGGAAACCGGCTTCAAGTGGGCGGCGCGCGGCGGCATGAGCATCGCGATCAGCGACATGATCATTCCTCCCGAGAAGTACGACATGATCCGCCAGACCAAGGAGAAGGCGGACAAGGTCGTTGAGCTTTACGAGAACGGCGTCATCACCGACGGCGAGCGTTACAACCAGATCATCGACTTGTGGTCCCATACCACCAATGACGTCGCCTCGCTGGTGTACGAGAAGCTCGCGCAGGATCGCGAAGGCTTCAACCCCGTCTACATGATGGCGGTCTCGGGTGCGCGCGGCAGCCGCGAGCAGATCAAGCAGCTCTCCGGCATGCGCGGCCTCATGTCGAAACCGCAAAAGAAGATCACGGGGCACGAGATCATCGAGAACCCGATTCTTTCGTGCTTCCGCGAAGGCCTGAACGTGCTGGAGTACTTCATTTCGACACACGGCGCCCGCAAGGGCCTTGCCGACACGGCGCTCAAGACCGCCGATGCCGGCTACCTGACCCGCCGCCTCGTCGACGTCGCCCAGGATCTCGTCGTGAACGAGGAGGACTGCGGCACGGTGCTGGGACTCGACATGCGCGACACCACCGAAGGCGACGACGTCGTGGTTCCGCTCCAGGAGAAGATCCTGGGACGCGTCGCGGCCGATGACATCTACCATCCCGTGACCGACGAACTGCTTTGCCCGGCCGGCCAGCTCATCGATGAGCCCGTGGCCGAAAAGATCGGCGCGGTCGGGTTCGAAAGCGTCAAGGTCCGTTCGGTGCTGACGTGCGAGGCCGCCCGCGGCGTGTGCGCCAAGTGCTACGGCCGAAACCTGGCCAACGGGCGCATGATCGACATCGGCGAGGCCGTCGGCGTCGTGGCGGCCCAATCCATCGGCGAGCCCGGCACGCAGCTTACGCTGCGCACCTTCCACATCGGTGGTGCCGCTTCGCGCATGACCGCGGAGTCGCACAAGAAGTCCAAGTGGGATTGCAACGTGCAGCTCCAGGAAGTCGAGACCGTCGACAACCGCAAGGGTGAGAAGGTGGTCGTTTCGCGTTCCGGCGAGATGATCCTTTCCGACGATAACGGCATCACCAAGGTGCGCTACGTCGTCCCCTACGGTTCGGTGCTGCGCGTGACGGACGGGCAATCCATCAAGTCTGGTGCACTGCTGTTCGAGTGGGATCCTTATAACACCCTCATCATCACGCGCGACAGCGGCAAGGTCGAATTCGACGGTCTCAAGGAAGGCGTCACGTACGTCACCGAGTTCGACGATGCCACCGGCGTGGAGAGCATCCGGGTCATTCGCGACAAGCGTACCCGTCTGCACCCCCACCTCAACGTGCTCGATGCATCAGGGAACAAGCTGGGCCGCTACTCGATCCCCGAGAACGCCTACCTTCAGTTCCGCAACGGCGATGCCGTGCATGCGGGCGACGCTCTCGTGAAGATCGCCCGGGCTGCGGGCAAGACGCGCGACATCACCGGCGGCCTTCCGCGCGTGGCGGAACTGTTCGAGGCCCGTCGTCCGAAGAGTCCGGCCATTATCACCGCCATCGACGGCATTGTCTCGTTCGGCGAGGTGGAGCGCGGCCAGCAGCGGATCATCGTGACGGATGGCGAGGTGCAGGAGTCCTACCTGATCCCGCGCGGAAAGCACGTGACCGTGCACCCGGGCGACCGCGTGCGCAGTGGCGACAAGCTGTGCGACGGCCCCGTGGACCCGCACGATATTCTGCGGATTTCCGGCGATGCCGAGGTGCAGCGTTATCTGGTCGAGGAAATCCAGGCCGTCTACCGCCTTCAGGGCGTGACGATTTCCGACAAGCACATCGAAGGCATCGTCCGCCAGATGATGCGCAAGGTGATCATCGAGAATCCCGGCGACACCGAGCTGCTCGAGGGCGAGGAAATTTCCAAGGTGCGCCTGCGCGAGGAGAACAACCGGGTGCTCGCCAACGGTGGCTTGCCCGCGACGTTCCGCCCTCTCTTGCTCGGAATCACCAAGTCGTCGTTGGCCACGGACAGCTTCATCTCGGCGGCCTCCTTCCAGGAGACCACGAAGGTGCTGACCAATGCCGCGATCGCCGGCAAGGTGGATACCCTCGATGGGTTGAAGGAAAACGTCATCATGGGCCGCCTGATTCCCTCGGGCACGGGCAACCGCTCCGTCAATGGCATCCGGGTCAAGGATCTCGATGCCGAGGCAGAAGAGGAAGCCTCCCTGCGCGCCGCGCATGACCTCTCCCTGGGAGGCCAGGATGCGCTGTTTTCAAGGGAAATCCCCGCATGAAGACGGGAAGCCAGGGGATCCCCGGAAGGGTCGTCAACCCTCTCCGGACCCCCTGTTTCCTTCTAATGTCTTGACGGCAAACGAGTTAAAAAACTAGGTTTCACACCCCAAAAACGGATCCGGAGCTTCAGTGCCTACCATCAGCCAACTTATTCGCAAGGGTCGCAAGGCCCAGCTCACCAAGAGCAAGGCCCCCGCGCTCATGGGCAGCCCGCAAAAGCGCGGCGTCTGCACGCGCGTGTACACGACCACACCCAAGAAGCCGAACTCTGCGTTGCGCAAGATCGCCCGTGTTCGCCTTTCCAACAAGATGGAAGTGACCTGCTACATCCCCGGCGAAGGCCACAACCTGCAGGAGCACTCCATCGTGCTCATCCGCGGCGGCCGTGTGAAGGATGTGCCGGGTGTGCGCTACCACATCATTCGCGGCACGCTCGACACCTCCGGGGTCGAAGGCCGTCGTCAGAGCCGTTCCCTTTACGGCGTGAAGCGC
>JBJHDK010000055.1:0-15809 GCA_050486505.1 Fibrobacteria bacterium | reverse complement strand
ACCGAGGCCTCGGGGATGCGGCCCTCATCGGTGAGCCGGAAGGTAAGCGTCGCCAGCGTTTCGAAGTCGAAGGGCCGCAGCACGAGAGTCAAAGGAAGCTCCTTGAACACGTCGATGAACGCCAGCGTGGCCCCGGCCACGAGCGCCGGCCATACCAGCGGAAGGTCGACGCGGAAGAGCGCGCGCAGGGGCCTCGACCCGAGCGTGCGCGCGGCCTCGTGCAGGTTGGCGGGCAGACGGTCGAATGCCGCCGACACGGGCTGGATGCCCACGGCGAGAAAGCGGATGAAGTAGGCCAGCATGAGCCCGAACACCGAGACGCTCAAGGCCAGCCCCGCGAGAAACGGCAGCCATTCCTGGCCCGCGAGGGCGGAGACGAGCGCGCCCACGCCGACCGCCACCAGCGCGCTCGGAAAGGTGTAGCCCAGCAGGCCGATCTGCTGCGCGGTGAACAGGGAGCGATGGTTGTAGGCGCGCCGTCCCGCGACGAGCAAGGCGCCGCCGAGCGCGACCAAAAGCGCGGCGCCTGCGGCGAGCAGCAGGGAATTGCCCGCCGCGGCAAGGGTTTCATCCCAGCGCATGATCCCGAAGGACCCGCCCGCCCAGCGCGCAAGCTGCATGGCGGGCAACACGAATCCGAGGGCCAGCGGAAGCCCGCACACGATCCACGCGCCCACCGCGCCGCGCAGCGAAAGGCTGCGGCGCATCAACGGGCTTTCTGCGGAGTCGGAGGCGAAGCGCTTGCGTCCGCGCTGCCAGCGCTCGATCGCGAGCCCGACGAAGACGATGATCATGAGGATCAGGGACATGCGCATGGCCGACCCCAGGTGGCCTTCCGTCCACGCGCGGAAGATGCCCGGCGTGAGCGGGTGCAGCCCGAAGTGCGTCACCACGCCGTAATCGTTCAGCGTTTCCATGGCCACGAGGCTGCCCCCCGCGACCACGGCCGGCCGGGCCATCGGAAGCGCCACGCGCCTGAACGCGCGGAGGTTTCCCGATCCCAACGTGTGGGCCGCCTCCAACGATCCCGCGGCTTCGCGCGCGAACACCGCCCGGCAGCTGAGGAAGACGTAGGGGAACAGCGTCGCTGCCAGGACCACGACCGCGAACACCCATGGCGCGACCTGCTGTGTGAACAGGAAGGCCTCCACGCCGAAGTGCTCGCGCACCCAGATGTAGAACGGCACCAGTCCCTTGAAGGCGTCGACGTAGGCGATGGCGGCGATGAATCCGGGCATCGCGAGCGGAAGAAGCAAAAGCCATTCGAAGAACCTGCGCCCCGGAAACTCGTGCACCGAAACGACCCATGCCGCGGGAACCCCGAACAGCACGGCGAGCCCGGTCACGGAGAAGACGAGAATGAGGGTGTGGCGAATGTGGCCCGGAAGACGGTTCTGCACGATTTGCGACCAGAGCTCCGAAGGCTGCACGGCATGCCAAAGCACCACCAGAACCGGCAGGAGGACAAGCCCCGCAACCGCCCAAATCAACCAGGGAACGGGAGAAAACGCATTGTGCCTCCGGGATTCGCTCACTTCCAGCCTTCCGCATCAAGGATGCCGATGGCGCGCGGCAGGTTTTCCCCGGCCTTCAGGAAGGTCTCCGTGTCGGGCTTGAACGCTCCCCATGACTGCAACACGGGGTTGATGGTCATGTCGAAGTTCACGGGATATTCGTGCGTCGCGTTCACGATCAGGGCCTGCACTTCGGGGCTCACGAGAAACTCGAGGTAACGGCGCGCGTTGTCCGCATTGGGCGCGTGGCGGGCCACTCCGGCAGCGCTGACGTTCACGTGCGCGCCGCGATCTTCCTGATCGGGGAACACGACCCGGATGCGTCCGGCCAGGCGCCGCTCCTCGGCATCGGTGGAGTTCAGCATCATGCCGAGGTAATACGTGTTGGCCACGCAAACATCCGCGAGCCCGGCGGCGACGAACTTGATCTGGTCGCGATCGCCGCCCTGCGGCGGGCGGGCGAGGTTGCGTGTGATCCCGCGCACCCAGGCGCGCGTCGAGTCCTCGCCGTGTGCGGTGAGATGGGCCGCGGTCAACGCCTGATTGTAGGGGCTCGAGGAGGAGCGGATCAGCACGCGACCGCGCCACTTGCGGTCGGCGAGGTCGGAGTACCGGGTGATTTCATTGGGCCCGACGCGGTCGGCCGCGACCATGATGACGCGTGCGCGAACGGTGTAGGGATACCAGAACCCGTCTGGATCGCGGAGGCCGGCGGGGGTCGCCTCTTTCAGCTTCCCGCTGTTGAGGGGACGAAGCAGCCCCTCCGCGCGCGCGCGCTGCATTTGGCCGGCATCCACCGTGACCAGCACGTCCGCGGGGCTGTTGCTCCCTTCGGATTTGATGCGCTCCATGAGCTGGTTGGCGGGGGCATTGACGACGCGCACCTCGATGCCCGTGCGCTCGGTGAAAAGGCGATTGACCTGTTCGTCCACCTGGTAGTGCCGCGCGGAATACACGTTCACGACGCCCTCCGCGGATGCCGTGGTCCACCCGGCTGCCCCGAAGATCAGGGGGAGCGCTGCCATGGCGGTTGAGAAGCGCGAAGCGGTCAGGTGCAACATGTTGATTTCCAGCGGATTAGAAAGACGGAAAAGCTTGAGATTAAGTCTCATTATATATAGCAAACGAACGGCTCCCAAGACGGGAAACGGGGGCCGGGATCATGCCCCTGCCGCGAATGCTTCCGAACCCACGAGCGGACGGACGGCGCCCCGACGAAAGGGCAGACCCGCCGTGTCCCCCCCTACTATCTTTCCCGTCTTTTTTGCACCACGATCCCCCGGAACCCTGCATGTCTGATTCCTTGTCGCGCGACCTGAAGAACCCCGATCCGTTTCACGACCGTCATATCGCTCCCGATGCCGCCGAGATCAAGGCGATGCTCGGGGCGGTGGGCGCGCCGGATCTGGAAACCTTGGTTGATCGCACGGTTCCGCGCGACATCCGCCTGGACGCAACTCCCGAAATTCCGGCCGTGGAGAGCGAGTCGGCCTTTCTGCGCCTGGCGCGCGACGTGGCGGCGGAGAACGACCCCTGGTTGTCCTGCATCGGGGCCGGTTACTACGGCACGATCACGCCGCCGGTCATTCTGCGCAACGTGCTCGAAAATCCCGGTTGGTACACGCAATACACGCCCTATCAGGCGGAGATTTCGCAGGGTCGCCTCGAAGCCCTGCTGAACTACCAGACGGCGGTGCTCGACCTCACGGGCATGGAAGTGACGAACGCGTCGCTGCTCGACGAAGGCACGGCCGCCGCCGAGGCCATGGGCATGCTCTTCGGTCGCCGCGCCGAAGCGACGCGTAACGTCTTCGTGGCCTCGGGTCGCTGCCATCCGCAGACGCTCGCGATCCTGGAGACGCGCGCCGAGCCCATGGGCATCGACCTGCGCGTCCTCGACGAGGTTCCGGAGCAACTTCCCGAGGGAACGTTCGGCATTCTGCTGCAGTATCCCGACACGTTCGGGCGCGCCGAGAATCTTTCCGCGCGCATCGCGAAGGCGAAGGAACAGGGCGCCGCGGTGGTTCTCGCCACCGATTTGCTTGCGCTCGCGCTGTTGAAGTCGCCGGGCGAGTTGGGCGCCGACGTCGCCGTCGGCTCCGCGCAGCGCTTCGGCGTGCCGATGGGCTACGGCGGCCCGCACGCGGCGTTTCTCTCCGCGCGCGACGCATACAAGCGCTTTTTGCCCGGGCGCATCATCGGCGTCTCGGTGGACCGGCACGGCAAGCGCGCGCTGCGCATGGCCCTGCAGACGCGGGAGCAGCACATCCGCCGCGAAAAGGCGACGAGCAACATCTGCACGGCGCAGGTGCTGCTCGCCGTGATGGCCGGGTTCTACGCCGTGTACCACGGCCCCGAGGGCATCCGCCGCATCGCGCGGCGCACCCACGCCCTGGCCCGCGTGCTGAACGCGTCGCTGCGCGAGATGGGGTGCACGCTGCACAACGAGACGTTTTTCGACACGCTGCATGTGTCGCCTCCGGGGAACGGCGCGTGGCTGCCGGCGCTGCGCGCCGAGGCCGAGGCGGAGCGCATCAACTTCCGCCATCTCGACGACGGATCCCTCGGCGTCAGCGTGGACGAGACCTGGACCCTCGAAACCGTGGCGCGCGTGGCGCGCGTCTTCGCCGAATCGCTGGGCGCCAAGGTCCCCGACCGCGCCGCGCTCGAGGCGCTGGCCGCTTCGCTCGACGACGGGATCCCCGCGGCCATGCGCCGGGAGTCCCCCTACCTCACCCATCCGGTGTTCCGCACGCACCACAGCGAGCACGAGATGCTGCGCTACATCCGTTCGCTGGAGCGCAAGGACCTGTCGCTCACGACGTCGATGATCCCGCTGGGATCGTGCACGATGAAGCTCAACGCCACGGCCGAGATGCTTCCGTTGACCAATCACGGGTTTGCCGACATGCACCCCTTTGCGCCCGACTCCCAGGCGCGCGGATATCGTCGGGTGTTCGACGACCTCGAACGCGACCTGGCCGCCATCACGGAGCTTCCGGGGGTTTCCCTCCAGCCCAACGCCGGGTCGCAGGGCGAATACGCGGGGCTGCTGGTGATTCGCGCATGGCAAAAGGATCGCGGACAGGGGCACCGCAACGTGTGCCTCATTCCCTCCTCCGCCCACGGCACGAACCCCGCGAGCGCGGCCATGGCCGGCATGAAGGTCGTCGTCGTCCGCTGCGACGAGAAGGGCAACATCGACCTCGCGGATTTGCGCAAGCATGCCGAAGCGCACAAGGACGACCTGGCCTGCGCGATGATCACCTATCCCTCCACGCACGGCGTGTTCGAGGGCGGCATCGTGGAGGCCTGCGAAATCATCCACGCGCACGGCGGGCAGGTGTACATGGACGGCGCGAACCTGAACGCGCAGGTCGGGCTGACCGCGCCGGGACGCATCGGTGCGGACGTGTGCCACATCAATTTGCACAAGACGTTTTGCATTCCCCATGGAGGCGGGGGGCCGGGGATGGGTCCCATCTGCGTGGCGGAGCATCTTCGGCCCTTCCTGCCCGGGCATCCGCTGGTGTCCACCGGCGGGGAGAAGGCGATTCCCGCGGTGTCGGCGGCGCCCTTCGGCAGCGCGAGCATCCTCACCATCTCGTGGGCCTACATTCGCCTCATGGGCGGCGCCCAGCTGCGGCGCGCCACCGAGGTGGCCATTCTCAACGCGAACTACATCAAGGCGCGCATCGAGAAGCACTACCCGATCCTGTACACGGGAGAGAACGGCACGGTGGCGCACGAGCTGATCGCCGACTGCCGCGGGTTCAAGCAAAGCGCGGGGGTCGAGGTCGAGGACATCGCGAAGCGCTTGATGGACTACGGGTTCCACGCGCCGACGGTGTCGTTCCCGGTGGCGGGGACGCTGATGATCGAGCCCACCGAGTCGGAGCCGAAGGCCGAGCTCGACCGCTTCTGCGACGCGCTCATCGCGATCCGCGAGGAGATCCGCGCGATCGAGGACGGCAAGGCCGACCGCGCGGACAACGTGCTGAAGATGGCGCCGCACACGGCTGAGGAAGTTTCGGCCGACACCTGGTCGCATCCTTACTCGCGCGAGCAGGCGGCGTATCCGTTGCCGTGGGTGCGGGCACACAAGTTCTGGCCGGCGGTGGGGCGGCTCAACAGCGCGTACGGGGACAAGAACCTGTATTGCGCGTGCCCGCCGATGGAGGAGTGGGAGGGGTAATCACCGTCCCCAAACAGGGGCGGCCCGGATGGGGCCACCCCCTATTTCTTCTTCAACCTCTTATCCAGCGCGAAGGGTTCGGCTTTGCCGACCTTGATCTTTTTGAAGTCAGGGTGCGCGGGGTTGAGCAGGTAGTTCCATTCGCCGGGAACAATCACGGAAGGGACGCGCAGGGCGACGGATGTTTTCTGTTCCACCCACGCGTCGCCGTAGACCCTGGATGAATCATGCACATCTGCGGCGCTCCATGATTCCGGCAGAGAAGCTGGATCGGGGTTCGTAACCAGGCTTTCGGAAAGCTCGATCATCAGGAACGAGTAGGGGTTGCCCCGCAGGAAGTGGTCTCCCGCGTGGACCATGACTTCAAGCACCGCCAGTGAAAGGCTTTGGGCGCAGTACACCATTGGCGTTCCTATCGAGTTCCATCGCCCGCCGTAAAGCCGCGCGCCCTCGCCATCGACCCCATGCAGGCTTTGCACGGTCTGCAGAAGCCGGAATACGCGCATCATGTGAAGACGCCGTGCTCGATGCGTCCGAGAAGGTTTTCGACTTCCTTGGCGCCCGTAGCCGTATCACAGCACTCGAGGGGCGTCAGGCCACCGAGGGCACGACGAGGCGCGACCATCCATTCTTTGACCGAGTCCATCCTGCCGAAGACTTCCATTCCTTTCTGAATGACCGAGGCAAGACGTAACAGATGCTCCGTCTCGTCGGGCTTGAAGCGTTCGCGACGCGCGAGGGTGCGCATGGGGATGCCGACCACGGTCGAGAGCTGTTCGGTGCTGACTCCGACCGCGTCGCGGATGCGATCGAAGGCGCGGCGGTCGATGCCTTTGTGGATGAGCTTGCGCACACCGAGGAAGGATGCGTCTTCGCCCTTGGGGAATTTGCCGGTGACGTTGCCGATCACGGATGTCCAGTGGCCGTAGGCGGTTTCAGGGTCGCGGACGACCCAGGCGTCTTTCGCGGGATCAGGGTCGCGGAGAGGTTTTTTCTTGGTGGCCATATGGCAAAATGTAAATGCCATTTGGCGGGAATAACGCGAAAGGCAGAAATTTACCGGATCGTGAAAACACCCGGTTTAGCCGGATTCTGTGCCAACGTTGCGATGTGGCCCGCCTACCTTTTCTCCATGAATTCCGTTGGCCCCGCCCTCGTTTGGTTCCGTCGCGACCTGCGTCTCCAGGACAACCCCGCCCTCGATGCTGCCCTGCGGCGGGGCGGGCCGATCATTCCCGTCTTCATCCTCGATGATGCATCGGAAGGAACATGGAAGATGGGGGGCGCCTCCCGGTGGTGGCTCCACCATTCCCTGGCATCGCTCGACGCCTCCTTGAGGGGGCTCGGATCCCGGCTGATGCTGGCGCGGGGGGACTCGCTGCCGACCTTGCTGTCGCTTGTCCGGTCGCTGGATGCCGGGGCCGTGTTCTGGAACCGGCGTTACGAACCGGCGATTCGCACGCGGGATGAACGCGTCAAGAAGGAGCTCCTTGCCGCGGGAGTCGAGGCGAAAAGCTTCAACGGATCTTTGCTGCACGAGCCGCACACGATCGCGAACAAACAGGGAAACCCCTTTCAGGTGTTCACCCCGTTCTGGAAGCATTGCCTCGCGCTCCCGGTGCCGAAGCCGATCCCCTTCAAGGCGAAATCCCTGACCCCTCCAATGCGGTGGCCTGAAAGCGAACCCCTCCCCGATCTTGCCTTGCTCCCGAACATTCCGTGGGACGCGGACTTCGGAACGCGCTGGAAACCCGGCGAGGCCGGGGCGGTCAAACGACTCAACCACTTCGTGCGCAACACGATGGACGGGTATGCGGATCGCCGCAACCTGCCCGGTGAAGACGGCACGTCGATGTTGTCGCCGTGGCTGGCCTTCGGGGAGCTGTCGCCGCGCCAGATCCACGCGGCGGTGGAGGCACATTGCCATGCGACGGGCGTCTCCACCGATTCCGGGGGTGCGCGTGTGTTTCTTTCCGAGGTCGGCTGGCGCGAGTTCGGCTACCACCTGCTCTACCACTTCCCCCATACGCCAAAGGAGCCGTTGCGCGCGGAGTTCGCGCGCTTTCCCTGGGCGAAAGATGCCGGCGGGCGCAAGCTGCGCGCGTGGCAGCGCGGCCTGACCGGCTATCCGATCGTGGATGCGGGCATGCGGCAGTTGTGGGCCACGGGTTGGATGCACAACCGCGTGCGCATGATCGTCGCCTCGTTCCTCGTGAAGCACTTGCGCCTGCCGTGGCAGCGTGGGGCGGAATGGTTTTGGGACACGCTTGTCGATGCGGATCTGGCGAGCAACACACTGGGTTGGCAATGGACCGCGGGATGCGGCGCCGACGCGGCACCGTATTTCCGCGTGTTCAATCCTGTTACGCAAGGCAGGAAGTTCGATGCGGACGGCGACTACGTCCGCACATGGGTGCCGGAGTTGGGGAAGCTCCCGGCGCAATGGATCCACTCGCCCTGGGAGGCGCCGGACGATGTCCTCGCTGCGGCGGGGGTTTCGCTGGGGAAACGCTACCCCCGCCCGATCGTCGACCACGCCGCCGCGCGCGCCGAAGCGCTGGAGGCGTTTGCCTTGCTCAAGACATTGCGGGAACAACCGTCCTGAATCAAGGTCGGTCGAACTCCACCGTGAGTCCGGCGGCGAGCAACCAGTCGCCATCCCTCGCAAGGCCGCGCGTCAGGCTCCCGTCGAGTGACACGGATTCCGGGACGAGCCACACGCGGAGTCCGGCCTGCGAACTCCAGTCGCCGTTCTCCGCGAACACGGCGAGGACCCCGTCCACAGTCCCCGCCAGGGGAGCATATGCCGAAGCGCCCCCCCGCATGATGTCGTTGCCGTTACGGTTCCAGTCGTATCCCGCATTCAGGTGCAGGTCGCCCCATGCGGTCGTCCACGTGAACGGGATGAGCGCATACACGCCTTCGACGTCGCGGAGGTGATCGGTCAGTACCAGGCCCGCGACGGCTCCGATCGCGAAGCGAGCATCGGTGAGAGGGAAGGCGACCTTGGCCTGCGGGGCCACCGACCATGCGTCGAGGCTTCCGGTTGTCGGCCCTTCGAGCCCGAGCGACCACTCGACGCCGCCTGCATGGCAGGCGGGGCCGAGGGACAGCGTGGTTCCGCCGCCATGCTCCACCCACGATTCGACGTGGCATCGGCCGGGGTCGAGGGTGGTGGCATCGTCGATGATGAAGTGCCCGCCGGCGGCGTGCGCGGCTGTGGCGCCGAACAATGCCGCGATGAGCAATCCGGACGTCGTTGCGAAGAACGGCTTCATGCTGCACCTCCCGGGAGGCCCAGGACGGCCATGGCGATGGAGAGGTAGATGATCACGCCCGAGGCGTCCGCGATGGAGGTCACCAGCGGAGCGCTTGCCGTGGCGGGATCGAGGCCGAAGCGGTTGAGCACGAAGGGCAGCGACATGCCGATCAAGCTTCCGACCGTGACGATCACGACCATCGACATCGACACGACGAGGGCGATCTCGGGACCGCCGCGGAAGAAGCCGATGCCGGAGACCGCCGCAGCCATGGCGAGGCCCAGCAGCAAGGCCACACCGAGCTCGCGGCCGAGCATGCGCCCCCAGTCCGAAAGATGCACGTCTCCGGTCGCAAGCGAACGCACCATCAGCGTGGACGACTGTGCGCCCGCGTTTCCGCCGCTGTCGATCAGCAGCGGCAGGAAGAAGACCAGTGCGATTTGCGCCGCGATCAGGTCTTCGAAGTGGGCAATGCCCGCGCCGGAAAACAGGTTGCCGAACACGAGCACGATCAACCAGAACACGCGCTTGCGGAAGAGCGTCCAGACGGGCGCGTCGCGCAGGGTCGTGCCCTTGAGGGCGAAGGAGCCGCCGCCCTTGTGGAAGTCCTCGGTGGCCTCCTGCTCGACGACGTCCATGGCGTCGTCATAGGTGACGATGCCGACCAGCCGGTCGCCGCCGTTGAGGATGGGAAGCGCGATGAGGTCGTAGCGCCCGATTTTTTCGGCGACCTCGGCGGCCGGATCCTCGACGCGCGCCGAGATCACGGAGGTCTTCATGAGATCGCCGACCTTGGCCTCCGCAGGCGCGATGATGAGATCGCGCAGCGAGAGCGTGCCGACCAGCCGGCGCTCCGCGTCGATCACGAAGGCCTGGTAGATCGTCTCCTTGTCGGGTGCCTCGCGACGCAGTTGGTCGATGGCGGCACGGGCGGTGAGTCCCGCGTCCACGGTCGCGTACTCGGAGGTCATCAGCGCCCCGGCGGTGCCTTCCTCGTAGCCGGCTAGCTTGCGGATGTCCTCGCGCTCGGCCTGCGCCAGTGCGGGCATGAGATTCTCCACCTGTTCCGGGGAGAGGTGCTGGTAGAGGTCGGCCCGCTCGTCGTTCGACATGCGGGTGAAGAGGCTTACCAGTTCCTGACGGGACAGGTTCTCCAGCTGCTCGACCTGAAGGTCGGCGGGGAGGTACCCGAAGATGACGGCGCGCTGCTCGCCCGTGAACAGGGGCAGAAATTCGTGAATGTGGTCGGAAAAGTCTTCTTCGAGCACCGAAACGATGTCGGCGGGGTGCGTGTGACGGTAGATGGCCTGAAGGGCCTTCGCGTCACGTGAAGCAAGGACTGTGCGGAGCGAAAAGAGAAGTTCTTCGCGGTTCATATCCACCTCCTTTGCCGCAGGGCAGGAGGTGGATGCCGGGACGCTATGCGCCCATCATCCCCCGACGACCCCGGGCGAGATATCTAGTATGGGATTGACTACTGCCAGGTTCCATTTCGGGGTCCAGGTTTGAATCCTTCTTTGCAGAATTGCGCCGAAGTGGGGTGTAAGGTAGTGAAGGAAAAAGGCGTGTTCAAGGGCGGATGAAAACAATGACAGTGAAACATTCTCGTAATGCTGATAATGGGCGGAGATGCTTCACTCGCACGGTCGTCCTGCCCGTGTCGGCTGCGGAGGCGTTCGCGTGGCACGCGCAGCCCGGCGCGCTTGAGGCGCTGACGCCGCCGTGGGAAAAAGTGCGCGTGGTGTCCGTGAGCGCCGGCATCCGCAACGGGTCCCGCGTGGTCTTGCGTGCGAAGGTCGGCGCGTTCGGCCTGGGCGTGTGGACGACCTGGGAGATGGAGCATTTCGGGCACGAGGAGGGGCGCGTCTTTTGCGACCGCATGTTGAGGGGGCCGTTCCCCTTCTGGGAACATCGCCACGAGTTCACCGACAACGGAGACGGGACATCGGTGTTGACCGATGAGATCCATTACCGGCTGCCGTTCGGGTTCGCGGGGGAGTTGTTCGGGGCATGGTTCACGCGCCGCAAGCTGGAGAAGATGTTCGCGTACCGGCACGCCGTGACGCAGCAAGCGTTGTCGGGCTACAGCACCCCGACGTAGGGCAGGTTGCGGTAGAGCCCCCCATGATCCAGCCCGTACCCGACCACAAAGACATCTTCGATGGTGAAGCCGAGATAGTCGATGGGCACATGCACGACTTGCCGCGCCGGCTTGTGGAGCAGCGCGCAAACCTTGAGGCTCGCGGGTTTGTGCGCGCGCAAGACATCGAGCAGGCGCGCCACGGTGAGACCGGTGTCCACGATGTCCTCTACGAGGATCACGTCGCGGCCCGTGAGCAGAAAATCCGGCTCCATGGTGATGCGCACCTCGCCCGAAGATTCCGTGTCCGCGCCGTAACTTTCGCCGCGCACGAACTCGATGCGAACAGGAAGATCGATGGTGCGCGCAAGGTCGGCGGTGAAGATGATGGCACCCTTGAGGGTGCAGACGAGCACGGGTTCCTTGCCGGCGTAATCCCGGGTGATGTCCGCGCCCAGCTCCGCGACGCGGGCCGCGAGGGCATCGGCGGAGATCAGCGTGCGCATGCGGTGGTTACGACCCGCCTCCGACGTCCCCGTGCGCGGCGGAGTAGGCGTCCTCGTCCTCTTCCACGGGATCCTTCGGGCAGAGGTATTCGAGCGCCGCGGGCAACGCCGTGAACATCACGAGGATGCCGCTGCCGATGCCGAGGCAGGCGAGGAAGCCGATGGACTGCATGCCCTTGTGGGCGACGAAGCACAGGCCGAAGAATCCGAAGAAGTTGGTGAGCGCGCCCACGAGCACGGCCGACCCCGTGCCGTGGTACAGTTCGCCGATGCGCCCGGCTCCGAGCGCGAGCCTTCGGTGGTAGAGGTGAATCACGGCATCCACCGAGACGGCGAGCACGGTGGGAATCACGACGAGATTGAACACGCCGAGCTTGAAGCCGAGCAGGCCCATCAGGCTGTACGTCCACCAGCTCGTGAGCAGCAGGAATCCCACGACGATGACGACGCCCCTCCAGCGGCGCATGTCGATGGCCGTGATCAGCAACAACAGGAGGATGGTCGCGATGGCCAGCACGGGGCCATCTTGCTTGACCATGCGCACCACGTCGGCGTAGATGAAGCCGCTGCTCGCGACCGGCACCGTGTCGCCGCGCGCGGGCAGGAACTGGAAGCGGTCCTGGAACAGCGCGCTTTCCACCGCGTCGCTCTCGCGCATCTTCGCGTACAGGAAGCCCATCTTGCCGGTGCTTCCGTCCGCCTCGGTGAGGAAGCGCTGCGACCAGCCCGGCAGGCTGTCGAAGGTGAAGGGCCGCGCGTGGAGGTAGCGCCGCAGCGAATCGAGGTCGGCGCGCGTCGCCGAATCGACGCGCTCGAGCGCCCGCGCATTGATCAGGCTCAGGATGTCCACCATGATCTCCTTGCGCTCGCGCTGCAGCGCCGGGCGCGGCACGAACGACTGGATGGTCATGAACCCGTGCAGCATGCTGTCGGCGGGTACCCCGTAACGCGCGGCCAGGCCCTCGTGCACGGCGCGCATCTGCGCCTCGCTCTGGCCGAGGATCACCGCTGGCGAGGTGTTCTGCCCGGCGCCCACCGCGCGCCCGTAGCTGATGCCGGCGCCCGTGCTGGGCCCGCGCAGGTTGCGGAAGTCGTTCTCGAAATCGACCGGCGGCGCGAAAGAGACGGCAACGGTCAGTACGGCGGCGCTTGCGGCGAGGACTTTCATCGCGCGCGGCGTGACGTTCAGCCGGGGCAACAGCCGGGCCCCGTGCGCGCCCGACGGCAGAAGGCGGCGCACGGCCCAGCGCGTCGGAGCGCGGGAGACGTGGCGGCCGAGCCAGGCCGTGCCGCGCACCGCGAGGAAGAACAGGGGCGGCGTGACGATCCAGCTCGCGATCAGCGCGAAGAAAATCCCCAGCGAGACCACCACGCCGAACTCGCGGAAGCCCTCGAAGTGCCCCATCTGCAGGCTCAACATGGCGATGATGCTCGTGGCGGCGCTGGCCAGCAGGGCGCGGCCCGTGGTGGTCATGGCGCGCGTCATCGCCGGGATCGGCTGGCGCCCGCGCCGCATTTCCTCCGTCCAGCGGGCGTAGAGGTGCACGGCATAGTCGATGCCGAGCCCGAGGATGAGGGAGAGGATGAACGCCGTCAGCATGGTGAGGCGCTGGTACACCATGAAGGTCACCGCCATCGCCCAGGCCATCGCGGTGAACAGCGGAAGATTGATGAGCAAAAGGTTCAGCGGCTTGCGCACGAACACGAGCAACAGCAGCGTGACCAGAACCAGCGAGATCACGCCGGCGGCCACCACGTCGGCGTTCACCTGGTCGATTTCGTTGAAGTTGCGGAAGGCTCCCGCGACGCGCGCCACGAGTTCCGGGTGATACTCCTCCGGATGCATCGATGCGATCAGCGCTTCGCCCCGGTCGTACATCGACTTGGCGAAGGCGGCGTCCGTGGAAGGCTGGTTGAGCTGTGTCAGCACCACGCCCACCCACACCTGCTTCGACGCGTGCCAGTTGATCAGCCTGAATTCCAGCGAGTCGGGTTTGGGGGGATCCTCCGGGTCGTCCACCCTGGAGGGGGGCGCTGCGGCGGACTCCTCTTCCTCGCGGTCGCCGCGGCCCGCCTTGGCGAGAAGCGCGGTGACGATATCCTCGGGCAATCCCTCGCGCCGCAGCGACTCGGCGTCGGGCCAGCCTTCGAGCCCGCGCTTCTCCCGCTCCCCTTCGTCGAAGAGGGATTCGATGAGCGGGTTCGCGGCCGCGAATTCATCGCCGACCATTTCGCTGACGCGGTCGTACAGGTCCTCGAGCTCTTCCGCCGGCAGGTAAAGCAGCGCGCGATCCTCGAAGAAGGAGCGATCCTGGTCGTACTGGCTCCAGATCACCTCGGGCCAGTGCTGGATCGAGTCCGCGAGGTCGCGCTGGAAGCGCGCCACCGCCTCGATCGACGGCGATTCGAAGGCGACCGTGTACAGATCCGTGGAACCGCGTCGCCGTTCCGCCTCCTCGATCGCCCACTTCGAAGGGGTTCCTTCGGGGAGCAGCACGCGTAGGTCGGTGTCGATGCGGAGGTTCTTCGCCAGCTGCACGCTTCCGAACACGGAGAGCGCGATCAGCAGCAGCGGAATCCAGGGACGGTGGTACGACAGCTTCGCGTACCAGTGCGCGAGGCGGTGGAAGGGGCCTTTTTTCCGCGGAGAGGAGGAGGTTGCGGGCATATTGATTGGTGGGAATATAGCAGTGCCCAACGGCCGTCCCCGCCCGTGCGGTGTTATTTTCCGGTCATGTCACAGTCCCCCCGCCTCCGCGGGCTCGCCTTCGTGCCCGGGTCCCCCGCCCAGCCTGTCGACACCTGGGAAGCCCTCGATCGTTATGCGGGCGACAAGCGCTTTGTCTGGCTCGATGTCGAGGGAAGTCTCGACTCCGACACCGAAGCCCTGCTCTCGACGAAGCTCGGGTGGCACCCCGTTGTCTTTCAGGGCATGCGCAAACCGGGCGCGCGCCCGCGCTTCACCCCGTTCGAGGAGTACAGCCATCTCATGGTGCGGGCCGCCGCCCAGCCGAACGGAGAAGTCGAAAGGCGCGCGGGCGAGGTGGACATCGTCATTTCAGGAAACTACCTGATCACCGTGCACCGAAATCCCGTCCCCTGGATCGACACCTTGCTGGATGAGGTCCCCGGGCAGAAAAGCCCGCCCCGTTCGCCCGACCTTCTGCTCTCCCGCGTGCTCTCCGGGGCGGTCGAGGCCTCCGCGCCCGCGGTCGACAGCATGGACGACGTGTTGACGGAGCTCGAGGAGCAGGCGCTCTACCGGCCGGGAAAAGACCTGCTCGAGCGCATCGTCCACGTCCGCGACGGCCTCTACATGTTGCATCTCGCGCTTGCCCCCCAGCTGCAGGTGATCAACGACCTCACCTCGGGCGCGTGCCGCTTCGTGACGCCGTATGCGCGCCCTTACCTCAAGTCGGTGGAGAACCGGCTGCGAAGCCTGCTCGACGACGTGGCCATCTACAAGGAAGTCGCGCAGAATTCGCTGGAGCTGCACCGCTCGGCCATGACGCAGAAAACCAACGAAGTCATCCGCGTGCTTACCGTGATCTCGACCCCGCTGCTGGTGCTTTCCTTCCTGAGCGGGCTGTACGGAATGAACGTCGGGCTTCCCTTCGAGGGGCATCCCTTGGCCTTCATGGGCATCATCGGCATTTCCGCCGCGGTGTTTCTGTTGATGACCCTGTGGTTCCGTCGCCGGGGATGGATCTGATCTCCGATCCGTCGTCCGGTCCGGATTTCGCCTTGATCCGGAACCTTCCTTCCGTACTCGTCCGGGCACGCTTCGGACGGCTCTTAAGAGTGGCCCTTCGGGCCGCGTCGGAGTGACCTATGCCGAAGCGCGCCCTCCCTCCGTGCGGAAGAACGGTTCAGGATTGCTTTTCCGGCAGTCCCATCATCCAGGCGCAGAGGGCTTTCGGATCGGGGTTGCCTTCGAAACGGCGCAACAGCCTCTCCGCCAGGGTTCCCTCCCGCAGGCGCGACGCGATCACGGGCCCGAACACCGATTGTTCCTCCGGTTCCGCGTGGCCGTAGGCGAGCGGAACGAGTCCCCCCAGCAACTGCCCCACGGTGGCGAAACGTCCCTCGAGCCCGAATGCCCGCACGGGAAACTCCGGGGGCAAGGCCGCCGCGCCGCCGATCCTCGCGGTCTCCAGAAAGAGCGTGCGCAGCGCCTCCGTCGGCACGGTGCGATGCACGGCGAGCAGGTCCGCGTTCGTCGCGAGCAGGTGCTTGAGCAGGCAGGTGGTGAAG
>JBJHDK010000054.1:0-15989 GCA_050486505.1 Fibrobacteria bacterium | reverse complement strand
GGTTACGCTTCGTCCGCGTCCGGGAGGGGCAGGCGTGGTCCGGGGGCGCACAGGGAGTCCTTCTCCGCCAGGGGCTTCAGCCTCGTCCGGTCGTGCAATATCCGTCTCCCCAGGATTGGCCGCTGGGGACGCCCATCCTCCCCGTCGCGCCGCCGATGAGCACCGTTGATCCCGGCACGGGGCAGGTCATCGTGCTGCCCCCGGTTGAGGGATGGCGTATCCAGCCAGACCCGGCCGCGTTGACCGGGCTCCTCTTCGATACAGCTTCGGGAACGCTTTTCGGGACTCCCGTGCGGTCTTCGGCATTGCAGCCGTACACCGTGACGGCTTTCAGCCACGGCGGGGCGTCCACGGCGATGTTCGAGCTCGCCACCGGGGGGGCTGCGGCCCTGCGTTCCGGGACGCCTCCCGCACGATTGCTGGTGATGCGAGGACCCCAGGCTTTGCGGATTCCGGCGGAATTCCATGCGCTCGACCGCGTGACATTGGTGATTCACGATGCGCGTGGCGGAATCCACTGGACCCGAACCGCCAGCCCCGCCCGCGACGGGGTGCGCGTAGTGGCATGGGACGGCCGCGACCGCAAGGGCGCCCCTCTTGCTTCCGGCACCTACTACCTGCGCTTTCTTCCCCGCTGAAGGCGGGTATCCGGTGGCGGGGCCGCCATTCCCCATTCCCGACTCCCGTTCTTACTTTCCACCCATGGACTCCCCCTGCCCCTTACTGACGCCGATGGTCGAGTTCCAGCTCTCGCTGCTGGAGAACACCCGCAAGCGCATGCTGGCCTGCACGGAATCCCTGTCCGAAGCACAACTCCACCGTGTCCCCCCAAAATTCCACAACAACATCCTGTGGAATCTCGGTCATGCCATCGTTTCGCAACAAATCCTCTGCTACGAACGCTCCGGACTGCCGCCGCGCGTCCCCGTGTATTTCCTGCCGCTGTTCCGCAAGGGCACGAACCCCTCGCAGTGGCCTGGACGTATCGACATCGAAGAGGTCAAATCGTGGTTGCTCGAAAGCCTCGCCCTGCTGCGTGAAGACATCCGCAACAACGTGTTCAAAACCTTTGCCGCGTACGAAACCTCCACCGGAATCGTTCTCCCGGGATTCGCGGAGGCGCTTGCCTACGCCGTGGCGCATGAGACGCAGCATCTGGGGGTGATCCAGACCCTGCGGAAGCTGGTGTAGGGAGGCGCGTGTCCGTCCCCGCCCGCAAAGGCCTGTTCTCCCTGCTGCCGCCCGTCGCGGCGCTTGCCCTCTGGATCCTCGTGCTGGGGCAGCCGTGGGGCAGCCTGCCGGCCATGGGAAAGTTTCTCAGCCCCGCGGAAGGGTTTTGGCGCAACGCGGAAACCCGGGGCCCGCAGGACCGGCATGTGCCAGCATCCGGCCTGAATCACGAGGTCGTGGTCGAGTACGACGCGAACGGCATCCCCCATGTGTTTGCGGGGGGCGACCTGCGTGGGCTGTTTTTTGCGCAGGGGTATGTGACGGCACGCGATCGCCTCTGGCAAATGGATATTCAGAGTCGCGCGGGCATGGGCCGCCTTTCTGAAATCATGGGGCCTTCCCTGGTGGATTTTGACCTCGAACGGCGGCGCATGGGCATGCCTCTGGCGGCGCGTGCCTCACTCTCGCTGGCGCTGGAAGATTCCTTGTCCCGCATCGCGCTGGAGGGGTACACGGATGGAGTGAATGCGTGGATAAGCTCTTTGAATCAAAGGACTTGGCCGCTTGAATTCAAGTTGTTGCAATATGCCCCGGAACCATGGACCCCCCTGAAGAGCATGGCCCTGATCGGTAACATGAAGTGGACGCTGTCGCAGGGGCATGACGACCTGCGCCTGACGCGCGTGGCGGATTCGCTGGGAGAGGGCTTCTTCCGGCGTAACTACCCCGACCGCCACCCCGGCTCCGAGCCGATCCTGCCACCGGAGGTGATGAAAGGGGCAGGGGACAGGGTCGAGAGACGGGAGACGGGCGACGGGGGACGTGGGCGCCATCCACTCTCCGTAGGGGCGACCAGCAGGTCGCCCCGACAGGGAACGCCCCCGTCCCCCGTCGCCGGACTCAACGCCAACCCGTCCCCCGCTTCTCTCTGGCAACTTGGCGCGGGGGCAGGCTCCGGATCGAACAACTTCGTCCTGTCGGGATCGCGAACTCGCGCGGGATTCCCCCTGCTCGCCAACGACCCGCACCTTGACCTGACCTTGCCCTCCACTTGGTATGCCATTCAGTTACATGGAGGCGGACTTAATGCGATGGGCGTCAGCCTTCCGGGCGTTCCCGGGATCGTCATCGGGTTCACGCGCACGACCGCATGGGGACTTACCAACGGCATGAACGACGTCTTCGACTGGGTCGGGCTGGAGTTTCGTGACGAGGCAAATGATGCCTATCGCTGGAACGACGAATGGCGGGTCGTGCGCCGTGTTCAAGATACGGTGTTCGTGCGGGGCGGAGAGGCAGTCGTGGACACGCAGCTGTGGACGCATCCGGGTCCGGTTCCCGTTCATCCCGGCCAGGAACCCTTCGGGAACAACACGCCGCAGGGGCACGCGCTGCAGTGGACGGCGCTCGATCCTTCCAACGAGCTTGGCGCCTTTCTCCGCCTTCTCACCGCGCGCGATTACCCCGAATTCAGGGATGCCGTGTCCAGGCTGGAAACCCCGTCGCAAAACATTGTCTTCGCCGCTGACGACGGCATTGCCATGGTGCACCAGGGGCGCGTTCCGGTGAAGGCATCGGGGCAGGGGAGGCGGCTGTTGCGGCCGCTGGAAGGCGAAGAGCCCGACCTCGAGTGGACAGAATTCATTCCCGGAGAGGAGCTTCCTGCCGCCCGGAATCCGGCTCGGGGATGGCTGGCCTCCGCGAACCAGGAGGTGACCGGCCCGGACTACCCCTACTGGCTCGGAGCGCATTTCTACCCGTCGGAACGGGCCCGGCGTTTGCACCGCCTCCTGGAACCGGAATATGCCGCCACGCCCGAATGGGCGCGCGGGGTCATGTTCGACTCCCGAAGCAGCCATGCCGACATCGCGCTGCCGTTGCTGCTTGCGCATCTGGATCGCCCGGTCGATGCTCTGGAGCCCCCGGGTGGAATTCCCGAAGCAATCCGCATCGAAGCGTCGTTGCGGGAATGGGACCGGCGTTATCGTGCCGAAGCGGTCGCACCCGTGCACTTCGAGCGCTGGTGGAATGCATTTTATCGCAGGGCATGGGAAGAAAGCTTCGGCGGAGACACGACGTTTTATGTCTGGCCGTCACGCCAGGTGACGCTTGATCTTCTCGCGGGGGATTCGGCTGATGCTTGGAGTCGTCATGTGCGTGCGGCTTTCTCGGAGGCCGTGGATTCGGCCCGCATCACGGACGAACTCCCTTGGGGACGGCACCGCCCGGTCAGCATCCCGCACCTGCTGCGCCTGCGCACCCTTGGTGTCCACGAGCTGGCGCTCGACGGATGCCGCGAGTGTCTCAATGCCCAGCGCGGGTCCCATGGTCCATCCTGGCGCATGGTCGTTCAGCTTCCCGATCCCCGCTCTCCGAAGGCCAGGCCTGAAGCGTGGGGAATCTATCCCGGAGGGCAAACGGGAAACCCGGGTTCGCCGGCCTACACGGGATTTGTGGACGACTGGGCATCCGGGAAACTGCGTCCTCTCCGGTTGCGTCTGCGGGCGGGCGATATCTCCGACACGACTGCGTGGACGCTCACATTGGGAGTCAACCCATGAAACGCGGTCTTTTCGTTTTTATCGTCGCGTTCGCGGGAGCGTGGGGGTTTCCTTGGTGGTGGCCCGCTGTGCCGGGTTTCTTCGCGGGCGCATGGGACCCTCCGGGCCGGACAGCGCCGCGCGGGCAGGCAGACTCGCGTGCGCGTCTTGCGGCGGCTGCCGTCGGCGGCGCGTTCGCTTGGGGGGGTGTGGCTGCGTGGATCGACTTGCGCAACGGCGGGGTGCTTTCGGCGCGCATCGCGCCGCTTTTTCATCTTCCCGGCGGCTGGATGCTTGTCGTTGTGACGGCGCTGCTCGGTGGCATCACTGCGATGCTCGGAGCCTGGGCGGGAGTGCGGATCCGGGCTGCTGCCTCACCGCAGGGGTGAGATCGCGGTCACGTAGCTATCTTCGCGCGCATGGCCGATACCCGAACCCCCATCAAGAATGCGCTGGAGGCCTCACGCGCTGCGCTTGACGCTTTCATTGCGGATCCCTCCAATCTCGAAGCCATGGACCGCATGGCGGCCGGGCTGGCGGAATGTTTCGCTTCCGGGAACAAGGTGTTGACATGCGGGAATGGCGGCTCGGCCTGCGATGCGCTGCATTTTTCCGAAGAACTGACGGGACGTTTCAAGGGAGACAGGAAGGCGCTTCCCGTGATTCCACTGCTCGAAGGCGCGAATATCACCTGCATCGCCAACGACTACGGGTTTGAAAGCATCTTCTCGCGCGCTGTCGAAGCCTATGGAAGGCCGGGGGACATCTTGCTGGCGATCTCCACCAGCGGGAACTCCCCAAATGTCATCAATGCCGTGGAGGCCGCGCGCAAGCTCGGCATGAAGGTTCACCTGATGCTGGGCAAGGACGGTGGCAAGCTGCGGGGCAGGGGAGACGCGGAAATCCATGTCAAGTCCCCCGACACCGAGCGCGTTCAGGAGGTACACATGGTGGTGCTGCATATCCTGATCGAATCGCTGGAGCGGAGGCTCTTTCCGGAAAACTACGGGGAATAGCCGCGAAAGAACGCAAAGAGCCGCGCTGTTCGGTCTATGTGTCCTTTGTGTTCTTTCGTGGCCATTTTTTGTCGATCCAGCGCATCACCCAGAACCCGATCAACAGCCCTGTCACGTTCGCGACGATGTCCCCGTAGCTGAAACTGCGGCTGGGGACGAAGATTTGCTGCACTTCGTTGAGGATTGCGTAGACGACCCCGACCGTGGGCGCGATCCATCCGCCCTTTGTCCAGCGGGTGACACGGTGGCCGAGGAAAAAGTCTGTGATGCCGACCCGCAGCGCGATGACGGCTCCCAGTCCCAGATACATGGCGAAATGACCGACCTTGTCGGCAGGCGGTTCCAGGACAGGGAGGTGCTCCCCCGGAATTCCGGACAGGATAAAGAGGCCTCCCATGTAAACAAGGGCGGCGAGCCATCCAAGACGAGCCTTCGCGCGGCGCGCGGTTTCGGAGAGAGGGCGGGGGAGATGGCTCAGGGGCGTGACTCCCCGGCGTCCTCCGCGTCTTCCGCCTCGTCGGATTCGTCGCCTGCACCGGCGGCATCATCCTGGTGCGCGGATCCGACTTCGGCCGCGTGTTGCGCGCGTGCCTCTTCCGCGGACTCGAGTTTGTCAGGGTCGACATCGTCCTTCTCCACAACGGTGACGCCGGTCACCACATCGCCTTCTTCGGGACGGATGACGCGGACACCCTGGGTGTCGCGGCCGATGACGCTGATCCCTCCGGCTTCCTGACGGATGATATTGCCGTTCCGGGTGATGATCAGGATCTCCTGGTCGTCGCGAACGGAAGCGAGGCAAACTGCGTCACCCGTTTTTTCCGTAATGCGGAAGTTGCGAACACCCTTGCCGCCCCGTCCGGTGACGCGATACTCACCGGGTTCGGTTCGCTTTCCGGACCCCTTCTCGGTGATGGTCAGCACGGTGACCCCCGCCTCGACCAGAATCATGCCGATCACGGAGTCTTCTTCGACCAGCGTGATGCCGCGCACTCCGCGGGTTCCGCGGCCCATGCGGCGGAACTTGCCCATGGAGAAGCGGATGGCCTGACCCTTGCGGGTTCCGATCATGACGTCGTCGTCTTCCGAGGCGAGCGCCACGCGTACGAGGCGGTCGTCCTCGTTCAGCTCAATGGCGTTGATGCCGGCGCTACGCGGACGCGATAAGGCGTCGAGTGTCATTTTGTTGATGACGCCGCGTTCGGTGGCGAAGACCAGCGAGCGTGGATCGTCGAATCCCCGAACGGGCACGAACGCGCTGACCCTCTCGTCCTCCTGAAGCTGGATGAGGTTGACCAAGGCCTTGCCCTTGGCGGTACGTGCCCCCTCGGGGATGAGATGCACGCGAATCCAGTGGCAGCGGCCGAGGTTCGTGAAGACGAGCACGTAGCCGTGAGTCCAGCCCACGAAGAGATGCTCGACGAAATCTTCGTCCTTGAGGCCTGCGCCCGAGACGCCGCGCCCGCCGCGTCCCTGCAACTTGTAGGCGTCTGTGCCGATGCGTTTGATATAGCCGCCGTGAGAAACGGTGATGACCATGGGCTCGTTGGGGATGAGGTCGAGCGCGTCGATGTCGTCGGCGTGGTCGACGATTTCGGTGCGGCGTTCGTCCCCGTGCTTGTTGGCGATCTCGGTGAGCTCGGCCTCGATGATGGCCATGCGGCGGTCGCGGTTGGCGAGGATATCGTTCAAGTCCGCAATCGTCTTCAGCAACTCCTGGTACTCGTTTTCGATCTTGTCGCGCTCAAGGCCGGTCAGGCGCTGCAGGCGCATCTCGAGAATGGCGTCCGCCTGGCGGTCGGAGAGGTTGAAGTGCTCGATGAGGCCGGCTTTGGCTTCGGCAGCGTCCGAGCTTGCGCGAATGAGCGCGACGATGGCATCGATGTGGTCCAGTGCGATGCGGAGGCCCTCGAGGATGTGAGCTCGATCCTGTGCCTTGCGCAGCTCGAACCGGGTGCGCCGTTCCACCACTTCGTGGCGATGCTTGAGGAAGTAAAAGACCAGGTCGCGCAATCCGAGGGTCTTCGGGCGTCCGTCCACGAGGGCGAGGTTGTTGATTCCGAAGGTGTCCTGCAGCTGGGTATGCTTGTAGAGACCGTTGAGCACCACTTCGGGGAAGGCGTCCTTCTTGAGCTCGATGATGATGCTCATGCCGTTGCGGTCGCTTTCGTCGCGGAGGTCGGAGATACCTTCGATCTCCTTGTCGCGGACCAGCGCGGCCATTTTCTCGAGCAAGTTGGTCTTGTTGACCTGGTACGGGATCTCGGTCACGACGATGCGGCGACGGCCGTTGGCCATTTCCTCGATTTCCGTGCGGCCGCGAACCACCACGCGCCCACGACCCGTGAGGTAGGCTTCGCGGATCCCGCTGCGACCGTGGATGATGCCCCCGGTGGGGAAGTCGGGACCGCTGACGAGCGCCATCAACTCCTCGGCGCTGACGTCGGGGTTGCGGATCATGGCCGTGCACGCGTTGACGATCTCGCGCAGGTTGTGGGGGGCCATGTTGGTGGCCATGCCCACGGCAATGCCGGTGCTGCCGTTGACCAGCAGGTTGGGGAACGCGGAGGGAAGAACGACGGGTTCCTTCAGGGATTCGTCGTAGTTCGGCACGAAGTCGACGGTCTCCTTCTCCAGGTCCTTCAGGACGAGTTCGGCCATCTTGTCCATGCGCGCTTCGGTGTAACGCATGGCGGCGGGGGAGTCTCCGTCGACCGACCCGAAGTTTCCTTGCCCGTCCACCAGAGGATAGCGCATCGACCACCCTTGCGCCATGCGCACGATGGAGTCATAAATCGCCGAGTCGCCGTGGGGGTGATATTTACCCATCACTTCACCGACGATGTTCGCCGATTTCTTGTACGGCTTGTCGCTGAAGACGGAGATGTTCTCCATGCCGAAGAGGATGCGCCGGTGCACGGGCTTGAGCCCGTCCCTCACGTCGGGCAGGGCGCGCGACACGATCACGGACATCGAGTAGCGCAGGTAGGAGATCTTCATCTCCTCCTCGATGAAGGCGTCCACCACCTTGCCGGCGGGGGATGCGGTCATTTCATGTTCCTGGCTCATTGAGTGCTCCTGAAGGGGTCAGGCGGGGGTTCCCGCCGGTCGGGGAGGGGTGAGGGCGTTCAGCCAGACCTCCCGTGATTTGAGTCGTGCCAGTTCGGCTTCATGTGTTTGCGACACTCGCAAAGGAGTGACCGCGATGCGGTTGGCCCGCAACGCCGCGTCATCGGTTCCGGATTCGAAGAGTTCCTGGGGCTTGTAGCCCAACAGCTGATAACCCGTCAGCGCGTGGGACGTTTTACGCTCTTCGTAATGGTCGCGGAACATGACGGTGCTCATGCGCGTGAATTCGGCGCCCCGGACGTTCTCGGGAGGGCAGGCCGGAAAGTTGACGTTCCACAGCGTTCCGGCAGCGGGCAACGAGCCCGATTCGCGAAGCAGGTTAAGCAGCCATTCCAGGGCATGTTCGAGGTGCAGTTCGTCGCGTTCGCTGATGCTGATGGCGATCGACGGAATGCCCCAAAGAGCCCCCTCGCGGGCGGCTGCGACGGTTCCCGAATAGATGGCGCTGATGCCGGCATTCTCACCCAGGTTGGGCCCGGAAACGACGACGTCCGGAGGGTTTTCGCGGAGTAGGTGGGACACTGCAAATTTCACGCAGTCCGAAGGGGTTCCTTCGATCCGGAAAAAGCGCCACGGAAGGCCCGCCTCTTCGTGGCAGAACAGCGGCTTGTCGTCACCGTACGTGAAACCGTGCGACTGTCCGCTTTGGTCTTGCGCCGGGGCCGCGACCACCACCTCGTGCTCCGAGGCGAGTGCTTCGGCTGAACGCCGCAGCACGGGACTGAGCACGCCGTCGTCGTTCGTCAGAAGGACGCGCATGCGGGTGATCGGGGGTGGAATCGGGGAGTCATTCTCGGTGAAAATCAGGTCGACGCAAAGCTAGCTCCGGGGGGGGTATTTCTCAAGAATTTCGGGTCGTTCCGGGAGCATTTCGGAAGGGGCTTTTCTAGATTCTCGCGCCTCGTTTCCGAGGCTCGCATCCCAAGGTTTTTCATGGCCACCGACCGCATCCAGACCCCGAAAGGAACCCGCGATTTTTACCCCGCCGACATGCGGGTTCAGAATCATGTTTTCGACGGCTGGCGTGGCACCTGCCGTGCATTCGGCTACGAGGAGTACGAAGGGCCGGCCTTCGAGCATCTGGAACTCTACGTCGGCAAGAGCGGCCCCGAAATCGTCGACCAGCTTTACGTCTTCCGCGACAAGGGGGATCGGGAGCTTGCCTTGCGTCCCGAATTGACCCCGACCCTGGCGCGCATGGTCAACCAGAAGGGGTCAAGCCTGCGCAAGCCCCTGAAGTGGTTTTCCATCCCTCGGCTCTACCGCTACGAGAGGGCCCAGCGCGGCCGCCTGCGGGAGTTTTTCCAGCTCAACATGGACATCGTCGGCTGCGACACTGTGGCCGCCGAGGCGGACCTTATCGCCGCGGTCATCGAAATGCTCAAGGGCTTCGGCCTGACGTCCGATGATTTCGCCGTGCGCGTTTCCAGTCGCAAACTGCTTTCGGAGTTCCTCGGCAGCCTGGGGATCGATGAAGAGGGCAAGCCCGGCGTGTACGCGGCGCTCGACAAACGGGCAAAGATCGGCGAACAGGAGTTCCTGCGCCTGCTCGCGGAACAGGGCGTGACCGGGGTTTCCGCAGAGCGCCTCGAGGCATTCTTCCGTTGCCGGTCGCTCGAAAGTCTGGACGCGGCGTTCGCGACTCCTTCCGAGGGAGAAGCCGCCGCCCTCAAAGAATTACGTGACCTGTTCCGCCTTCTCGAAGGTCAGGGGTACACGGATTATCTCACCATCGACACCTCCGTCGTTCGCGGTCTCGCGTACTACACGGGCATCGTCTTTGAAGTGTTCGACAAGGGGGTCGGCCTGCGCGCGCTTGCCGGCGGCGGTCGCTACGACAGCCTCATGGCCAGCCTCGGCGGCCCCCCGGTCTCCGCGGTCGGCTTCGGCATGGGCGACGTGGTCTTGGCCGAACTGCTCAAGGAAAAGAACCTGCTGCCCTCCGGGCGCGAGGGCGTCGACTACTACCTCGCGGATCTTGACCCGGCAGAGCTTCCCCGGCCCGGACTGCTCGCGCTGGCCCGGCGTTTGAGGACGGGGGGGCGCTCCGTGAGCTACTCCCTCAAGGGGGGCAAGTTCAAGAAGCAAATGGAAGAGGCCAACGAGGCCGGCGCCAAGAAAATCCTGTTCTTCGGATCGGACCGCGCGCCGGCAGGAAGCCATGAGGTCAAGGATCTGGCCACCGGAGAACAACGGGTTTTGGGGGAGGGGGAACTGTGACGTCACAACGCAAGGTAAGGGCGACCGGCCGGTCGCCCATACAGGGAAAGGGGACGACACCCCCAAAACCCGTCGAAGGCCCCTCGTCCTCTTACGAAGGTCGCCAGGACCACATCCCCGGCATGGTCATGCCCGAGATCGAAACCTGGGCCTTCATGTATCCCGGAAGCGCCACCACCCTCGAGGTCAGCGTTCCTGAATTCACCTGCATCTGCCCCAAGACAGGTCTGCCCGACTTCGCAACCTTGGTGATCACATATGTCCCCAACAAGCTTTGCCTCGAGTTGAAGAGCTTCAAGGAGTACATCAATTCGTTCCGGGATCTGGGCATCTTCCACGAGCATGTCGTCAACCGCGTCCTGGCCGACTGCGTGAAGGCCTGCAAGCCGCTCTCAATGGAGGTTCGGGGCATATTCAACGCCCGTGGAGGCATCCAGACGACCGCAACGGCAGGGTACAAAACCCGCCCCAACCGCAAGTAAGGGCGACCCATGGGTCGCCCATTCAACAACACTTCCCCAAAAACCCGTTGACCACGAAGGAACCCCCCATGAAAAAGGTCTATAACTTCAGCGCCGGCCCCGCCATCCTTCCCCGGGAGGCCATGGAAGCAGGATCCCGTGCGTGCCTCGAGTTCCAGGGAATGGGCATGTCCCTGCTGGAGATCTCTCATCGGAGCAAGGAATACGAGGCAGTGGTGGCCGACGCGTGCGCGCACGTTCGCGATCTCCTCGATGTGCCTGACGAGTACGAAGTGCTGTTCCTGCAGGGTGGAGCCAGCCTTCAATTCGCCATGGTGCCCATGAACCTGCTGGGCGAGAACGAGACGGCGGCATACACCGATACCGGCACCTGGGCTTCCAAGGCCATCAAGGAAGCGAAGCTGTTCGGGAATGTGAACGTGGTGGCTTCGAGCAAGGAGGCCAACTACAACTTCATCCCGAAGGGATACTCGGTTCCCGAGGACGCCAAGTACCTGCATGTCACGTCGAACAACACCATCTTCGGCACGCAGTTGCAGGAGTTTCCCGAGTCGCCGGTGCCCCTGATCTCGGACATGAGCAGCGACATCTTCAGCCGTCCCGTCGACGTGCGCAAGTTCGGCCTGATCTATGCCGGAGCACAGAAGAACATGGGGATCGCGGGCGCCACCTTGGTCATCATCCGCAAGGACTGGATCGGCAAGGCCCCTCGCAAGCTGCCTTCGATGCTTGATTACAAGCTGCACGCCGAGAACGGGTCGATGTACAACACGCCTCCGGCCTTCGCCATCTTCATGGCGCTCGAGACGCTGAAGTGGGCCAAGGCCAATGGCGGCGTCGCGGGCATGGCGAAGCGCAACGAGGAGAAAGCGGCGGCGCTTTACGCGGAAATCGACGCCAACCCGTTGTTCAGGGGAACCTGCGCGGTCGAAGACCGCTCGCGCATGAACGTCACCTTCGTGATGACGAAGCCCGAACTCGACAAGACCTTTCTGGCCGAAGCCGAGGCCGCGGGCCTCTCCGGCCTCAAGGGACACCGTTCGGTCGGGGGGTTCCGTGCCAGCATCTACAACGCGATGGGGCTCGATGGAGTGCAGGCGCTGGTCGACCTGATGCGCGACTTCGCAAAGAGAAACGCTTAAGTCTCCGACTTCGGTCGGGTTGCGCGAACGCTTCAGTCTTTCCCGGCGCGATCCCGGGGCGGGGTGATTCGCGGATCGCTGCCGGGAGCCGTTGGTGATCCGGAGGCTTCCGGGGCCGTGCGATCCGCCGGGGCTTCGGCCATTTCCACTTCAGCCGCCGCTGCAGCGCGTTGGGCGATCTGACGCCGCATGGCTGCCCGGTTCTCCGCCGCCATTCGTCGGTACCGGTTGTGCTCGGCGTATGTCACCGAAAAGAAATGCTCGCGCGAACCGTCGTCCTTCGCCACGAAGAACATCTTGCGTGTCTGCTCGGGTTCGAGCGTGGCGAGAAGCGCGGACCGCGAAGGGCTTGCGACCGGGCCGGGGGGGAGGCCCCTGTAACGACGCGTATTGTAGGGGGAGTCGATGTTCAGGTCGGCCGTTGTCAGGGGCCCGGTGAGCTTTCTCAGGGCGTACCGCACTGTCGGATCGGCTCCGAGCGACCAGCGTTGCCGCAGCCGGTTATGAAAGACTCCTGCAATCAGGGGCTGTTCGCGGCGGACGGCGGCTTCCTTCTCAACGATCGATGCGAGGGTCACGAGTCCGTGAATTCCGTACTGCTCCACAAAGGCGTTTCCCTCCACCGGGAGCTCCGCCAGCACTTCATGGAACCGGGCCACCATGATGCGCAGGATGTCCCGCTCACGCAGGCTCCAGGGAACGACGTAGGTGTCGGGGTAGAGGTAGCCTTCGAGTCCGTCGGCTTCCACGCCCAACGAATGGGCGAATTCGGGCGAGCTCGCCAAGGAGTCGAAGACCAGTGAGTCGAGCTTTGGGAAATGGCGCTTGAGGGTCTCGTAGGTTTCCCACGTGGTCTTGCCTTCCGTCACGATGATGGTGCGCGTGGCCATTTCACCCGAAGTCAACTTGCGGGCGATTTCCATCACCGAATTACGGGGCTGCAGGTAGTAAAAGCCGGCACGCACCCGGGTTTCCCAGCCTGTCAAGCGCAACACCGCCCGCAAGACGTTCGGGAATGCGATGAGCTTGCGCTCATGCAGGTCCTCGACGAGCCGTGAAACCGGAATGTTTTCCGGAACCTCGTACAGCACGCGTTGTTGCTCGTCATGGGCGATGAAGCTGATGGGGCGCCCCCACAGCGCGTACGAAGCGACGGCTGCCGGAACGGCGACCAGCAGCGCCACGAGCACGAGAAGGCGTGCACGGGACGAGAGAAAGGGTTTGTGGCGCGCGCGCCGGGGCTTGTCAGGCACTTTGGGCACGTCCCGAATCTAGTACTATCCGGCCCACCCGTCGTCATCGGAAGGACGGGAGCCGCGCGACAAGGCATAAGCTTCGCGCTTGAAAGCCTCGAGCCCCAGTCCCGTGATCGATGATGTCAGGATGACAGGGCATTTCTCTTTCTTGAAGCGCGCGTCCACGGGGAACTCACCGAGGTCGTTCTTCGTAAGGACGACGAGCTTGGGCTTCTCGAGAAGCAGCGGGTGGAACTTTTCCAGTTCTTTTCGCAGGATCTTGTACTGGTTGTACGACTCCTTGCCCGCAGCCTCGATCGTGTAGACTAGGCAGCGGGTTCGCTCGATGTGGCGCAGGAAGCGGTGTCCAAGGCCCTTGCCTTCTGCGGCGCCTTCGATCAGCCCGGGGATGTCGACCAGCACGAAGCTCGCGGTGGGTCCGATGCTGACCACGCCGAGAGCCGGCTTGAGGGTCGTGAACGGGTAATCGGCGACCTTGGGTGTTGCGGCGGAGACTTTGCGGATCAAGGAACTCTTGCCCGCGTTCGGAAAGCCCACCAACCCGCAGTCAGCCAACAACTTGAGTTCGAGGGAAAGCTTGCGCTGTTCACCCGGTGCGCCCGGCGTGGATTGTCGCGGGGCCTGGTTCCTGGAACTTTTGAATGCCGTGTTGCCTACCCCGCCGCGTCCGCCACGCGCGATCACGGCTTTTTGACCCTTGCGCTTGAGGTCGACCAGGATTTCTCCGGAACCGGCGTCCTTGACCAATGTCCCCACCGGAAGCAGAATGACGCGGTCCTCGCCGCTACGGCCGGTGCAGTCGCCCGTGCCGCCTTTTTCACCGTGCCCCGCCCGGAAAATCCGGTTTTGCCCGATGTCGTACAGGGTGTGGACGTCCTTGCTGGCGACGAGCACGATGTCGCCGCCCTTGCCGCCGTTGCCTCCGCATGGGCCGCCCATGGGCACATATTTTTCGTGCCGGAAGGCGACCATGCCGTCGCCGCCCTTGCCCGCGAGGACTTCGATGAATGCTTCGTCAAGGAACATGGAGGGGAAAAGGTAGCTTCATCAGGCTTCGCGTTCTTGCCCCGGGGCGTTGAGGGTGTTAACTTCGCCAATCCATGGATTCCAACGTTTCCGCACCCGTCGCCGATGGCTTTCTGGAGAAAGCGCTGGAACGCCTGCGCGATGACGACATCAGCGTTTTGCAGGACTTCCTCGACTGGCAAAATTCTTCCATGCCTTTTTTCGAAAAAGTTGAAGCGGCGCACGAGTTTCTTGATCAACTCACCTTCAAGATCAAGGAAAGCAAGTCTCGCATGAGCAAGGAAGATCTGACCGAATTTTCGCTCAACTTCCTGCGCGACACGCTGCCCCGATACGAGTACAATCCCAAGTTCGTCGCCGTGCAATGCAAGGCGCTGATCACGTACTACCAGAACCAGCGCAATCTGGCCCGGGCGATCGAGGTGTGCGAGTTCCTGATCAGCAACGGCATCACCGATGATGATGCCAAGGGCTTTCACGCGCGTCTCGATGAATTCTACCGCATTCGCAAGAAGGTGGAAGAGCGGGGAGGCGATGTCAGCATCGTGGCGTTTCCCGCTTTGCCCGATGACGACGACGAGGATCACGAGGATGCCGATTCGGAGCGGTGAGTTCGCGTCATCAGGATCGTGATTTTACTGCCGACCTGGCGTGCACTTTATTTGATCAACCCCTGCAACTCCTTGAACTCGGTCGTCCCGGCGCGGCGTAGCCACTCGAAGACGACCATCTCCGTTGAGACGACCTGCACCCCGTGTGACTCCAACCGGCGCAGCGCCGCTGCCTTGTCCGACGCCTTGCGCGACGACACAGCGTCCTCCGCGACATACACCGCAAGGCCTGAACTTCCCGCGAGATCAAGTGCCGTCTGCAGCACGCAGACGTGCGCCTCCACGCCGCAGAGCACGACCTGATCGCGGGCCGAAGCTTTCAGGGCGTCTCCCCATGCGGGAACATCGCAGGCGCTGAAGGCGAGCTTTTCAAAAATGGGGGTGTTCTCCGGCAACGCCTCCCTGACGGGGGCGAGGGTCGGGCCCAGGGCTTTGGGGTACTGTTCCGTGAGCAGCGCGGGGATGTTCAAGCGCGTGGCGGCCTTAGCCAGCAAGGCGATACGCGCTCCCACGGCCTCCATGTTTTCAACCGCGCCGCAGAACCGTTCCTGCGCATCGAGCACGACCAGCAGCGATCGGGAAGCATCCAGCAGGGAAGGGTTGCGAACGGGTTGTTTTTCAGGGAAGAGCACGAGGGGGAAAATAGGTATTGGGACTATGGGCGAGGCGGCACCTGCCCGTACATTTCCAGACGTCAAAGAGCACTCATGGATATCGCACGATTCGTAGGGGCGAGGCGTTGTCTCGCCCGCGATCCAATCGATTCCGGTTGTCCCTGGTGACAAGATTCATGGCGCGATGGATAGTACGGAACGCGCTTCCCCACGCGCCCAACAAAAAAGACCCGGGTTACCCCGGGTCCTCGTGTGCGGGTGACTCGACGAGTCGCCCCTACAGAGACGGGCTAGACCTCTTTCGAGTCGATCCACTTCATGTTCTTGCGAAGCTTGCGGCCCACGACCTCGATCGGGTGCTTCTTCTCCTTCGCTTCCCATGCGCGGAACTTCTTGCCGCCGCTTTGCAGCTCGGCGAGGAAGCCTTTCGCGAACTTTCCGTTCTGGATCTCCTTCAGCACCTTCTTCATCTCGGCCTTGGTCTTGGCGTTGACGATGCGCGGACCGGTGACCATGTCGCCGTACTCGGCCGTGTTCGACACGGAGTAGCGCATGTAGGAGAGGCCGCCCTGGTAGAACAGGTCGACGATGAGCTTCAGCTCATGCAGGCACTCGAAGTAGGCCAGTTCCTCGGGGTAACCGGCTTCGGTCAGGGTTTCGAAGCCGGCCTTCACCAGTTCGGACACGCCGCCGCAGAGCACGGCCTGCTCGCCGAACAGGTCGGTCTCGGTCTCGTCCTTGAAGGTGGTCTCGATGGCGCCGGCGCGCAGTCCGCCCACGCCG
>JBJHDK010000053.1:0-16623 GCA_050486505.1 Fibrobacteria bacterium | reverse complement strand
GAACAGCACCGTCAACCACGTCATGGGCAGCAGTGCGGGGATGACGTGCACCCGCGCGATCCGCGCCGTGCCGGCACCGATCGCCCGCGATGCCTCGATGAACGGCGCCGCCGCGATGCGCTCCGCGTGGGCGTGCAGGACCAACGCACTCGGGCCGAGCCCGGAGCTGACGCCCAGCACCAACCCGAGCGCGATCGGGCCGACGTCGTACAGCGCCGCGAGGAACAGCAGCAACGGGATGGCCGGCAACAGCAGCAGCAGGTCCGCCAGTCGCAGCAGCGCCGCCCGAGCGCCGCGATCCGGTCGCCTTTGCCGCGTGGGCCAAAACCATCATCCTGTTCTCGCTGCGCCAACCCGTTCCTTTCGGCGTCGATACCGGAGCCTTCCGTGTCGCCGCCTACGCGCGCGGCAAGGATTACCACCGCGTTTGCCACCGTATCCTGGACCGCTGCGAAGAGCGATTGAAGGCCGAATCCCCCGGCACGAAGTTCCTGCGATTCTGCGACACCAGCCCGGTGTTCGAGCGCGACTTCGCCGCCGAGGCCGGCCTCGGCTGGCGCGGCAAGAACGCCACCCTCCTCCACCGCAAGCACGGCTCCGGATTCCTGCTCGCCGGCTTTCTGCTTGACGTCGATCTCGACGCGCCCCCGCGCCCCACGGCCGATTTCTGCGGAGGTTGCACCGCCTGCCTCGACGCGTGCCCCACCGACGCCCTCATCGCGCCGGGGAAACTCGACGCGGGCAAATGCATCAGCTACTGGACCATCGAGCACAAGGGAAGCATCCCGGAAGACATGTCCTCAAAGTTCGGGAACTGGATCTACGGCTGCGACATCTGCCAGGACGTCTGTCCCTGGAACCGCAAGCCCGGGCGCGCGCACCCCGCGTCCGCCGTCGGGGAAGAACCCCTTGCGCAGGACGACTGGCCGCGCACCCCGGAAGACTGGCTCAAGCTGCTCCGTAAGGGCGGCGGCTTCCGCAGCCTGCTGCGCCACACGCCCCTGCCCCGCGCCGGGCGGCAGGCGCTGCTGCGCAACGTGCTCATCGCCATGCGCAACACCGGCGCCCCGCTCTCCGCGGAATGGCGCGCGATGATAAACGTGGAAGAAGATGACGTCGCCGTGAGAGAAGAACTGGCAAAGGTGCCTGATCCACGACAAACCCCGTAGGGACGATGCATGCATCGTCCCTACACAGCGACACGCCCGATTACCGATAGTTTCTCATGATCCCGATCACGCGGCCCAGTACGGAGAAGTCCACAATATCTTGCCCCACGATGATGGGGCCGTAGGCGTCGTTGGCGGGCTGCAGGCGCACATAGGTGCCTTCGGGGTAGTAGTACTTCACCGTGGTTTCCTCGCCCAACAGGGCCACCACGATCTGACCGCGCTCGGCGGTGCGTTGCTGACGCGCGAAGAGCAGGTCGCCGTCCATGATGCCGGCGTCCTTCATGCTGTCGCCCTGCACCTTGAGGGCAAAGACGTTTTCCTGGCGCATGAGGAAGTCGCGGTCGACAACCACGGTCCCCTCAAGGTTCTCCACTGCAAGAATGGGAGTTCCCGCCGCGACCCGTCCCAGGATGGGAACTTCCACGGCACCTTCACGGGCCGTTTCGGCCGCCGCCTTCTCCATCTCGGGCAGGTCGATCCCTCGCGAAAGCTTGGGCGAACGCTCGATATACCCCTTCTTCGCCAGGGCATGCAGAATGCTGCGCACGCCATTGGTGGAGGTGATGTCGAAACGGATGCCGATCTCGCGCAGCGTGGGCGGGCGGCTGTCTGACTGGATGCGATCCTTGATGAACTCAAAAACCTCGCGCTGGCGCGCAGTCAGGGCTTTACGGGTTTCTTTTGCAGGATTAGCGGCGGGGCCGGACTGGGGCTTCACGGTGCTCACGGGGAACCTCCGGGGTGAAATTCTGCCCGGAATATACTGCACAAATAATCATGTGTCAATCAGTTCACCAGATTTTGTTGAAAACATTCTTCGGGGGAGTTAACTTCCCTCACGGTACTTGCAGGCCATTGGGCCGCATTGAGCCAGGTTTTAGCGGTTTTTTCGTCGATCGTCCGATTGGCACCCCCGCAACATCCTCGCTTCACGCGACGATCGCGGTTTTCAGGTGTACGGGCAACCATGTGACGCCCCGCCATCCCCCTTCCATCTCCCCTCTTCACGACAGTCGAAGACGGAACCGGAAGGCCGGACGCGGAACCCACAGGCGATCCAAATCCCGAACACCCGGTTCAAACACTTCGGTACCGCGCCCCTCGCCCGGAATTTTTCCGCGTCCACGGGGAGGCGGCAATACCAATCAGGACGCGACTCCGGTGCACCGGCCACAATCCCCGCCCTTCAGCGAAGCGCGGGCCCCGGCACGGAACCGGAACACATAGAACCAGGAACCTTCCGCATGGAAACCACCTTGACCTATCTCATTCTGGCCCTCGTGGCCGCCACCTTGATCGTGGGATTGTATCTCGCGGCCAAAATCAAAACCATCCACTACCTGCTCCAACAACCCGTTGTCAAGAAAATGTCCCCCCAACTCCGCCTGAAGCCCGTCAAGCTTGACGAGGCCCTGGATCGCAACCGCCGTGGCGGCCAGGAAGGTCGCGGCGACCGTCCGGAGCGTGCAGAACGTTCCGATCGCGGTGATCGCCCGGAGCGCGGCGAAGGCGGCCGTGGCCGCGGCCGTGGTCGCGGGCGTGACCGTGATGGCCAGGAAGGCCGTGGCGACCGTCCGGAGCGCGCAGAACGTTCCGATCGCGGTGATCGCCCGGAGCGCGCCGAAGGCGGCCGCGGCGAAGGACGTGACCGTAATGACGGCGAGCGCGGCGGCCGTGGTCGCGGACGCGATCGTGATCGCAACCGTGACGGCCGTGAGCGCGGCGGTGACCGTCCCCAGCGCGAGTTGATGGACAACAACGATGCCCGCGAGCCTCGTGAAGCACGGGAACCGCGTAGCGAAGTCCGCGAGTCGGCGCCCCAGGCAGCCGCTCCTGCGGCTGCGGCGGCCCAGGAACAGGCCCCCCTGTCTCCCCGCCGTCCCCTGCCGAACCTTGCCGGGAACGACGAGGCCCGCGAAGCGCGCTCCTCCACGAAGAATGATGATTCCGACACCTTCGTAGGCTCCGGCAACGACGACGTGCAGCACGGACGCCGCCTTCAGTTGAAGAAGAAGCCTCGCTTCGAACTCGACGGAGAAGACATCAAGGCTTGATCCGAAGTTCACCTCCGGATGGGGTGCATCCCTCCCGCGCCTTCGGGCCGGGGGGGATTTTTTTGCCTGAAGCGGGATCCCAAGCATGTAAAAGGAGCTCTCCCGTTCATTGCAAGTTGAGGTTTTGTCCCGATTTCAGGCAAAAGTCCCGACATTTTCCTATCTTGGCTCACCTTGTCAATTCGCGGTGAAACGCCTCTGACCGCGCCTGCGGACGGGGGTCACACCGATTCAGGGAGTCGCATGGCCGAGATCATTCGCTTGGAAGACGGTTGGGAATTTTGCTTTGACGTTGCCGACGAAGGCATCGCCGGACAGTGGTTCAGGCTGAAGCCCGAAAACACCCGCAAGGTGACCGTGCCCCACCACTTCACGGAGGAACCGAACCCTGAAAGCGCCTCCGTGGCCTTCTACTTCCGTGAGTTCACGCTCGACAAAAAGGATGTGGCCAAGCGTTTCATGCTGCGCCTCCATTCGGCCCACCCCCACTGCACGGTATGGCTGAACGGCGAGGAGCTCGGTTCCCGTCACTTCGGACACGCCCCCTACGACATCGATGCCGGCAAAAACATCAAGCCGACGGAAAGCAACCTCCTGGTGGTGCGCGTGCAAGCCACCGACAAGCACGGGCGTCTCGGGGAGCACGAAGCCAACGAACTCCCGTTGGGGAACTCGTACCAGCGCGCGCCGTACGCGGGCCTGCTCGCGCCGGTGGAGCTGCAGACCGCCGCCAAGGCCGTGATCCGTTCCGTCAACGTGCTGCCCGACTACGAGGCCGATCGCATCACGGTGGAACTCCGCTTCTCGAATGCGCGCAGCTTCCAGGCCGAAGCAGCCTTCGACATCACCAACCCGGGCGGCGAAACCCAGACTTTGGTGAAGAACATCCGCCTCGACAAGGAGAACAGCTCCTACCTGATCACCCTGCAACTCGACGGCGGCAAACCGTGGAGTCCGACGAAGCCAGAGCTGTACACGCTTCAGGTTCGCATTCCGGGGAGCCCGATCGCAAGCGTCCGCTTCGGCATGCGCGGCGTCGAGGTGGACAAAGGCACCTTCCGCCTGAACCATTCGAACTTCAAGGTGCGCGGCACGGGGTACCCCTGGTTCTTCAACTTCCGCAACGGGCTCCCCCACTCCTCCGTGGACATTCGCAAGGAGTTGCTGGCGCTCAAGGATGCCGGCTTCAACCTGATCCGCGGCTTCGGAACCCCGTTGCCCCCCGAAGTCCTCGACATCTGCGACGAGATCGGGTTGCTTGTGTTGCAGGAGACCTCGGCGTACAATCAAAAGTCAAGCCGCGAGGGCGTGGACTCCGTGAAGGCCCAGCTGCAGGCGCTGATCGAACGTGACAGCCACCATCCCTCCGTCTTCGGCTGGGTGGTCGCCTCGGAGAACGGCTCTCTCGCTCTCGAGAACGGCAACAAAATGCTCCGCCTCGCGGCCGACCTGGATCCGACCCGGCCGGTGTTCTCGAACCTCGGTTCGGTGCACCTCGACAACCAGGGCGGCGGCAAGGTCGACCTCGGCAAGGTTTATGAGCCCGTGTCGGCGCAAATCGTGCCCTTCGAAGGCCACAAAATCCGTTTGGGGTACCCGCTGGCGCAGCGCAGCTATGCGATGATGACCTCCTACTGCACCTCGAAGGACGGCAAGGCCGTCTCCGACGGCATTCACGGCAACAAGTCGTTCTGGGAGCGCTACAGCTACCTCAAGGAGCAGGTGGCCGGCAAGGTGCTCGTCGACGGAATCGGCGTGCCGGTCTTCGGCAATACCGAGGCCCTGTTGGAGTCGGCGAAGAAGTTCTCTTCCTCGACGGACTGCAAGGACCTCGTGAAGCTCGTGCAGGAGATCGACCAGGGTATCAAGGATCGCGGCCTCACCTTCTGGAAAACCGCACAGAACTTTTTCGATGACGCCGATACCCTCGGCCGCCAGTCGGTGACACGCCAGATCGAGGCGCTGCTCAGCAATACGCAGATCTCCGGCTACTTCCTCGAGAATGCCCTGGACCAAGGTCTGCGCTTCACAGGCGTGTTCGACTGGATGCGTACCCCCAAGCAGGAATTCCTGGAATCCCTGAAGCTGGCCAATCGCACCATCGTCATGTTCGCGGAAGTCGAAGAGCGGACACCCTACTCCGGAAGCTCCGCCTCGGTCAAGGTGCATCTCATCAACGAGGGGCACCTCGGCGACTACGCCGTCCAATTCCGCGTGAAAGGCCCCAACGGCCGCGTGTGGCACCAGGAGTCGGTGAAAGGCAAGGCCAAGCCGGGCTTCAATTCCGCCGGCACCTTCAAGTTCCCCGTGGGTTTCGAACGCGGCCGCTTCACCTTCGATCTTACGCTGACCCGCAACAACAAAGAGCTCGATCGCACGGAAGAGGTTTTCCTCGTTCCGCCCGAAGTCAAGCTCGACAACGTGCTCAAGAAAGTCTCCTTGCTGGGAACCTTCCCCGACACGGTCACCTTCTCCGCCGCCGAGGAGGCCCCGATCACCGTGGCCACCGGCCTGCACGATGTTTCCGATTCCGCGCTCAAGAAGGCGCTGGAGCGCGCCTCGCAGGGCGGCGCGCTGGTACTCGGCGCGTTGAATGAAGAAGACGTCAAGCGGGTCCAGGGCCTCAAAGGCTTCCCCTCCGGCCTCTCCGGAATCCGCTCCGCGGGCGGGCCGCAAGGCAACTACCACTGGCTGGGCAAAAGCCCCGTCTTCAAGGACCTGCCCGCGCCGGGCCTGCTCGACGAGACCTTCGCCGAAGTGCAACCCGTCTGCAGCATCGACGGTCTCGCGGACGCCGCGGAAGTTCACGCCGGCAGCCTGAACATCAACGGGACGCCGGGCGCCAAGCACAAAGTGCGCTGGGGTGCCGATCTCGCCGTCTTGCCGCATGGCAAGGGCAAGCTGGTGTTCTGCCAGTTCGAGATCTTCGAGCGGCTTGGCAAGAACGCCTTGGCCGATGCACTGTTCGCGGGAGTGATCAACCTCGCGAAGTAGGGGCGTCCGCCTCTGGCGGACAACCCTGCTTCAACATCTGCCGACAACCATGCTGTTGACCGCACGCCGCCTGTCGATGTCGTATCCCGGCGTGCGGGCGCTCGACGGGGTCGACTTCGACCTGCGCGCCGGAGAAATCCACGCGCTGTGCGGTGAAAACGGCGCGGGCAAATCGACCCTCATCAAGATTCTCGGCGGCGTCATCCCCCACGGATCCCATGGCGGAGAGCTGACGCTGGAGGGAACCCCCTGCCGCTTTTCCGGCCCTGCCGACGCACTGAAAGTCGGCATCCGCGTCATCCACCAGGAACTCGCGCTGTGCAACGACTTGTCGGTTGCCGCCAACTTTTTTTTGGGGGGGGAACCCCTGAAGTACGCATTGCTGGACGGGGCCCGCATGGAATCGGAAACCCGGGCCGCGCTGGCGCAGCTGGGACTCGATGACATCGATCCGCGCGCGCCGGTCGGTTCCTTGCCGGTGGGGCTGCAGCAAATGGTGGAAATCGCACGCGCGCTGCGCACGCCAGGCTGCGAGCGGCGCGGTACGGCGTCGGCCTCCGGTGCCCCGGTGCATTCCATTCCGTTTGGGGGGCGCGTACTAATCCTCGACGAGCCGACGTCCGCGCTCAGTGCGCGCGAGACCGCGCGGCTTGAGGAAGTCCTGCGCGCGTTGCGTGCCAAAGGCTATGGACTTCTCTACATCTCGCACCGACTCGACGAAGTGAAACGCCTCGCGGACCGCGTCACCGTGTTGCGCAACGGTCGCAGCGAGGGAACGCTCGAGGGTTCCGGCATCGAGATGACGCGCGTGGTGTCGATGATGGTCGGTGGCAGAATGGACAATGGGAAATGGGAAATGGAAAAAGGAACAGGCAACGCCCTCTCCACTTCCCACTTCCCATTGTCCATTTCCCGTTCTTCTCCTTCCCTCCTCTCCCTCCGCGACTGGACCGTTCCCTCCGACACGAACCCGCGCAAGAACGCCGTCGAGGCCGTCTCCTTCGATCTGCGCGCCGGAGAAATCGTCGGCCTCGCGGGACTGATGGGCGCGGGTCGCACCGAGCTGGCGGAAAGCCTGTGCGGGCTGTACCCGGTGCGCGGGCACGGCGAACTCCGCATCGAGGGCCGCCCCTACACTCCCCGCGACGCGCGCCACGCCTTGCGCCACGGCATCGCCCTCCTCGGTGAAGACCGGCGCGGCAAGGGAATCTTCCCCGACAAATGCGTGCGTGTGAACATGACCTGCTCGGCGCTGCGCGCATTTTGTCCGGACGCCTCCCTCGGCATGATTCCCGACCAAGGTCGCGAGCGCGAAGCCGTCGCCGCGCAAATCGACGCGCTGCGCGTCAAGACTCCGGGCACCGATTTTCCCATGGCGCATCTTTCCGGCGGCAACCAGCAGAAATCACTGTTCGGCCGCGCGCTGCTTGCCCGGCCGCGCATTCTCATTCTGGACGAACCGACGCGCGGCGTCGACGTCGGCGCGAAGGAAGAGATCTATGCGCTCATACGCCACCTCGCCGGCGAGGGCATGGGCATTCTGCTGATCTCGTCCGAGACGGAAGAAGTGTTGCGCCTCGCCGGACGCGTGATCGTGCTGCGCGGCGGCCGCACCGTGGCCGAGCGGCCCGCGTCCGAACTGTCCCTTGAATCCACCCTGGCCCTCGCCGCCGGAGGACTCCCGGAGTCCCCTGACGAGGCCTTTTCCGCGAAGGATGCCCCCGCATGAAACGCGCGCTTGTCCTGCTCATCGCCGTGCCCCTGATCTGGGTGCTCTTCCATTTTCTTTCCGAAGGCGCGGTGCTCACCGCCGGAAACATGGTGAACCTGTTCAAGTACCTGAGCGTGGTGGGCATCCTGGCCGCGGGAATGACCCTGGTGATCGGGTCGGGGCACATTGATCTCTCGGTAGGCTCGCTGCTCGGATTTCTCGGCGCGGCCAACGCCCTGCTCCTTGCCTCGGGCTGGCCCCTCGGCTTCGCGCTCGTCACCAGCGCGTTGCTTGGCATCGCCGCAGGGTCGTTGCACGGCGTGTTCGTGGCGTATTTGCGTGTCCCTTCCTTCATCGTGACTTTGAGCGGCCTGCTTGCCTACATGGGCCTCAAGCAACATCTCGCCAATCCGGTCATTCCCATCCGCGACGAGACCTTGCTGTTGCTCGGGCACGGTCACCTGCAAGGCGCCGTCGCGTGGTTGCTCACGGTCGCCGTGGCCGCGCTTATCGTCGCGTTGTCCTCGAAGGAGCACCGCCTGCCCGCGCTCCTCGCCGCTGCCGCAGTGCTCGGAATGACCATGGTCGCGGAACAGGATCGCGGTATTCCCTACTCCGTGCTGGCGCTGGGCGCGGCGGCCGCCCTGTGTCATTTCCTCGCGGTGAAGACACGCCCGGGTCGCTACGTGTTCGCACTCGGCAGCAATGCCGAGGCCGCGCGCTATGCGGGGATCCCCGTACGCGCCACGGTGCTGTTCGCCTTCGGGTTGATGGGCCTGATGGCGTGGCTGGCCGGCCTTACCGCGACCACCCAGCTCATGGCGGGCGCGGCCGACGTGGGCGACCAGCTTGAGCTCTACGCTATCGCCGCCTGCGTGTTGGGCGGCACCAGCCTGCGCGGCGGATCAGGTAACGTGTGGATGTCGGTGCTGGGCGCGCTGTTGATGGCGTCGATCCTGAACGGCATGGAACAGATGGGGGTCGCGTCGACCATTCAAAAGATCATTTTGGGACTCATCCTCGTCACCGCAGTGGCGGCGGACCAGTGGGCGAACCGGAGGGCGGTGAGTCGGTAGCGAGGACTTTGCGTGTCAGGCCCGGAATTCAGGGCGCTTGCGGCAATGCGCGAGTCCTGCATCATCGCGACGGAGATCCGGTACGGCGAACCGGGGCCGGAATATCACGACTCCCGTAATTTATTTTTTAAAAACTGTCACACAAACTAAAACTGTCACGGTAACTTCGATGGGACAGGACTCCCTTCGCATATGATGACAGCGAAATTTTCCCCGACAATCCTTGCGGGTTGCCTGGTTTTTTCCGGCTGCCTCTTCGATGGCGGCTCGGGAAAAGCTTCATCCGGGGATTCCACGGGAGTTCAATGGACACAACACACGTCCGGAACCTCGGCGGATTTGGCCTCCGTGGCCTGGACCGGAACCCAACTCGTTGCCGTGGGAGGAACCGCATACGGTGCAGTCCTGACCTCCCCGGACGGCATCACCTGGACGGAGCAAGTGTCCGGAATCTCGGGTACGGGGTTTCAATCCGTGACGTGGGCCGAGACGCAAATCGTCGGCATCGCGTCCGCCATTTTCTCCTCATCGGACGGCATTACCTGGATCGAACGCAGGGCCGCAAGCTCGCTGGCATTTTACTCCGTGGCATGGAATGGAACCCAACACGTCGTCGTGGGCGGTGCTGTCTTGACCTCGTCGGACGGTGTCACATGGACGCAACGGATATCCACCTCATTGCCTTGGTTTTATTCTGTGACGTGGGCCGGAACGCAATTCGTCGCCGTGGGGTTTTCCGGCGCTGTGATGACCTCACCGAACGGTGTCACATGGACACAACGGGAATCCGGAACTTCGGCGACCTTGCGATCCGTGACGTGGACGGGAACACGACTCGTCGCCGCGGGAGGAGCCGGGACCGTTTTAACCTCCCCGGACGGCGTCACGTGGACACAGCGGGAATCCGGTACTTCGGCGACCTTGCAATCCGTGACGTGGACGGGTACGCGACTCGTCGCCGTGGGAGGAGCCGGGACCGTTTTGACCTCCCCGGACGGCATCACGTGGACACAGCGGGAATCCGGAACATCGGCCACGTTGCGCTCCGTCATCTCGACGGGAACGCGGCTTGTCGCCGTGGGTAACGCCGGCACGATCCTGAGTTCTCCGTAAACAGTTCCGTGTCCGCGCCGAGGGTCTGCCAGGTACCGTCTACCGACTCAAACGACCGACTTCCCCCCCCCCCCCGGGGGCGGGGGGCTAATCCTTCCACTGCGGGCCCCAGGCAAGGCGGTCGCCCGCATCGGGATCCCCGGCGGAGGGACGCCCGGAAACCGGCCCCCCGCCTCCTGAGTTCTCCAGTGAATCGATCACATCCGCCAGCGTCTCCCCTGCCTCGGCCGCGGCGTGCAACTGACTCGAAAGCAGGCGCGCCAAGTCGTTCGCAAACTCCCTGCGCTTGCGCTCATTGGACTCGAAAGGCTCGAGCCACTCGCGGAACAGCACATGAATGCGATCGGGCGTCGCGCCGCCCGCGTTGACTTTCTCGGACATGAGAAACCTCCGGTAACGATCCCGCGCCTCGGTGACGGGGGCGTTCAAATGCTCGGCCAGCTTTTCCATCGACCAAACCTCGTCGCGAGCACGGCGCAGGATATCGATCGCCTCGGGAGCCAGCACACCCCAGCGATAGGCGGTGCAGCGCAGGGCGGCATACTCGCGGCACGTCAGTCCAAAGACGTCGGCGACGATGGGGGCGATCGTGTCCATGAGGGTGGCCGATCCAAACGTGTAAGGGCGAGCCGCGGCTCGCCCTTACAGATCCTTTTCCCCGTCCTCCCCAAAATCCCCCTCCAGCTCCTGCAGCACGTCGCGCACCTTGGCTTCGGTCTCGGTCAACACGCTCTTGCAACGCTTCAGCAAAGCCGCGGCTTCGACCACACGACCGGCCAGCGCGTCGATGGGCACGCGGCTTTGGTCGATGTCCTCCAGGATATCGTCGAGGCGCTTGATGGCCTCGGTGTAACTCAAATCCGACGCATCGGAGGTCGGGACTTTTTCCTTGCTCATTGTGTCTCCCTGGAATCTTTGGGTTCCGTTGTTTCGACTGCTTCGACCGATTCGACCCGGGCGTCCAAAATGCCATCAGCCAACCGGATACGCACGGCATCTCCGGGCTTCGCATCGCTTGCCGCACGCAACCAGTTGCCCGATGCCGTCACGACCTGGGCGAAGCCACGCTTCAGCAAGGCCACCGGATCCGAGGCCTGAAGCAAGCGCTCCTTGAGGTCGAGCCCCACCCGCTCCACACGTACGATCTTCCCGGGACCGCGCTGCAAACCCACGGTATCAAGCTGAACCTTTTCCTTGCAACTCCTGAAAAATCGATGGGTTGCATGAATCACCCCCCGAAGGATCTCGCGCTGCGTCTGGTCTTCGCGGCGCGCACGGGCATCCCAGGCAACACGCACGCGACCCGCGCTGCGCACGATACGTTCGCCTTCGTCACGTCGGGCGGACTCCCAAGCCTCCCTGAGACCGGCAGCCGTGCGGACGACGGCGTTCCAGGCATCCTCGGCCAACCCCTCGAGAAACTTCGCGCAATCCGTCGGCGTCAGCAAATCCTGATACGCGACAATATCAGCCAGAGAGCGATCGATTTCATGGCCGATGCCTGTGAGCACGGGAACAGGGCAAGTCGCGATCGCACGGCAGATCTTCTCCGAATCGAAGAACACCAGATCCGTCTTGGAGCCACCGCCTCGCACCACGCAAATGACGTCAAGGGATTCCCTTGATAGAGAGGCGATGGCGGCGGTGACCGTGTCTTCCGTGGCCTGCCCCTGCATGCGCGCTTCGGCGAAGACGATGTCGAAGGAATATCCCGAGGCCAGCAGGACGGTGGTAAAGTCCTGGAAGGCCGCGGAACCGCGCGCCGACACGAGCCCGATGCGCAGGGGGACCTCGGAGAGAACCCTCTGCTTGTTCCGTTCCAGCAAGCCTTCGCGGCGCAGGGTTTCAAGAATTTTCTGACGTGTCCGTGCCAACTCGCCTAAAGTAAAGGACTCATCGACATCAACAACTTTGGGTTGAAACCGTCCTGTCGGAACATAGAAGCTCGATTCGAGCAGAAAGGACACCTTGAGCTCGGTGCGGATCTCGAAGGGAGTCGGAAGCTGCGCGAACCGGGCCGAAAAGGCGTCGAAATCCCACGCCCACATCATCACGCTGAGCACCGCCTTGGGCCGGGCGTCGCCCTCTGCGAAGTCGGCCAACGTCATGTACACGGCCTTGCCGCGGGCATCGACCTGGGTGAGCACGCCCTTGACCCAGGTCTTGGGAAACTCCTTCATCCGCTTCTCGACCGCGCGGTTGTACTGCTCGACGGTGTAGGACTTCCGTTCCCCGCCCGCCGCGCCACCCTCTCCGGAACCGCCATCGGCACCGGCCTTGGCCAACAGGGAATCGATCAATTCGGACATGGGCCGGAAAATAGGAAGGGGGAAGGGGGAAATGGGGCAGGTCAATACCGCAGTACAGCAATAGAGCAATGGAGCCTTACCCGCATTCTCGGCCTTAGCATTCGGTACTTCTTAGGTGGCCCCCTGTCCCCTATTCAGTCCTAGTCGGCCCCATCCCATTACCCCTTTGTTGCATTGTTCTATTGCTGTATTGTTGTATTGTCCATTTTCCCCTGTCCATTGAGCATCTCCCCCCCTGTTTCTACCTTGTCACGCTCCCAAAAGCCCCCCGAAACGACCTCAAGAAGGCCAGAAACCAGGAGCATTCATGCCCGTCGTCAACTACAAAGAATATTGCGAAATGCTGGACTCGGCGAACAAGAACAAATACGCCTACCCCGCCATCAACGTCTCCAACATCGAGACCGCCAACGCGGCCCTGCTCGGCTTCGCCGAGGCCAAGTCCGACGGTATCATCCAGCTCTCGCACGGCGGCGGCGCGCACGCTTCCGGCTCCTACGTCAAGGACATGGTCGAGGGCGCGATTTCGGTGGCCGAGCACGTGCACCGCATGGCCAAGCACTACCCCGTGCGCATCGCCCTGCACACAGACCACTGCCAGCCGAACAAGGTCGACAGCTTCATGAAGCCCCTCATCGCGGAAACCGCCCGCCGCCGCGCCGCCGGTTTGCCCAACCTCTTCAACAGCCACATGTTCGACGGTTCCGAGCTTCCGCTCGAAGAGAACATGAAGATCGCCAAGGAGCTGATGAAGCTCTGCGCCGAGAACGAGATCATCCTCGAGGTCGAAGCCGGCGTGGTCGGCGGCGAAGAGGACGGCGTCAGCAACGAGAACGCGCCCGCCGAAAAGCTCTACACCACCCCCGAGGACATGCTCGGCGTGTACGAGGCCCTGAACAGCATCGGCGGCCGCTACATGTTCGCCGCTACGTTCGGAAACGTGCACGGCGTGTACAAACCCGGCAACGTCAAGCTCAAGCCGACCATCCTCAAGGACGGCCAGGACGCGCTCAAGAAGAAGTACAACGCGCGCTTCGACCTCGTGTTCCACGGCGGCTCGGGCTCGACCAAGGAAGAGATCCACGAGACGCTCGATTACGGCGTGATCAAGATGAACGTGGACACCGACACCCAGTACGCATTCTCGCGTCCCGTTGTCGACCATGTCTTCAAGAACTACGACGGCATGTTGAAGATCGACGGTGAAGTGGGCAACAAGAAGGCCTACGATCCGCGCGCCTTCCTGAAGTTGGGCGAGAAGGGCATGGCCCAGCGCATCAAGGAAGCCTGTGACGACCTGAACTCCAGCGGAAAGACGCTGCACAAGGCTTAGAGCTTGGCGCACAGCTTGCAGAAAACCCTCTCCGGATGCACCGGGGAGGGTTTTTGATTGGGGTATCCTTCGATGTCCCGGCTTCGCGCGGGGACTCCGGGTTGACTGTCCCGAAGGGCTTGTTACACTGAAGCAAGTCCCCCGCCTGCGCATCACGAGAAAGGAATAGCCCATGGAATACCTGAACACCCTGATGGAACTGGATGCCTGGCGTGATGTGACCGTCTCGGCCGGCCTTCTGGTCGCCGCCTTCGCAGCCGGGTACCTCATCCACGGCGCCTTGTTCTGGATCCTCGGGCGCGTCGCCGCGAAAACCGGAGGCGTGTGGGGCCCAAAGGCCCTGCAATACGCACGCAATCCCAGCCGGCTGCTGTTTCCCCTGCTGATCCTGAACATGGTCGCGCCGTCGCTGCGCATGTCGGAGCAACCGCTGGCCATCCTCAACCATGCCGCCAGCCTTCTGTTCATCGGATCGGTGTCATACCTCTTCGTGAACCTGATCCGCCTGATGCGCGACTTCCTGTTGTCGCGCCACGATGTCACGGTCAGCGACAACCTGCAGGCGAGAAAGGTTTACACGCAAATCCAGGTTCTCGAGAAAGTGCTGCTCACCGTGGTGGCCATCGCCTCGGTGTCGTTCATGCTGATGACCTTCGAGGGCATCCGCCAGGTGGGCGTCAGCCTGCTGGCGTCGGCGGGCATCGCGGGCATCATCATCGGCCTGGCGGCGCAGAAAAGCATTGCGACCCTGCTGGCCGGAATCCAGATCGCCATCACGCAACCGATCCGCCTCGATGACGTGGTGATCGTGGAGAACGAGTGGGGCCGCGTGGAGGAAATCACGTTGACCTATGTCGTGGTGCGCATCTGGGATCTGCGTCGGCTGGTACTTCCCATCACCTATTTCATCGAGCAGCCGTTCCAGAACTGGACGCGCGTCTCGGCGGACATCCTGGGAACGGTGTTCCTCTACACCGATTACACCATCCCGGTGGAGGCGGTGCGCACGGAGACGGAGCGACTGGTGAAGACCTCTCCCCTGTGGGACGGGAAGGTGTGCGGCCTGCAAGTGACCGACAGCCGGCCCGACGTGCTGGAGTTGCGCCTGTTGGTCAGCGCGGCCGATGCCGGAAAGGCGTGGGATTTGCGCTGCTGGTTGCGGGAGAAGATCGTGGAGTTCGTGCAGCGCGACTATCCCGCTGCGCTGCCGAAAACCCGCGCGGTGGTGGGCGGAGTGCTGCCGGGAAGCACTGACGGAGGAGAAATCCGGGAAGCGGGCGTTTAGGGCACCCGCCTATTCCCGTCCCTTCGCCCACTCCTTGAGCGCCGCGTCGATCATCGGAAGCTGCGATGCCGTGTGAATCCGCTCAGCGTTCCTGGTCACGTTCCTGTTTTTCAAGCTGAAGACCACGCAAGTATTCCCTGATTAATGTCTCCGTAGTCTTTCCATGTGCATGCTGCCGCGCTCGCTCCTCAGCGGGATCGTGGTACTGCGGAATTCGGTTATCATGTAGCGGCGTACCCCTTACGATTTCCCGAGCAAGCGCCTCAATAGCAGAAGTCCAATGATCCCGACTGACTTCGCATCCTCTGGTTCCGGTTCCCGTTACGGTTAAATTACCGGCCCTGAGCACCAGCCTGTTCTTGTGATCCCAAATCAGATATCGGGCTGTGAGCGGAAGTTCAACCCATGCACAAAAAAACTCAAGTGTTGCCCAGTCAAATCCTTCGCGTTTCGTACGCGTGAAACTCCGGCTTCCGAATGGCCCGTCCTTGTAAACTGCCGAAGAGAAGGCCAGGTTGCTTAGCGTGATTGAGATATCCGGATCATGGTCATGATCCCTGACGAGGTCATCTTCGGGGCGAAAGTAAGTATAGACCACGTGATTCGCTGTGGATGAAGACACCCAGACGCTGTCCCAGCGACTCTCTCCGGCATTCCAGGTTCCCCTCCGTACAAGCGTATCCTTGGAGCCCTCTACTGTTCGAATCGGAATCTCCTCAAAGCCCGTGTACCCGCTTCCTTGATACGCACTTTGAAGAAGCAGGCCATCTACCATGAAATCATTAAGCGCGATGTGAAAAATCTCGGAAAAAAAGCTCTTTGCGTTATCGACGGCAACACCATGCGTCTCAGCCCAGTTTTGATCGAACAAGTCTGATTCGGCAACATCAAGATCCCCTGGAATGGCCAGGAATACCGCACTGTTCGATACTCTGGAGGAAGTGAAGCCTGAGTCCCTATGAATGGAAGAAGCGCAGCCCACGACAACCAAGGCCGTCATCAGGCTTGAGTAGCGCATATAACGCATAAAAGTCCTTTCTCGAAGAAATCAGAGGTCACTTCATCGCTTGCATTTGCTACCGCTTCGGCTTCGCCCACTCCTTGAGCGCCGCGTCGATCATCGGAAGCTGCGACGCCGTGTTCGGGTCGCCCTCCGCCGCCAGCCGCGCCTGATTCCCGGTGTTGAGCGCCTCGGTGTAATTCCCCGACTCCGCCAGCCATTGCGCCTTCGCCCACAGGTTACCGAACACAGGACGGATCGCAATGGAACGATCGACCCATTCCAGCGCCTTCACCCGGTCGATGTCATGCTCCCAGTAAAAGCGCGCCGAATGCAGCCACGCGAACGGGTCGTCGGGGCGGGCGTTCGGCAGGCCCCACTCGATGTTGGTCTTGGCTGTTTCCAGGAACTCCGACGTGATCGCGAGCGCGCCCTTGAGCTTCTCCCAGTGCAGGTAGAGGGTTGCTCCCCCGTCGTGAATCGCTTCGAAACCGAACTCCAGTCGTTCCCGATGGGGCGCTTTCTCCGGAACCACCGTCACGCGCAAGGCGTCCTGCGACGGATCATGGGCAAAAG
>JBJHDK010000052.1:0-16887 GCA_050486505.1 Fibrobacteria bacterium | reverse complement strand
GAATGTCCGTCAAAGGCGATCCGCCTTCTCCTTGCTCTCTCCTAATGTCAAGGGGCCGGACTCCGCTGAGGGAGGCCGCCGCCACGAACCCTTGCGGGAATTCATGAGCGGGAGAGCAAAGTTATTCAATGGGATGCCCGCTTGCAAGGGCTTGTCGCACAAGAAATTGCGGATTTTTTCGAACCAGTTCCGTTTTGGAAGGACTGGGGGTACCGTGTCAACAGGTGTTGGCAACCTGTTTATAGGCTGGGCGCGCAACTTAATTGGCTGATTTTGAGGCCAACAAAAAACGGTTCTGTTGTTGATAGTCAGGGAGGCCAAGGATGGAGGTCCATCCGGCAGCCAGGCCTTTGTCGCGCAGCAGGGGGAATTGCGGGGGAGAGATCTCCATCAGGAGGCGGCCGCCGGGTTCGAGGCGTTCGTGGGCGGCCGCAAGGAGCGAGAGCGGCAGCTCCCAGCCTTCTTGGCCGCCGATCAAGGCGTTGAGGGGATCATGGTCGCGCACCTCGGGTTCCAGCGCCGGGATCTCGGTGGCTCCGATGTATGGCGGATTCGACACGATCAAGTTCCACCGGACATTCAAGGGGAAACCGGAAAACAAATCACTTTCGTAAAAGCGTGGTTCGCGTGTTTCGCCGAGTCCGTTCAGTGCGGCGTTCTCGCGGGCGAGCGCGAGACAATCGGTTGAAATGTCGCACGCCCATGTCTCGCAGTGCGGGAGCTCGCGCGCGATCGACAGGATGATTGCTCCCGTCCCCGTGCCAACGTCAAGCACGCGTGGCGCGGGAACGTCCGGAAGATGTTTTTTGACAGCGTCGACGAGAAGTTCCGTTTCGGGGCGCGGAATGAGCGCGCGTCGGTCGCACTTGAGCCGGAGCTCGCGAAAGGAACACTCTCCCTCGATGTGCTGCAACGGTTCGCGCACTCCGCGGCGACGCAGCAATGTCCTGAAGGAGGCCAGTTCACCCTCGGTCAGTGGCCGGTCGAACTGCAGATAGAGGTCGAGGCGTCGCAATCCAAGCGCGCGCGCGAGCAAGAGCTCGGCGTCGAGCCGCGCGTTGGGAATGCCCTTCGACTTGAGATAGTCGGCAGCCTTGGTAAGGATGGGGAGGAGGGTTGTGTCGGGGGTGGGCATGGGAGAGTCGCGAGTTACGAGTTACGAGTGAGGATATGGTCTCTGCGGGCACGGTAGAGTGGTGTTGGCAAGTTGTCACGTTACATGTGCGGCCATGCGCTTGACTTGCAACTCGTCACTCGTCACTCGCGACTGACTCACCCTCCCCGTTCCATCGCCCGGAGCTTCTCTGCGCCGGCTTCGAGTGCGAGTGCTTCGACCAGTTCCTTCAGATCGCCTCGCATCACGGCGTCAAGACGGTAAAGCGTCAGCCCGATGCGGTGGTCGGTGACGCGGCCTTGGGGGAAGTTGTAGGTGCGGATTTTCGCCGAGCGGTCGCCCGTGCCGACCTGAGCCTTGCGCGCCGCGGCTTCCTTCGCTTCGGCTTCCGCGAGGCGCGCGTCGAGGAGCTTGGAGCGAAGCAGGTTCATGGCCTTGTTGCGGTTCTTGAGCTGCGAGCGCTCGTCCTGGCACGCCACGACGATGCCGCTGGGGAGGTGGGTGATGCGCACGGCGGAGTCGGTCTTGTTGATGTGCTGCCCGCCCGCACCGCCCGCGCGGAAGGTGTCGATGCGCAGCTCCTCGTCGCGGATCTTCAGGTCATCCATTTCATCCGCGATCGGCATCACCACCACGGTGGCGGCCGAGGTGTGCACGCGCCCCTGCGTCTCGGTGTCGGGGACGCGCTGCACGCGGTGCACGCCGCTCTCGTATTTCAGGACGCCGTACGCGCCGTCGCCGGTGACTTCGGCGATGATTTCCTTGAAGCCGCCGACCGTGCCCTCGCTGGCGCTCACCGGTTCGACCCGCCAGCCGCGCTCCGCGGCGTAAGCCTGGTACATGCGGAACAAGTCTCCGGCGAACAGGCTGGCCTCGTCGCCGCCCGTGCCTGCGCGGATTTCCAGCACGGCACCGCGCGCATCCGCAGGGTCCTTGGGCACGAGCAGAAGGCGCAAGGCGGCTTCCTCGGCGGGAAGCGCCTCCTCGATGCGTTCGATCTCGTCGCGGGCCATGGCCTGCAGCTCGGGATCGGAGGCGTCCGCGGCGGCCTTGCGCCAGCCGGAAAGTTCTTCGAGAACGTCGAGATACCGGCGCGAACACTCCACGGCTTCCTGCATGCCCTTGTGCTCGCGCGACAACTCGCGCGACTTCGCCATGTCCGCCGCGATCGCGGGGCTTTGCAGCAGGTGCTCGATTTCACCGTGGCGTTCCAGCGCTTTTTTGGCCTGATCCCGAAGTTCCATAGGGGGGGAAAGGTAGGACAGTGGACAGTACAGCAATAGAGCAATAGAACAGTACAGCAGTACAGCAATAGAACACAGAAACACGGAAACACAGGAGCACAATAGCACGGCGGCAGGGGGGAGTCCGGCTGGAGGGAGGCTGTGTTTGGGGCTACCTGGAATCGCGAACCGTTCAGGGAGCCATGAAGCGCGAAATCGCCTCCACGCCTGCTCCGTCGCAGCCCCGCCCTATTGTTGTACTGCTGTACTGCTGTACTGCTGTATTGCCCACTGCCCCTGTCCCCCTTCCCCCGGGATGACCCGATCCTGTCCCCCCATTATCTTTGAACCATGGATTCAGTCAAAACAACCCTCGCGTCGTATCCGTGGCTGCAGAACGAGTATTTCAACAATACCGTGCAGGCTTACCTCTCCAGCCTGGCGTATATCCTCATCGGATTGCTGGCCGTTTGGATCATCGACCAGATCATCATCCGCGGCATCGAGCGCGTGGCGCGGCGGACGGCGTCCCAGTTCGACGACTTCCTGATTCGCAAGGTCGAGCATTTCTCCCTGCCGGCGCTGTACGCGCTGGTGATCTTCATGGGACTGCGCGACCTGAACATGAAGCCTGCCATCGCCAATACCATCCAGGCGATGGTGACCGTGCTCGTGACCGTGCAGGCCGTACGCCTGCTCACGCGCGTGGTGCAGGAATTCCTCGAGCGCCACATGGCGCGCCGCGCCGAGGCGGCGGGCCTCACCGGCGTGGGCGTGGAGCATGAGAAGAAGAGCGTACGCGGGGTTCTCATCGTCATCAAGATCGTGGTGTGGATCCTTGCGGGTGTCCTGGTTCTCGACAATCTCGGCATCCGGGTGACGGCTTTCATCACCGGCCTCGGCATCACCGGCATCGCGGTGGCCCTCGCTGCCCAGACGATTCTCGGGGATCTGTTCTCCTACTTCGTGATTTTCTTCGACCGTCCCTTCCAGGTGGGGCACTTCATCAAGGTCGGCGACATGATGGGCGAGGTCGAAAGCATCGGCATCAAGACCACCCGCATCCGCAGCCTGAGCGGCGAGGTGGTCGTGGTCTCGAACAAGTTCCTTACCGACAACCAGGTGCAGAACTTCCGCTTGCTCAAGCGCCGTCGCATCACCAGTGCCTTCGAAGTGGAATACGGAACGCCCAATGAGCGTCTGCGCGAGATCCCGGGGCTGGTCAAGGACATCGTCCAAAGCATCGAGAACACGACCTTTGATCGGTGCCACTTCAAGGAATTCGGTGACTCGGGCCTGAAGTTCGAGACCATCTTCTTCGTCGAGGTTCCGGAGATGGCGACTTCGCTCGACATCCTGCAGGAACTGAACCTGCGGCTCAAGGAAGCGCTGGAGTCCCGCGACGTCGGGTTTGCGTTCCCCACGCGCACGCTGCACATCGTGCCGGCCGACGGGAACGGGGAGACGCCGCCGACGGCCTCCTGATCCCGTGCGGAGCCGGGCCGGCCCGGCCTGACCTCTCCTGTCCGTTTTTTCAGGTCGGCTTAACGGGTGTGCAACCGGCCTGAAACAATTCCGAAATGCCCGATTGCTCCCTATTGCGCCATGAAAAAAACATGGCTGGCATGCTGCTTCGCGGGGCTGGGACTGACCGCGTACGCAGACCCCGAACTGTCCCGAATCCAGGATCAAATCGAACAGGTGCGCCGCGATCTCGACGCGGAGCGCCGCATGTACGAGGCCGAGCGCTCGCGCCAAGGCGCATGGGAGGAGGCATCTTCCGCCCAGTTGGAGGATACCCGTCGCCAGGCGCGCAGAGCCCGGACCGAGGCGGATAGCCTTGCCGCCGTTCTGAGAGGCATGGGCGCACCGGCGCAGTCGCGCGGTGAAGAAATGCAGCGCGCACACCGTGAAATGCAGGCATTCGCCGAAGCTGCCGCGGAATGGGCCGACTCAGTTCTTTCCAAAGTCATGCGCGAGGAGCTACCGGGGTATGCGGAAGTCAAGGAACGCGCCCTGAAGGATCTGGCCCGGGGGCTGCGCACCGGGGTGATCCCCGCGGACCAGGGGTTGGGGCGGCTGCTGGACCAGGTCACCGAGATCATCGAGCAGGGCCGCCGCACCGAGGTGCGTCCGGGGACTTACACGACGCTTTCAGGGCGTCCCGTGGAGGGGCATTTCCTGACGTCGGGGGGCTTCTACGAAGGGTTCGTCTCCGTGGACGGAGACTTCGCGGCCTATCGGCGCAGAACCGTGGATGGTTGGGTCTGGCGCGAATCCGTTCCCGCGGAGCGTCGCCAGAATCTCCTCCGGATCGCAAACATGCTGCAAGGCGGCCAGGAGCCGGGTTTCGTCCCGCTTCCGTTCGGGCTGGTTTCGGGGGATGAAGAATGAAAACGTTGCCGATTGTCACATCCTTCGTCCTCGCGGCCATCGTTGCGACCGGGGACGCCCATGCCCAGCGCCGCGCCGATGCTTCGGCCGATGCGGCCCTGCGTTCGGCTTCCGCCGAGCTTCAACGGCTCCAGTCCGAGCGCGACAGTCTTTCCGGGTTGCGCTGGTCGCTGCGCCAGTCCGGGCTTGATGCCCGCGACCGCCGCCTGGCGGAGCAGGACCGAGCGCGCGACAGTCTCGAACGGGCTTCCGCCGAGCGCGCGCGCCTTCTCGAGGAGATTCGCGACGCCCGCGAACGCGCCGCACAGGTGAGGCCGGGCCCCGATGCCGTGACCCGGCAGCGCGAACAATTGCGCCAGGAAATGCTCGATCGCGCGGAGATGCTGCGCGACCGCATTCGCTTCGGAATTCCCTGGAGCACGGAGGAGCGCGCCGCGGCCGTCACCCGAACGATGCGCGGCATCGAATCCTATGCGACGCCGCACGAAGGACTGGAACCCTTGATGCGCGCGCATTTCGCCGAGTGGAATTTTTCGCGGCAGATCGAGCTGGAGCAGGGAGAATTCGCCAGGGCCGCCGGAGGTTCCGCGACGGGAACCCGCGTGCGCATCGGCACGCTCGGCGCTTGGTACGTCACGCGAGAGAACACGACGGGAATCCTCGCGCGTTCCGGGACCGGCGACATGCCTTGGTCCTGGCACGAGAACGTGATTCCCGAAGTGCACCGGGCCATTCTCACGGGAATCGGCACGCGGGCGCTTGAACTCCCCGTCGATCCCATGCAGGGGCAGGCGGCCGGCCCGGGATATTTCATCATGGACCAGCGTGGCTTCTTCGGCCGCCTGTTCGACATGCAGGAAGGCCCGCTGGCGCGGATCCCCATCCTGTTGGCGCAGATGATCATCGTCCTGCTCGTCTGCCTCGGCATTGGATGCCTCGTCCTCTACCTGCGCCGCCGCGCGCTCATCCGCCGCGAAGCCGTGGATGCCGATACGATGCGGCAGAAGCTGTTCAACGCGCTGACGCGCCGCCAAAGCGCCGAGACGGTCATCAACAAGGCCGACGTGAACACCGTCGCCGGCCGCATCGTGCGGCTGGGGTTCGACAACCGTGATCTCGCGCCGGAGGCCCTCGAGCAATTGATGGCCTCCCAGGAGTCGGTCGAAGAACGGCGCCTGGGCAAGGGCCTGAACTTCCTCGGGACCGTGGCCTCGAACGCTGCGTTCATCGGGCTGCTGGGAACGGTCCTCGGCATCCTCGATGCGTTCGCGCATCTGGGATCCACTGATGCGGACGCTTCCCTGCGCGTCATGGCCGCCATCGCCGAGGCGCTGATCGCCACCGCGCTGGGACTTGCGGTCGCGATTCCGGCGGTCGTGTTCTACAACAACATCAGCACGAGCGTGAGCGACGTGATGGGGGAGGCGCGCGAGATGCGCCACCTCATGCTGGCCGCCGGATTCGAGACGGCCGCGCGCGCGACGGTCGCCGCCGGGGAGGATGCCTTCGATGGCGGGTAGCATCGGCACTCCCGGAAAGGGCAAGGGGATCGTTGCCATCAACGTGATTCCGCTGGTCGATATCATGCTGGTGCTGCTCATCATCTTCATGGTGACCGCGGCCGTGCAGACGGCGAAGAATGTTCCGGTGCAGGTGCCCAAGGCCTCCACCGGGGTGGCGGGGGCCTCGACGGCCATCAACCTGTCCGTGGAACGCTCCGGGGTTCTCCGCCTCGACGGTCGCGCCGTGGACGCCGCGGCGGCCCAGCGCATGCTGCGCGAAAGCATCCGTCGCGACAGCACCGTGCAGGTGCTGCTTTCCGCGGATGAGGCGCTGAACTATTCGCGCGTCGTGGAGGTCCTCGACCTGATCCGCGCGGCGGGCGTGGGGCGTTACGCGCTCAAGGTCCGCGCCGCGGGGACCTGAGCTGCATGCACCGCAGGAAAGCCGTTCGCCGCCCGCCGGGAGAAACACCGGCGCTCCCGACGTCCGTCAAGGTCATTCTTCCGCCGCGCGATCGCAGGTTCACCTGGAAGCAGCGCCTGCTGACGGTGATCCCCATCGTGCTTTTGGTGGCGGGAGCCTGGCATCTGCACCAGCGCCTCGGCGGGACCGCGGGGGAAGACGGGCAGGATGAAGAGCTCCAGGAAGTCGTCATCGACATCGAGCCTCCCCCTCCGGAGCCGGAACCCGAACCTGAGCCCGCAACGGAAGCCGAGCCCGAAGCCGATCTCCCCGACCTCCTCGGGGAAACGGACGGTCCTGCGGGACCCGCCGCGTCGCTGTCGCTCGACCTCGCGCTCGGAACGGGAAGCGACGGCCTCGCCATCGCGGGAGCCGGCGTACGGGCCGCGGCCGGAGGACAACGTGCGGCGTTCGAGCCGGGGCAGGTGGACAAGGCGCCCGAGGCCGCCCAGGAGTTTCCCCCCGAGATGCCCCGACGTGCCATGGCCCAGGGAATTTCGGGAAGCTTCGTGGCCACCTTCGTGGTCAACGCGAACGGGCGGGTCGAGTCGATCGAAATCAGCGGGGGGCCGCAGGGCTACGGCTTCGAGGAAGCGATCCGCAAAAGCCTGCAGCGTCGCCGCTACAAACCGGCGACGGCGGGCGGGGTTCCGGTGCCCGTGAAAATCCGACAGCCTTTTGAGTTCAGGTTGGAGTAATGGGGGGATTCTTCGTGGGCAGTTCGTTGTTTGGGGCAGGAGACGGGAGACGGGGGACGGGATCCCTGCAGGGGCGACCCATGGGTCGCCCCTGCGGAGATCGCTCCCGTCACCCGTCTCCCGTCTCCCGTCTCGCGATCGTGGTGATCTCACTCTTCTTCGCGTCCTGTGCGCTGCTGCGGGACTACAGCGTCCCCGAGATCGATCCGGCGGACCTTGAGCCGGAGATCAACTGGATCGCGCGCGGCGATTCCGCGTATGAGCGGGAGGAGTACGCCCTGGCCGCGGTGTACTACCGCGAAAGCGCCCTTGCCGGCGTTCAGGAGCCCGTTGCCTGGTTCAATGCCGCCAACGCCATGGTACGCCTCGACAACAATCGCGACGCGGCCGAAGCCTACCGCCGCTCCCTGCGAGCGGCCCCGGAATTCTTGCGCGCCCACCAGAATCTGGCGGCGCTCTACCAGCTCGAAGGGCGCTATGCCGACGCGGCCCGTCATTATCTCGCGGCGGTCCGGATCGATCCGCAAGACGCGAACGCCCGTTACCGTCTCGGCGAAATCGCGCAGCAAACCGGTGACGCGGCCGAAGCCCTGACTTGGTACGAGCGTACGCTGGGCGTGGATCCGTTGCATGAGGGTGCGGTCTCCGGAAAGGCGCAGGTTCTGCTGGCGCAACGCGACACCGCGGGAGCGATCATCGCGCTGGAGCGTTTCAACGAAAAATCCTCAACGCGGCCCGTGGCGTGGGCCTTGCTGCTGCAGGCGGATCTCGCGCTGCAGACTGGACATCTGGAGCCCGCATTGAGGCTTTATCGCGACGCCGCGGCCGCGGCTCCGTCAGACACGCGCCCTTGGCTGCGCATGGCACGGGCCCTGCGAACGGCGGGACGCCCCCTGGAGGCGGGGGTCGTGTTGTCGCGCGCTCTCGATGCAGCACCGGAACGCGGGGAATTGTGGGCGGCTCTCGGCGGACTCCGTTTCGAGGGGGGAGATCCCCTGGGTGCACGTGAGGCTTTCGCACGCGCCTACCGCCTGGGCAGCGCGGAGGGGTTGCAGGGCCTTGAAACACTTGCCGCCTGGCACGAGCGACGCCATGAACCGGAGGCCGCGGCCGCCATCAGAGACATGCTTGGGTTCCAATGAAACGACATTCACGATTTTCAGGATTCACCGTGCCCGCCCTCCTCATGGCGTTTGCCGTTGCCGCGCTCCCCGGCTCCGTGGACGCGGAAGAGCAGGAAGGGTTTCTGCTGGATGCGCTGACGGTCGAGTCGGCGCGTGCCGCGGACTCCGCCCGCAGGGTCGCGGATGTCCTCCCTTCCACTGAACAGGCCGCCGTCGAGGAGGCCGGAACGTATGCGGGGGCACTGCCGGGAACGTCCTCCGGAAAGGGGTCGCTTTCGGGGCGCATCGTTTCGGAAGCGCGCGGAACCGTCGTCGCGGGAGCGAGGGTGATCATCACGGGGCGCGACATGTCGGTTGTCACCGACGCGGACGGCCTGTTCGGGTTCCCCGACATGGAGCCGGGCGCTTACGTGCTCTTCGTGTACCACGGCTCATACGCACCCCTCACGACGGACAGCCTGCGCGTGATTCCCGACAGGGACCTTCGGTCACGCCTTCTTCTCCCCGACAGGGCGCTGCAGGGAGAAACGGTGCGCATCACCGGCGCGGCGGCCTCCGCGAGCGAGGCGGGGCTTTTGTTCGCGCAACGCAACGCGCCTTCCGTGCGCGACGGCATCTCCTCGGAGCAGATCTCGAAAACCCCGGACGGCGACGCCGCGGCCGCGCTGCGTCGCGTTACCGGAATCTCCGTTGGCGGTGACGGGATGGTGTACGTGCGCGGGTTGGGCGAGCGCTACGTCAACATGCAGTTGAACGGGTTGAACATCAGCTCCCCGAACCCGGAAAAGCGCGTGATCCCCCTCGACATGTTTCCCACGCGGCTGCTTGAAAACCTGGTGGTCTCGAAGACCTTCACCGCCGACCAGCCCGCCGAGTTCGCGGGCGGCTCGCTGCAGTTGCGCACCAAGGATTATCCGGAGACGCGATTGATCGAAGTGTCCGTCGGGGCGGGTTACGAGCCGGGGACGACCTTCGAACATTACCTCACCTACAAGGGAGGGAAGCTGGATTGGCTTGGCATCGATGACGGCATACGGTCCATTCCTTCGTCGGTGCCGCGGGAATTCTTCGATCACCGCACCCCCAATCTGGGTGAGACTCCGGAGGAACGTCAGGCGCGCCAGCGCGAGCTCCTTGCCGCGATTCCGAATGTCTGGAACCCCCACGGGGCGACCGCGCCGCTCAACCAAAGTTACGGGCTTTCACTCGGCAACAAGATTCCGCTCGGCGGGGAACGCACCTTCGGATGGCTTGTCGGCTCTTCGTACTCGCGCAGCTTCAGCACGGATGAGGAGTTCACCGGACGCATCAATGTGGACAACGAGGGGCAGAACGCGTCCTATCGCGATCGTTTCACGACGGACATCTACAGTGATAATGTGAAATGGGGGGTGCTGGGGACGACGTCGCTGCAGGACGGCGACCGCCACAAGCTGCGGTTGAACTTTCTTCTCAACCGCGACTGGGAAGACGAAGTGAGCCGTATTCTCGGGGAGCGGGAGTCGGACGGCGACACTTCGCTGATGTACGAGATCGCGAACGCGCAGCAGACCCTGCGGAACGTGCAGCTGGAGGGGGAGCATCGCATCCATGACAACGGCGCGCGCTTCCGGTGGATGGGCGCGCTCACCGGCGCTTCTCGCGTCGAGCCCGATCGCCGCCTGAGCAAGTACCTGATCATGCGTCCCGGCGACACGTTGTACAATGCGGACTTTCCGTGGTTCGTCGCCGCCACGCTTGGCCTGCAGGATCGCTACTGGTTCGATCTGGAGGAAACCGGTTGGGCCGCAAAGGCGGACGTGGAAACTCCCTTCGAGTGGGGGCCTTTCCTCGAAGGGTCGAGGGCGTCGGGCGGCCTGTACTTTTTCGCGAAGACGCGCGAGTATGAGGTTCGCCGCCTCAGTTTCATCGCAGGCCCGGAACTGTTCAGCGCTCCCGAGAAGTTCGGCGGCACCTACGAGGATTATCTGAACCTTCTCAACGGCGCCTCGGACTCGGGCTACGTCACCAATCGGGGGCAGAAACAAAAGGACAGTTACGCCGTTGATGATTTCCAGTGGGCGGGCTACGCCCAGGCCGACATGGCGCTTTCGGATCGCTGGCGTGCGATTGCGGGGGCGCGGCTTGTCCGGGCCCGGGTGGAGGGGCGCGCCCGCTCGCCGCAGGGCGAGCTCAACCCGCCTGAGGCCGCGGCGGCCACGTGCCGCCTGGGCGACTGCGTGGTTCCCTTCGGGTACGACCGGATGGCCGTCCTGCCTGCCTTCGCACTGGTGTACGGCCTCACGGAGTCCCAGAACCTGCGTGCCTCATGGACGCGCACCTTCTCGTATCCGGAATACCGGGAGATGTCCCCCATGCTCTTCTTCTCGTACCAAGAGGCGCTTGAGACGGTCGGTAACGTCGAGTTGCAGCCGACGGACATTCAGAACTACGACGCCCGCTGGGAATGGTTCTTGTCGGGTTCGGAACTCCTCGCCGTCTCGGGCTTCTACAAGTATTTCGAGAATCCCGTGGAGATGCGCATCGAGCAGGTATCAAGCAACAACCGTGCAACCTTCGCCAACGCCCCCTCCGCGACGCTCTTGGGAGCGGAATGGGAGCTGCGCGTGGGCCTGGGCAGGGCGCATGAACTGTTGTCCTCCTTCCAGGCCGTCGGCAACTTCACCTGGATCCGGTCCGAGGTGGAGGGCGCTCGCAAGCGCGCCATGCAGGGACAGTCTCCCTATCTCGTCAACGCCATCCTGTTTTTCGAGCCCGAGGGCGGCAACACGCAAATGTCGCTTCTCTACAACAAGTTCGGTCGCCGCATCTCGAAGGTCGGCGTTTCCGAGTTCCCTGATGTCTACGAAGAAGCCCGCGAGAGCCTTGAGTTCTCCTGGACGCAAACCCTGGCGACCGGACTGAAGGCGAAGTTCACCGCCCGCAATTTGACGTCCGCACCCAAGGTCGAGACTCAAGGCGGACTGGTCGTCAAGCGCGTTGAAAACACACCGACATTTTCACTTGGAGTCACCTATGCCTTCTAGAAACGCCCTGCTTCCCTTTTCGATGCTCGCGCTTGCGGGTCTCCTTGCCGCTTGCGGAAGCGATCGCCGCGAGGCCGAGGCGCAGCCGCAGTCGCCGCTTGTCGGCTCCGAGACGGTGACGGGAATCACGGCTTTGCACGACACGGTGTACGCGCGCGCGCTGCGCGGCGACACGGTCGGCATGGTGCGGGTACTCGTCAACGATTCGGTTTACCGCGCACGCATCTGGCCGACGTCGGCTTCATACGATCCGGATCGCGAGAGTGTCTGGGAATTCGTGATCAGCATGCACAAGGCCAATAGCACGAAAGGCTTGCGGCGCCTGATGGGCGATGTCCTCGAGCCTTCGCACGGAAGTCCCGTGTTTCCCGTCTTCGAACCGACGGAGATCGAGGGGGGCACGGTGTATCACGCCCCGAAACGGGAACTTGACCGGGGCGGCCTGCGGCTGTTCGGGTCGGCCCTGTGCATCGAAGGCACCTGCCAGGTCATCAGCTATAACCAGGGAGGGGTCAAGGGCGGTCCGGTTGACCGGGATCGTGCCCCCGGGGATTCTCCGGAAAGTCAAGCGCCGTAAATCAGGGGAAGCATGACCGTAACACCCGGGAAACACTGAATGCCTCCCTTTTGCCCGGATTTAAAAACCACCGGCACAGGGCGAGTCGAGAGGACGAGCTTCGGGCCAAATCAAGTGCAAGTCACGAAAGAAAGGAATCGATTCATGATCCATCATAAACTCCTCGGGGCCTCGGCCTTCCTGCTCTCGGCAGGGTTGATGACCGCCTGCTTCGACAGCGGTACGTCCTCCAAGAAAGACGACAACGGAAACGGGAACGGGACGGCCAGCGGCTGCCTCGAAGACGGCACCAACCTCCTCAAGCTCGACATCACGGCCGACCTCTGCGAGCTCGAGGCCGGAACCTACGCCCTGCAGGGCATCACCTTCGTCAAGTTCGGCTCCACGTTGAAGCTGCACCCCGGTGTCACCATCACTGGCCGTACCGACGGACTTCTCGCGGCTTTGATCGTCGAGAAAGGCGGCATCCTGCACGCCGTCGGAACGCCCACCAACCCCATCATCTTCACGGCAGCAACCTCTTCTCCCGAGCGCGGCGACTTCGGCGGCGTGGCCCTGCTTGGCCGCTCGCAGGTCAACCTCCCCAGCGGTTCCGCGGAACTCGAGGGCCTGGTGGGCGTGCCCTTCGGCGGCGGCGCGAGCCCCATCCTGAATGACAGCAGCGGTCACCTGCAGTACGTGCGCATCGAGTACGCGGGTCATGAGCTGAGCACCGACAACGAGCTGAACGGCCTCACGTTCGGCGGCGTCGGCAGCCGCACGATCACCTCGCACGTTCACCAGTACGAGGGGCTCGACGACTGCTTCGAGTGGTTCGGCGGCACCAACTCCGCGCGCTATCTCGTGGCCTCCGGCTGCGACGACGACATTTTCGACTACGACCTCGGTTGGCAGGGAACCCTGCAGTACCTCGTGGGCTATCACATCGGCGTGACCAACACCGACGCGAACGGCATCGAGGCCGACAACCGTAACGGCGCCGAAGAGAGCCTGCCGCGCACGCACGCCTACATCGCCAACATGACCTTGATCGGCAACGGCACCAGCAGCTGGAACGGCATGCGCCTCCGCCGCGGCGTGGCCAGCCAGTTCTACAACACCATCATTACCGGGTTCGGCACGGGCACGCCTTCCGGCGTGGCGATTCGCGTCGACGGAAACACCAGCATCCGCCTCGTGAACAACGACTCCTTGCGTGCGCAAGGGCTCTACGCGTTCAACAACGGAGCCCGGGTGCAGGTCTCTCCCGCCGCCGGCCTCACCGATTCCGTGGCCACCCGCCAGGCCGCGATCGACAAGATCAACGGCTGGTTCGTGGATACGCTTGCGACCTCGCCGGCCATCACGCGCACCAATCCCAAGCCCGCGACGGCATTGCCGGGTGCGGTGACCTTGCCCACCGGTGTCGGTTTCGAGCCTGCCGCCTACATCGGCGCCTTCGATCCGGCAGCATCCTCGCTGTGGATCGACGAGGGCACCTGGGTGCGCAAGAGCAACTGGTAATCGCCTCCCTCCCCGCGCGGCCTTCCGGCCGCGTTTTCAGGACGCCGGGATTTTCCCGGCGTCCTTTTTGTCTTCGGGTGAGAATCGCCAGGTTTTCACGGAAACAATCTCCAGACTCCGAATTGAGATGTTTTTCCGAAGGTTTTCCCTTAAATTTCCGTTTATTTGCCGTGTTGTTTCAAAGAAACGTGATTGAAACATGATTGAAACAGAAAGCGATTCCTATTCTCTCCACCAAGGAAAAACGTTCGAATTGAAACATTGACGAAACGAAAGGGAAATGCATGGGCCATCGGGGATTTCGAACTTCTTTCGCAGTTCTTTTGGCAAGCGTCCTGATAGCGAACGCCCAGGAGATCAAAGTGCAACCCGCGGGCGGAATCGCGATCGCGAATCCCGAAGGAACGGCGACCTTGATGATGAATGGACGCATGCAAATACGCCACACGTACGAGGAGTTGAGTGGTGAACCCGACGTCAACAATTTCAGCGTGGCGCGGATGCTCCTGGGCGTCAAGGGTTCGGTGTATTCCTGGCGTTATGAAGCCCAGGCGGAGTTCGCCAAGCGGGAAGCCGTCACCCTCACCGATGCCTTTGTGGAGCGCAGCTTGATGCCGGGGTTGGATCTTCGGGTCGGCCAGTTCAAGGCAGCTTACGATCGCCAGCAACTCGAATCTTCAGGCCGACAGACGCATGTCGAACGCAACATTGCCTCCCGCGAGTTCGGAAAGGGTCGCGAGGTGGGTGTGCAAATCAAGGGGGCGACCCTGGAACGGGAACTTCAGGTTTCGGCAGGGATTTTCAACGGCGAAGGTGCGGGGCGCGCCAATGCGGGTTCGGGAAACATGTTCCTCGGTCGTGTTTCCTGGAATCCCCTGGGAGATTTCGGATTGTCCCAAGGGGACTTGAAGCCGTCACCGAGCCCCCGGATCTTCCTGGATGGCGCAGCGTATTACAGCGTCGACGGCCATCGCGACGCCTTTGGTGAGGCGGTTGATGAGGCCGCCGCGACTGCGGGCGCAGGGCTGCGATACGCCGGTGCCTATGTGACCGGAGAATATTTTCATCGTGCGCGCCGGGCATCGGCCATGGATCCCGCGACGACTTCGAACGGCTGGTACGCCCAGGCCAATTACATGCTGGTTCCGCAGCGCCTCGAGGCAGCCGTCCGCCACGCCCGGATCGATCCGGATCGGGATGCTTCCGGCAACCTCCGTGAAGAAACAACCGGCGGGATCAACGTGTTTTTCGATGACAAGGGCCACGCCATCAAGGCGACATTCGATGTTTCCTGGCTGGCCGACGAGTCGCCCCTGGTCACGGATCATTTGCGTACGCGCGCACAACTGCAGCTCTCTTTTTAAAGCACAAACGAACACAATGGAAGTGAACAAGGAGACATCATGAAGATTTTCAAAAACGGAGCCCTGAGCGGACTCGCCCTTGCCGCGGTGGCCCTCTCCGCCCTGGCAGGGAAGTCCCAGGCACAGGTGACCGGCGCGGGGGCGACCTTCGTCTTTCCCGTCCTGGCAGCCTGGTCGAGCGAGTACCATCGACAGACAGGGGTGCAGATCAACTACCAGTCGATCGGTTCGGGCGGGGGAATCGCCCAGATCAAGAATGCGACCGTCGATTTCGGCGCTTCCGAACGCCCCCTTTCCGATGAGGAGCTGAAGCAGTTCGACCTTCTGCAGTTCCCCATCATCGTGGGCGGGATTTCCGTGGTGGTGAACATCCCCGGTGTGGCGTCGAGCGACCTGAGGTTCACGGGCGAACTGCTCGCGGACATTTATCTGGGCAAGATCACCCGGTGGGACGACGCAAGGATCAAGGCCTTGAATCCGGGTGTCCGTCTGCCGGGCGCACGCATCACCGTGGTGCATCGCTCCGATGGATCGGGAACCACCTTCGTCTGGACTAACTACCTGTCGAAAGTGAGCGAAGAGTGGCGTCGCAGGGTCGGCGAGGGGACTTCGGTGTCCTGGCCCGTCGGCGTGGGCGGCAAGGGCAACGAAGGCGTGGCCAACTACGTGGGCCGCATCCGCAATTCGATCGGTTACGTCGAATACGCGTACGCTCTGCAGAACAACCTCACCTACGCGCTGGTCGAGAACGCGGACAAGACCGCATTCCTTGAGCCGTATGACGATCACTTCCAGGCCGCTTCGGCTGACGCGGACTGGGCCGGCGCCCAGGACTTTCGCCTGATCCTGACCGCGCAGCCCGGCGCGAAAAGCTACCCGATCGTCGGCGCGGTCTGGATCATGATGCACAAGGAGCCGCGGAACTTCGGTCGGGCACGGCAGGCGCTGGCGTTCTTCGACTGGATTTATGACAACGGCAATGACATCGCAACGAATCTTCACTTCGTACCGATTCCGGATCCGACCGTCAAGCTCATCCGCAATTACTGGAGGGCCAATTTCCGGAACCAGGACGGAAGCCCGATGCTCCGATAGCCGGCGACTGTATCTGGACGGCAATCCCCCGCGGCCCATCGTGGCCGGGGGGAGTGCTACTTTTGACCGCTCCGCGGGCGCTTCCGCCCCCGGACGCCCAGGCATGGAGGCAATGAGGACATGACGCGCCGATGAAGCTTTACAACCCCCTGGACACCAAATCCCTCGCCGGCATGCGCGGTCTCGATACCGCCTTCCGCGTGACCACCATGATCTGCGGGATCGGCGTATTGGTTCTGCTTGTCAGCATCTTCGTGGTGCTTTTTCAGGGGGGGCTCCCCGCCTTCCGGGAATTCGGGATCGGATTCTTCACCCGCGCCAAGTGGGATCCCGTCCAGCTCGATTTCGGCGTGCTGGCTCCGGTGTACGGAACCCTTGTCAGTTCGTTCATTGCCCTCCTCATCGCCGTTCCCGTCAGCTTCGGAATCGCGCTCTTCATTTCTGAACTGGCTCCTGCATGGCTCAAGCGTCCCGTCGGAACGGCGATCGAATTGCTGGCCGCGGTTCCCAGCATCATTTACGGGATGTGGGGGCTTTTCGTGTTCGCGCCGTTTTTTGCGGATTACCTCCACGATCCGATCGAGCAGTCATTGGGGGGGATCCCCTGGCTTGGCGCGATGTTCACGGGCCCGCCTCTCGGCATCGGCAGGCAGCCGACGGGCATCATTCTCGGGATCCTGATCATCCCCTTCATCTCCTCCATCATGCGCGACGTGTTCATGGCCACCCCGGGGATTCTCAAGGAATCCGCCTATGCGATGGGCTGCACCATGTGGGAGGTGGCCCGCAACGTGACCTTGCCAT
>JBJHDK010000051.1:0-17348 GCA_050486505.1 Fibrobacteria bacterium | reverse complement strand
GCCGTTTGGGGTACCGGCCCCCGGCTACCGCCTACCCCAAAATCGAACGATTCGGGTAGGGTGACTAAACTTCAAACTGGACCGAAATTCCGGCTATACTCAGACCAACCAGGCATCAGCGACAATGGTCTTGAATCAGGACGAACCGCCTCACATGGCGCCTCATGCTGAGGCGCCATGATAAAGGACGGCGTCATATTTGTCTTCATACGCAATGCTACTAATGCTGCGACATCCAGATTTTCAGGTTCTTCGATCCGCCCGATCTCCAGACCAACAAAAAAACGAACATTGTATGCAGGAGTACGACCATGATTCTTGATTGATAGAGGGAACTTGAGCCTCATTTTCTCAGTAATATCACAAGCTCCAGGATCGTGAATTTTCGAATGTTCGTCAACAAACAGATACGCCCTTAGCTCCTGTCTTGATTGATCTCGTAGCCGCTTCCATGACCAAGCACTAAACCAAAGAGCGCCAATTGCTGCAATAGCCAAAACCCACTCCGCCAAGCTTCCTGCGTTCCGCCACGGCAAATTGATTAACAGAAGACACGCCAGCAGGAGGGCAAACAAAATCGAGCCACCTTGAGCCCACGGCGGTAAATTCCAGAATCTTTGCATCGCCACAACTTATTCAAATATCAGAAGCGAATGGATTTCTTCTGGATCAATTCTTCGCTGACTGGACCCCGGCCTTCGCCGGGGTGACGACATGAGGGCACGCGCTGGAAGAAAATGGCCCCACTAACCTCATATCCGCCTTCGCGGGGATGACGGATATTGGAACCTCCCCTACCGCAACGGCACGGCCGGAACAGAACGCCCCTTCACATCCACCGGTCCTTTGCCGTCGGGCTGCACGACCACCCGCCCGTTTTCCATCCGCAGCACCGGCGCGCGCGAAGCCGCGGGATGCGGGCGCAGCGGCACGATCGACGCCGGCACGTTCGGATCGAACATCCGGTAATACATCAACTGTCCCGCAGGAGGTGTTGAACTCCGCGGCTGGTCGGCGTTTTCAGGCCAGGTTTCCCAACGCAGCGCATGCACCACTGCGGGATCCTTCGATGAACGCGCCATTTTCCAGTGAACTTCCATCGGCAAGGGATTGGATCCGTTGTTCTCCACCCGATACCCCGTATCAAGCACCGCGGGCCAGAAGGCATCGGGCAAAACCGTATCGGGCTGCAATGTCTGCTCATTCAGCACCATGATTCCCCGACCCAGCTGCCAGTGGTAATACCACTGCGTCAAACGGCCATCGGGCTGCAACGTGACTGGCCCCAGCCTGATCTGGATGACGAGGCTGCCGCCGCCGCCGAAGTTCCAGCGGTAGGGCCAGCTGGTGGTTCGGTAAACCTGCCATTGCCCGTTCTCGAGGCGTGCATTGTAAACCTGGGTGTAGCCGCCCGGCTGGGTCGAATCGTGCTTGTGGTATGAAATGACCGGGCGATCTTGCGAGTCGAACCCGATCTGGCCGCGGTTGATGAGGCCCGCGAACTGGGGGACATCGTCGACGATCACGCCGGGATTGTTGTCGAAGGAGATCGGCAGGGTGACGGGAGCGAAGGTGGCCGTGTACCAGGTCGAAAGATCGGGCGAGCGAATGTAGCTGACGCGATGCGTCGTGGCCGCGTTGGGTGTCGCGCGCCAGAACCAGAACAGGTGATACAGGCCATCGGGGCCGGCGACCGGCCCGGCGTCGTTGTCGCCGAAGTACACGCTGCGCGTGCCGCTGGTGCTGCTCCCCGTGAACAGGTTGGTGCTCAGGAGCCGACCCCATGTCCGGGTCTCGGGGTTCCATTTGTTGATGATGTGGTTGCCGCTGCCGCTGCCGCCGTCTCGGTAAATGAAGATGAGATCCCCGTTGTTGGCCTTCACGAACACGGGATAAGTAACGCTGCCCTCGTTGGAACCGACCATGGTCGGAACGTGCCGCAGACTGTCGATTTCACCGGGCACATCGGATCGCCAATACCGCAAGACATGGTTGTGCATGTTGCCGGCGACGTGCAAAAGCCCTTGGGCATCCACGACCATCGTCACCGAATTGTGGCTGTCCCAGTTGACTTGGGGGGTACACGGTGCCGAGCATGTCATGGGCTTGTGTTTCCACTGTCCGGTGGCGGGGTCGCGCATCGAGACATGCATTTGCCGGGTATTCCCGTAGTAGTACGCCGCAAACAGGCTGTCGCCGTGCGTCACCAGCGAAAAATCCACGGGATGACCCGACCAGACCGGATTCACGAGCGAGGAATCCACGGCCACCACGCGTTGCTGCGCAAGAGCCGGAAATGCGGCGAGGAAGGTCAGGGCAATGCAGGCGGCCGCGATGGCCTTCGGGGCGCGGGTCGGAATCGTTCGTTTCATGGGTGCAAATTTACCGCGAATGTTCCGAAGAAACGCCTGGAAAAACGTCCGGGTTGCCTTGCATGTTTCCCGGCCCAACAAAATGCAACGTCACCAATAAAAAAACGCGGGGATCCGAAGATCCCCGCGCCCTGAAAAGTGTGAGGAAGGTTGCGTCCGCTCAATCCGCCTGGTTGCGCAGAAACGCGGGCGTCTCGTAGTCGATATCAGGCTCGATATCGGCCTTGCCACCGAACAACCCGTTGAGAAGGTTGTTTCCGCGGTTTGCCGCTGCCGCCGTCTCATGCGCGGACTGCCTGGCTTCCTCGGGCTGACGGGGCGCTCCGAAGGGAACCTTTCCGGTGCCGGAGACGTCTTCGACACGCTCCACCCGCTCGACACGCTCGATCCTCGTCACGCGTTCGGGCGCACGGGGCATCAGCGAACGCCCGGCATCCGCTGCAGGAAGTGCCTCCGCGGGACGCGCGCCCGGTGCGGGACGGAAGGGGACGTGCTGTGCGGGAGCCTGCACGGCGCCTGAGTCGGTCGCGGGACGCACGGGATGCTTCGTCCCGAACCCGGTCGCAATCACCGTAACGGCGATCTCGTCCTTGATCTCGGGATTGATCACCGTCCCGAAGATGATGTTGGCCTCGCCCTCGCCCCCGACCGCCGCGTAGAGCGAGTTCATCGCTTCGTCGATCTCGGTGAGGGACATATCCTCTCCCCCCGAGAAGTTCACCACGACGCCGGTGGCGCCCGCGATGTTCACGTTCTCGAGCAAGGGCGAATGGATGGCGCGATCCATGGCGATGGTTGCGCGGTTCTCGCCCGAGGCCCGGCCCGTTCCCATGAGGGCATCGCCCCCGTGGGACATGATGGCGCGCACGTCGGCGAAGTCGACCTGGATCTCGCCGTAGCCGAGGATGATCTCGGAGATGCCACGCGTCGCGGAGCTGAGCACCTCGTCGGCGATGGTGAACGCCTGACGCAGTGGAGTGCCCTTCTCGACGACGGAAAGCAGCTTCTGGTTGGGAACCACGATGACGGTGTCGGCCGCCTCCCGCAGCGCCTCCAGCCCCGCATGCGCCTTCTTCTCGCGCGGCTTGCCTTCCCACTGGAACGGCTTCGTGACCACGGCCACCGTCAGGATGCCCATGGAACGGGCGAGTTGCGCCACCACCGGCGCGCCTCCCGTGCCGGTTCCGCCGCCCATGCCCGCGGCGATGAACACCATGTCCGCGCCCTCGAGATGATCGCGCAGGCGATCCAGGTCTTCCTGCATCGATCGCATGCCGACCTGCGGGTCGGCGCCCGCGCCCAGCCCTTGGGTGAGTTTCGAGCCGATCTGCAGCTTCAACTCCGCTTGGTTGCGCTCGAGCGCCATCGCGTCGGTGTTGAGCACGATGTACTCCACGCCTTGCAGCCCGGACTGGATCATGCGGTTGACCGCATTCCCCCCCGCGCCGCCGATGCCGATCACCTTGAGCTTGGCGACCGTTTTCTGGTTGTGATCGAGTGCAAACATCATGAGTTGCTCCTTTTCCTGTGTTGTTTACTTGGCGATGATGACCGGGTATTGCCTACACGTACTGACGAAACCATTCGTAGACCTTTCTCCAGAACTCCCGAAGGCGGTCGCCTCCGGGGATGGAAGCCTTCTCCTCCTTGCCTTCGGCGCGGCGCAGCATGCCATACTGTACCAGACCCACGCCGGTTGCATGCACGGGAGTCGCCACCGCATCGACGAGGCCGCCCATTCCCTTGGGTGCCGCGACCTTGACGGGCATCCCGAAAACCTGCTCGGCCAGTTCGGATGCGCCGTTGAGCATGGAACAGCCCCCGGTCAGGATGATGCCCGCGCCGAGCATGTCGAGGTAATGGTTCTTCTGCAGTTCGCGCAGCGCGAGCGTGAAGATCTCGCGCATCCGGGGCTCGATGATGGACGCGACCACGGCCCGGCTGACCTCGCGATGCTCGCGCCCGCCGACGCCGGGAACCGGGATATACTCCTCTGCATCAGCCCCTGCTCGCAGGCATGTCCCCCAGGCGCGCTTGATTTCCTCCGCGCGCTCGAGCGGAGTGCGGATGCCGATGGCCAAATCGTTGGTGACGTTGCGCCCCCCGAGCCCGATGCTTGCGGTGTGACGCACGCTGTCCTCGATGAAGACGATCAGGTCGGTCGTGCCGCCCCCGATATCGATCACGGCGCAGCCGAGTTCCCGCTCGTCGTCTTCCAGCACCGCATACGAAGATGCCAGCGGCTCGAGGACGATGCCCGCAACGCGCAATCCCGCCTTCTCCACGCTTTTCTGCAGATTCTGCACCGAGGTGATCGCCCCGGTGACGATGTGGACATCCCCCTCGAGGCGGACACCCGACATGCCGACGGGATCCTTGATCCCCGACTGCTCATCGACCACGAAGTCCTGCGGGATGACGTGCAGCATCTCGCGGTCGAGAGGAATCGCAACCGCCCGGGCGGCCTCGATCACGCGCTCGACATCGGGTGCAGTGATTTCGTTGTCGGAACGCGAGACGGCGATGACCCCGCGGCTGTTGATGGACTTGATGTGGTCTCCCGCGATTCCCACGTAGACCGAGTCAACCTCGACGCCCGCCATCAGTTCGGCTTCCTCGACGGCTTTCTGGATCGACTTCACCGTCTTGTCGATATTGATGACGACGCCCTTGCGCAGCCCGTCGCTGGGACTCGAGCCGACGCCGACGATCTTGAGACCGCCGTCGGCGCCGGGTTCCCCGATGATGACCCCGATCTTGGTGGTGCCGATGTCAAGACCCACGATGGGATTACCCATGGATTGTCCTCCGATTTTCTTCCGGGTGAGGCCACGCCTCGCCCTTACGATCCTGCGACATCGCAGGAAGGTATGGGCGAACCGCCGGTTCGCCCGACAACACTACGCTCGACCTACCTGACATATGCATATCCCTCCACCCTGAGATCAACCGTCGATCCCGGCCGCCACGACGCGCTTTCGCCACGCAGCAACTCCCGGAACAGTGCCAACGAAAGAGAGGCCTGCGAGGCATAGTCGACCCTCAGGCGCAACCGTCCGTCGCGCCAGTACACGAGTGCCTCGTGTCCAGATCCGGGACGCACGGAGATTTGCGCGAAGCCCGCATAAAGATCCGGATGCGCATCCCGCACTTCGGCGAGAAACGCTCCCAAACGCGCGACGTTGCCGGCCGGAATGCCTTTCGCCTCCAGCACCGGAACGTCTTCGGCCACGGTGTCGTCGAGTTGCAGCCAACTCCCGTCGCGCGTCAGGCCCTGCCAGCCGCGACCGTCACGGCGCATCGCCACCACCGCGGCTTCGCGCACATGGAGCCTCAGCGTTCCGCCCGGGAGGTAACGGACCGATGCGGACTCGATGCCGGGTAGCCCGACCAGCGCCCTGCGGGCGCCGCGGAAGGGCACCTCGTGCAGCCGGCCGCCGGTCTCCACGCCCGCCCGTTCCAGCAATCGCGATGCATCCCAGTGCACGTTTCCCGCTACTTCGATGCGCGTCACGGTCAACAACCCGCCCCGCAAATACGAACGCCCGGCCATCATCAGCATCATCACGACGATCAGGGCAATCGTCGCGAGTTTCAGGAAACGCCGCGCCAGCTTGCGCCGCGCCCCCGGGACGCTGCGCAACGCCTTGCGTTTCTTGCGCATGCGCTTCAGAGTCATGAGAGGGCCTCCAGCACGGCAGTTCCGAGTTCTCCCACGTCACCCGCGCCCATGGTGAGACATGCGTCTCCCGGCCCGAGCATGCCGGTCGCGGCCCGTATGGCTTCGTCGCGAGTGCCCGCGAAATGCGCCGACGCATGACCGAGCCGCCTCGCCTCGCGAACGATCAGGTCTCCTTCGACCCCCGGAATGGGGGCCTCCCTGGCCGCATAGACGGGCAGCACGACGAGGTGGTCACTGGCAAGAAACGCCTTGGCAAACTCCGACGCGAACTGTCGCGTGCGCGAGTAGAGGTGGGGTTGGAAGATCACCGCAAGCTTTCCGGGGACGGCCAACCGGGCCGCGCGCAGCGCGGCCGAAACTTCGGAGGGGTGATGGGCGTAATCATCGACAACCGTGACGTCCCCGCGCCTGCCCACCGTCTCGAGGCGACGACGCATGCCGGGAAACGCGGCCAGTCCCCGCGCGACGGCGGCGAACGCAACGCCTTCCTCCATTGCGAGCGCCGCCGCGGCCAGCGCGTTGGAGATGTTGTGCTCACCGAGAACCTTGAGGGAGACGCGTCCCAGCGATTCCCCGTTCCGCAAAAGCGTGAACGTGGAGCCCCCCCCTTCCGTTCCGGTCTCCCGCGCTTGGTAATCCCCTGCGGCGAACCCGAACGTGCGCACCCGGCAGGTCAGGCGCTCCATGACGCGACGGCAGCCGGGATCCTCTGCGTTCAGCACGGCGACGCCATGAAACGGAAGGCGGTCGAGGAATGCGGCGAAGGCATCGTCGATGGCGGCAAGCGTCCCGTAATAGTCGAGATGATCCGCGTCGATGTTGGTGACGAGCGCCGAGACGGGATGCAGCGAAAGAAAGGCACGGTCATATTCGTCCGCCTCGACCGCAAAGAAGTCCCCGGTGCCAGCATGACCGGGATCGCCGTCCTTCCACGCCGCGCCGACGGCCCAGGCGGGATCTGTTTCTGCGGCGAGCAGTATGTGAATCAGCATGCCCGTGGTGGTGCTCTTGCCGTGGGTGCCCGCGACGGCGAGTCCGTGGTGGCGTGACAGCACCATGCCAAGAAGGTCGGCGCGGCGCACCAAGGGAATACCGCGGCGGCGCGCTTCTTCCAGCTCGGGATTCGACGGGTCGATCGCTGCGGAGAAAACAAGGGCGTCACAGTCGGTGGCGATATGGGACGCATCATGGCCGGATAGCACCGGAATCCCCAGGGCGCGCAGCCTGTCCTGCGCATCCCCCCCGGCGCGGTCGGATCCGCGCACGGAGAAACCCGATGCGTGCAGCAACTCCGCGAGCGCGCTCATTCCGGATCCGCCGATCCCGGTGAAATGCAAGTGGCGCAAGCGCGCGGAGGGTCTCATGCGCGGCCTCCGGCGGCACGGCCCGCCCGCGGGGTCGGGGTGAACGGACGCAATGGCGTGGCCCGGCGCGCGGGCCGCCACCCGCCCCCCGTTTGGGGCGCGGGGACGGGCGCGGAGGTGACGGAGCCGCTGATGTTGAGCAGGATTCCCATGCCGAGCAACTGGGCGACCAGGGAAGTGCCGCCATAGGAAACGAAGGGGAGCGGCTGTCCCGTCACGGGAATCAGCCCGGTGTTCACGGCCATGTGCAGCAGCGCGCTGAAGGCCAGCGACGCGACAAGGCCGGTGGCGAGCAGGCTGCCGAAGCGATCGTTGCATCCGCGGGCGATCACCAATCCCCTCCAAATCACCAGCCCGAACAGGATCAGGACGGGCAAGGTCCCGAAGAAAAGCCCCAGCTCTTCTCCCAGGATGGCGTAGACGAAATCGGTGAAGGGCATGGGGAGGTATCCGAGTTTCTGGGTACCGTTCCCCAACCCGGTGCCGAGCAGCCCTCCATTGCCCAGACTGATCAGCGCCTGCTCGGCCTGATAGGCACTGGCCGGATTCGCGTCGGGATTGAGAAAGGCGAGCACGCGCCGCATGCGATACGGTTGCGACAGCATCACCAGCAGGAGCGCAGGAAGCGCGACGGCGCACAGCATGACGAGATGGGCGATGCGCGCCCCGCCCGCGAACACCATTGCCGAGGTGATCAGCAATACGAGCAGGGCCGTGCTGTAGTTGGGCTGCAGCACGATCAGTCCGAAGGCGATGAGAACGATCCATGTGGAACCGAGGAGCCCGCGGCGGAGGCTGTGCATCTCGGCCGCGCGGGCGGTGAGGCGGCCCGCGAGATAAAAGATCAAAGCCAGCTTCGCGAGTTCGGAAGGTTGCAGGCCGAAGCTGGCGATGGTGAACCAGCGACGCGCCCCATGAATGCGATCCGCGCCCGTCACGAAGATCGCCGCCAGCAATACCATGCACAACAGCACGAGCGGCAGCGACCACTTCTGCCAGAAGCGGTAGGGCACCAGCATTCCCACCAGCAGGGCGATCAAGCCGATCAGGACCTTCTTGACATGCTGGGCCAGGAAAAACGAATCGGGAAGCCCGCGGCTCTCGGCGTAAGGCGCCGAGGAGCTGTAGATGAGGACGACACCGAACCCGACCAGGGCGAGCACGCCCAGGAACAGCGGTACGTCGAAGCGGATTCCCTTCCTGGCCATGCGTCAATCCCTCTCCGCGGCGACGGGTTTGCGCAAGGCCCCGCGCAGCCCCTCGAAGACACGCTCAAGGCGCATGCCGCGCGAACCCTTGATCAGCACGGTGTCACCGGGCTTCAGGAATGCGACAAGATCGGACACCATGAGATCGAGATCGGAATAATGGCGGGCCGCCGTGCGGGACATACCCTTCACGCGCGCACCCTGGTTGATGTGGCGGCTCATGGCACCGAAACTGAACAGGGCATCCACTCCCGTCTCCATGAGGTAGTGCCCGGTTTCCGCGTGCAGGCGCTCCGCGTCGACGCCCAGTTCAAGCATGTCCCCGAGCACGGCGACCCTGCGTCCCGCGGTTTCGCGGGCGGCAAGCGTCGCGAGGGCCGAACGCACCGAAGAAGGGTTGGCGTTGTAGCAATCGTCAAGCACCGTGATTCCGCGCAGCGTCCGCACTTGCATGCGATGCCGCGGCCCCACGAAGGAAGCCAGCGCGGCGGCGATCTCCGACTTCGGAACGCGCAATTGCAGACCGACTGCGATCGCCGCGAGCGCGTTGTAGACGTTGTGAAGACCGGGCAACGGAAGGCGGAAGAGGGTGCGGCCGACACGAAACTCCGCACAGCCTTCGGCGTCGAGGCGAAGCCCGTCGGGACGCACGCGGCCGCGATGAATCCCGAACGTCGCGAGCTTCACCCCGGCAGGGGGGCGGAAGTTGCACAACAAGGGGTCGTCGACATTGAGGAACAAGGTTCCTTTCCCTTTGGGAAACCCCGCGATGATGGAAAGCTTCTCGTCACGCACGCCCTCGCGGCGACCGTTGAAATGCTCGACGTGGGCCCAGCCGATGTTGGTCACCACCGCCATGGAAGGGCCGGCCGTCTCGCTAAGCGCGCGGATCTCGCCGGGATGGTTCATGCCAAGCTCCAGCACGGCGTACCGATGCGAGGATCGCAGCCCGAAGAGCGTCAGCGGCAGGCCGACATGATTGTTGCGGTTGCCTTCCGTCGCAAGGACGCGGCCCGCACGGCGCAACACCGCCGCGATCATGTCTTTCGTGGTCGTCTTTCCGTTGCTGCCCGTCACCGCGATCTTGGGAATGCGGAAACGGGCGGCGTACGAACGCGCCAGCCGGGTGAGGGCATCCTGGGCGTCGCCGATCGGAACGTATACGCCTTCTTCCCCCGGCGCGAGGGGGTTCTGTTCAAGCCATTCTTGTTCCACCACGGCGGCTAGCCCTCCCTTTTTAAAACATTCGGCAACAAACGCGTGCCCGTCGAAATTTTCTCCCCGCAACGCCCAATACACTTGACCAGGTCGCAACGTGCGGGAGTCGGTGCAAACATCCACCCTTCGGCGCGGGGGACGAGAACCGACCAGCCGGGTGCCCAGTTCCGCGGCCAACTGCGGCAGCGTCAGTTCCATGAGGCCTCCCGCGCGGGCGCGGATTCCCGGATCCATGCGGTGATCTCCTCCCGGTCGCTGAAATGCCTGCGCTCGCCCCCGATGATCTGGTAATCCTCGTGCCCCTTACCCGCGACCAACAGGCAGTCTCCCGGTTTCAATGCCTGCAATCCCGCGCGGATGGCCGCGCGGCGGTCGGGCTCGACCCGTGCGGTACCGGGCTCGGCCATGCCCGCGCGAATCTCCGCGAGGATCGCGTCGGGGGCCTCACCGCGAGGATTGTCACTCGTCAAGATCACGTTGTCCGCGAGGCGACCCGCGATTTCCCCCATCAGGGGCCGCTTGGCGCGGTCGCGGTCTCCCCCGCAGCCGAAAAGGCAATGCAGGCGTCCCGGCGTGAGATCGCGGAGACTGAGCAGGACACGTTCGAGCGCGTCGGGAGTGTGCGCATAATCCACCACGGCGAATCCGCCCGAAGGCAGCCGGAACACCTCGTTGCGGCCGGGAACGGTCACGTCCGCGATGCCGCGCGCGACCGCTTCGGGATCCAGCCCCTGGGCAAGGCCGAAAGCGGTCGCCGCCAGCAGGTTTTCCACATTGAGGGCGCCGACCAGGCGCGACTCGATCGCAAAGGAATGCCCGCGATGCATGACGATGAGACGGGTACGGTCGAGCGTGAGCTCCGCGGAGACGACCCCGAGATCTGCGTCACGCGAAGCCCCCCCCCCGACCTTCGAGAAGGTGAAACGTTCTCCCCGCAACTCGCCGTTCAGGATCTTGCCGTGGGGAGAGTCGAGATTCAGGACTGCCACCCCGCCGGGTGCGAGAAATTCCGTGAACAGTCGGCGCTTGGCTGCGAAATACGAATCCAGGTCGCCGTGAAAATCGAGATGGTCATGAGTGAGGTTGGTGAACACGGCTGAATCGAAACGCACGCCGGCGACGCGATCCTGCTGCAATGCATGCGATGAAACCTCCATGGCCACGGCGTCGCAACCGGCTTCCACTCCACGCGCCAGCAGGGCGTAGAAGGATTCCGTGGACGGTGTCGTCAGTTCTGAAGGCAGGATTTCCTCACCGATCTGGTAGCTGATAGTGCCCAGGGAAGCGACCTTGTGGCCGCCGGCACGCAAGACGGAAGACATCAACAAAACGGTCGTCGATTTTCCGTTCGTTCCGGTGACACCATGGAAGCGGAGTTTTTTCGAGGGAAACGCATGAAAGGCATCGAACAGGGGGCCGGTGCGGGCGCGCAGTCCCGCGAGCCGGATGACCACTGCACCCGCGATGCGTTCCTGCCGGGGGGCCTCCGCGGCCTGTTCTTCAAGCAGCAAAACGGCGGCGCCGTTGGCGGCGGCCTGCGCGGCAAAGGCCGTTCCATCGCGTTCCGCGCCGTGCAGCCCGATGAAGATGCCTCCCGGAACGACCCGGCGCGAATCCGCGGTCAGCCCGGCCACGGAAAGATCTTCCAACCCGTCCGGAACGGGCAGCGATGCCGCGCGCAACAGCGCGTGCAAGCCGAGCCGCGCAGTCATCGATCCCACCCCAAGGTCAGGCGCGCGATCTCTCCACGAGGCAGGCGTGCACCGGGCGCCGGCGATTGCCCCGTCACGCGTCCCTCTCCGGAGTATTCCACCTCGATGCCCAGGGCCCGCAACGAGCGCAAGGCGTCGCGCAGGCTCTCGCCTCGCAGATCGGGCATCCCTCCCGGCGCAACCGCGGAGGGAGAGCGCGACGCGGAAGCTTCCGCGACGCGGGCCATCGACGCTTCCTCCGAGGACCGGCCGCCTCCGAGAAAACGCGGAAACCTGAAAGAGGCAAGCGCCGGACGGGGGGCCTCGGCATCGCGAACCTCGCCCCGAACGACCATGCCGTGCCGCTGCAGCCAGCGTCCCTCTTCGGCGAGGCGATCGGTGATTTCCCGGAAGACCGGCGCGGCAGCCTGGCCGCCGTACTTGAATTTCTCGGGTTCGTCGAGGATGACGATGCAGACGAACGTGGGCTGGTCAGCCGGAACCATGCCCGCGAACGATGAGTTGAAGCGCCCTTGCAGGTAGCGCCCGGTTTCGGGATCGATTTTCTCCGCAGTTCCGGTTTTGCCTGCGATCTGCAGGGTCGGATGGCGAATGCCTGCCGCTGTTCCGTGATTCACCACTCCCGTGAGCATGTTGCGGAGTTCTTCGGCGGTCTTCTCCGAAAGGACGCGACGCACCGAACGCACGGGCTCCTCCTGCACGACGCGCCCCGACCCGTCGATCCATTCCTTGACCAGGCGGGGACGCATGAGGACCCCGCCATTGGCGATCGCGGCAAAGGCCATGGCCATCTGCAGCGGCGTCGCGGAAATCTCGTGCCCGAAGGCCATGGTCTGCTGCGTGCGCCCGCTCCACGATGCAACCGGCTTCAGCAAGCCGCTTTCCTCGGCGGGCAGACTCACGCCGCTGCGCATCCCGAAACCGAACGAGCGCATGTACTTGTAATACGTGACCGCATCGATGGACGTCGAAGCCTTGGAGAAAACGATGTTGGAGGAATACGCCATGGCTTCGGTGAAGGTGATGCGACCAAGCGGGTGCGTATCGCGGATGCGCATGCCTCCGACTTGCCAAGCCCCCCCTTCACCGTCCACCGTATCCGTGGGGGCGATGCGTCCCTCCTCCATGAGCGCGGCGGCGGTAAAAACCTTGAAGGTCGACCCGGGCTCGTAAACCATCGCGACGGCCCGGTTGCGCCAACTGTCGGAGTCAGGCGCGCGACGACCGTTGGGATCGAAGAACGGGTAATTGGCCAGCGCAAGGAGGTCTCCCGTCCGCGGGTCGACGACAACGGCAACCCCGGCACGCGCGCCCGTGCGCAACACGCCGCGTTCGAGCGCGTGCTCCGCCACCGACTGCACCCTGGCATCGAGCGTCAGGCGCACCCCGAGGCCGTCCACCGGAAGGTGGATCTGGTCGGCCGCACCCGGTGCCAGGCGACCACGGTGGTCGCGCCGCGAATAACGCCATCCATCGATGCCGCGCAACTCCCGGTCCAGGTGGAATTCAAGCCCCGATTGGCCGTAGCCGTCGCGCCCCACGGTTCCAAGCACCTGGCCGGCAAGGCGCCCGTTGGGACTGATGCGCGAACCGCGGCGGTCGTCGGAGCTTCCGTCGCGCAAGTTCACCACAAGGCGCTCGCCGTGGCGGTCGAAAATCTCTCCCCTGCCGGGCGGCAAAACATCGCGTCGAACGCTCTGGTTCTCGGAAACCCCCTGATAGTGCCCCGACTTGACCACCTGCACGTAAAGCACGCGCGCGACCAGCGATGCCCACACGAGCCCGAAGGCCGCGCCGATGAATGCAATCCGGGAAGTCACTGAAACCACCCTTTCCAGAACGCGAGGCGCAGGCCGCCTCCAGAACCGGGGGTCTGCCGTGGGGACGCATCGCCGGGCTGAACCAGCATGGGAGGGCCGGGGTGGATCATGCCGAGACGGCCGCGGGCCGCCTCTTCGAGGCGGGAAAGGCTGCGAAGGCCGCGCGTCTCCGTCTCGAGCCGCATGACCTCAGCATTGAGCCGATCACGGTCGCGGCTCTCGCGAACCATCTCGCGCGCCATGCGCGCATAGGACTGCTGCGACCATACATGCGCAAGCGGCATCGACACGAATGCCGGCATCAGGACCATCCAGGCAAACAGCGCGCGCAACTTCACCGACGGCGCGCTCATACCTTCTCCATCACGCGCAGCTTGGCGCTGCGGGCACGGGGGTTGTCCTGGATTTCTTCGGGAGAGGCTTCGACGGGGCGCCGCACCACACGACGGAGCACGCGACGGTTCCCCCCGCACATGCACACCGGCAGTTCGCGGGGACAAATGCAATCGCGCTCCATGGCGACGAAGAACTCCTTGACCTGGCGATCCTCCACGGAGTGATACGTCAGCACGCAGACGCGTCCACCGCTGGCGAGAGCCTCGACTGCGGCGGAGAGCCCCTCGCGGATCTCGGAAAGCTCCCGATTCACTTCCATGCGCACGGCCTGGAAGACCCGGGCAAGCAGGCGGGCGCGTTCATTGTCGCGCGGTCGGTAGGTTTCGCTGACGGCACGACGCAGCAAATCGCTCGCGGGGGCGGGATCCTCCGCCAGCAGCGCCTTCACGCGACGCGCCAAACCGCGGGGCCGCTCCAGGTCGGCATTGCGGCGAAAGCATGCTGCGAGTTCCTCTTCACCGGTCTCCCGCAGCCATTCAAGCGCGCTGAGTTCCGCATCGGGTCCCATGCGCATGTCGAGGGCCGCGCCGGGCTCGAACGAAAACCCGCGCGAACGTTCGTCGAGTTGATGGGAACTGACCCCCAGATCGAACAATGCCCCGGAGAGGGATCCGGCCCGACAATAGTCCGCAAGACGGGAGAAGGGAGCGAGGTGCAGCTCGGCGCGAGCATCTCCCGCGAAACGCTCCTCGCAGCGCGCCAAGGCCTCCGGGTCGCGATCCAGTCCGATCAGGCGGCCCTTGGGGCCAAGGCACGCAAGGATCGCGGCCGCGTGTCCGCCTCCACCGAGAGTCCCGTCCAGGATGACGGCATCGGGTTCCCGCACCAGGAAGCCGACCACCTCCTGTTCCAGAACCGGGCGGTGGTAATCCGTCATGGAGCCCGCCTCAGTACCAGAAGTTCTGGAACCGGACATCCTCGTCCGGTGTGGAGTTGGTGATGGTCTCAACAAAGCGCGACGGAGCCCACAACCGCACACGCTTGCCGTCGCCGACAAACGTGACCTCGCCCGTGATTCCGGCATAGGTCATTTGCTCCCCGGTCAGCGTGATCCGGTTCTGCGCATCGAGCGAGGAAAGCTTCGCCATCGACGTGACGCGCGTGCGGAACTTCGAAGCGTCGGGCCCGCGACCTAGGCCATCGAGATGCCGCATGTATTGATTCCACTCGGCAAGCGGATACAGGGCCAGCGTGCGATCCTCTGCGATCGTCACCACCACCTGGCCTTCGTTTTCCTCGGCGAGGACCTTGCGGAATTCTTTCGGAAAATTCGTGCGACCCGCGGCATCAACCGCGAGCGTCGCTTTTCCGATGAAAGAATCAAGTCGCATCGTAACCAGGCTCCACTCTCCGTAATTACCCAAAATCTACCACCATTACCCAAAATGATGCAACGAAAATCGGCGATTCTTTTTGTTTTTCGCATAATCCGTTTGGGAACAAGCAGTTATCGGAATGATTCGCAACTGCGGGCGAGGCGGGCCTGCCAGATCATCTGCACGAACGTGCAGCGGTTTTGGGGGTTGGGAAGCGGGGGGGCCGGAACCTGGGCCCGCGGACTTCAGGGGATGCCGTGAAGGCGCGTCAATCGAGTCGATGACGCTTGCGGTACCACCATGAAAGTGACAACATTATCGTGATAAATAAAATAAATGGAATTATTGGTGCCAGGAAGATCACGGATTCCCTTTCCTCACGCGCGTGCCCTCCGGCCAGCTCGGGCCAGGCGACGTGACCGGCGGCCGGATCAAGGCGCAGAACTTTCCCGCCCGTGTTCGAGGCTAGCGCCTGCAAGGCCTCGGCATCCGCGCCAAGAAGGGACAGCGCCACGATCTCGGGATCGCGCACGTGCAGCGATCCGCTCCAGACCTCCTCGCCGTCGCGAATCAGACGAACGGCGTGCCGGCCGGCCGGAAAACTCAGCGAATCGATTCGCACCTGTCGCGGTCCGGCCTTGTGGGCAAGGTATCTGAACCCGCGAGCGACATCCTCCAGATGAAGTCCAACCGAGTCGTCGCTTGCGCGCGGAATGCTCGCTGCCACGGAGAACGGGCGGTCCGCGAATGCGGTATCCGGTACCATGACCGTGGCCGTCCCGGCCGCGGCCGTCCAACGCGCGATTCCCCGTATCCAGGCGCGCGCACCGGCCACGCCCGCGCCGCCATCGGGACGAAAGGCCGCCTCCCAGAGCGACGGAACAAAGGCCCCGAAAGTTCCCGAAGTCGTGTCCCTCCAGAACAACAGCCCCATGCGGCCATCCTGTTCGGCCCAAGCCAGAGGCTCGATGCCGGCCGTGGGAGACGGCAAACGGATCGTGTCGATCGCCAAGTCTCCGGCCCTCAGGACTGCGGCCGGCATGTATTCGGTTCCTTCCATTCGCCATGAAACGCCCGCCCCGGCACCGAACAACGATCCCTCGGCGAAACCCGGCATGTAACGGATCAGCGGAACGCCAAGGGAGGCCGCGATGGCGGATGCGGATGCGGCATGCGGCGACATCGCACGCACCCAGACGGCGGCGGCTGTCCGTACTGAGGAGGCCGATCCTTCGCGGATGACTTCGGTTTCCATGGAATCGTTCGCGGTCAAGGCATCGATGAGGCCACGTTCCCGCAGCGTCACGACCGGACCGGCGATCAGATGACGCGGACGCCCTCCACTTTGCCCGACGATAACGACGGTATCGTTGGCCTCCAAGACGTTGGCATCCGGGGAAGCGGGACGAAGCAACGCGATCCATCCGCCCTTCTCCGGTGCATCGAGCCCCCAGGGCCGGCGGAAATGCGAGACAACCAAGGTCCCCGGAGACGTTGCCGCAGGGACGGACAAGGGCTCCCGCGCGACGAGCGACCCGGCGGAATCCCGAATTTCCAGGACGGCGACAGTCCCTCCTCCGACCTCGCGTTCGGCTTGGCCGGCAAGGCGCCAGCGCACTTCCAGATCGGACGCGGTTTCTCCGGGACGCTGGTGCACGAGGACGCTTTCCCCTTGCACTTCCCGGCTCGCGGGTACGATGTGAAGGGGAAAAACCGGAGCGGGCCAGGCATCCGCCGGAACCCGTCTCCCGTGGAAGCGACCGTCCGTGGCGACGACGATGGCCTGCAGGTTGGGGATGGCCATTGTGTCGAGGTGACGGAAAAGCGCTTGGGGACGGACCAGGGGCCCCGCATCACGGCCCGGCAAAGCCACATGCTCAGCCAAGGCGTCCAGCCTCACCCGCTGCACCTGCACACCCGCCGGCGGCGCAAACGGTACAGAGGAGCTTCCGCTCAGTCATACAAAACATCTCCAGAGGCTTCTTGTGAGCGGCGCACAGAGAGACTGGCTTATACTCTGCAACGGCAACACGTTCGTGCCTTTTAAACCCTCCAGCATGCAACTTCAGGTCGCATGAATCGCAGAGCGCACCTAAACACACGGTGCAGTATTTCGTAGCGGCGTTCGTCATGTTGTTGGCCGCACATTCTTCACACGAAGGGGGTGCCTTTACTAAGCTGTCTTTCAGACTCTTCACAGTGGCGGACGCCTTCTTTCCCGCACTCAGAGACGACTCCACCAAGCGCAGCAGCTCCGGGT
>JBJHDK010000050.1:0-17814 GCA_050486505.1 Fibrobacteria bacterium | reverse complement strand
TTGTAAGGGCGACCCATGGGTCGCCCATACCCCCGTATCCCGTTCGTAAGGGCGACCAGCAGGTCGCCCTTACTGGGCACCCCATTGAAATTAAACCCTGTTTAACTACCTTCCCCCCTCCAGTTTTACCCCCTCCGAATGGAGCCTGTCATGCCGCAGATCAAAGGAAAGCGCGTCGTCATCACCCTGGAATGCACCGAAGCCCGTGCGCTCGGCATTCCTCCCTCGCGCTACATGACGACCAAGAACAAGTCGAAGCAAACGGGACGTCTCGAGAAGAAGAAGTACAACCCGTTCATGAAGAAGCACACGCTGCACCGCGAGGTCAAGTAATCCCGCCGTAGGGATAACGCATGCGTTATCCCTACGGGCGCATGTCCCACTCTTAGCGTTCCCGGTTTTTGTATTTCGGAGGTTCCATGACTTCCTCCTCCCCCGCCCCCACGATCTTCACCCGCATCATCCGCGGCGAGATCCCCTGCGAAAAGATCCTCGAGAGCGCGCGCTACTTCGCCTTCCTCGATCTCCGCCCCATCAATCCCGGCCACACCTTGGTGGTTCCCAAGCTTCAGGTCGACAAGTTCTTCGACCTCGACGCCTCCATCCTCGAAGGGATGCTGCCGTTCGCGCAGCGCATCGTTCGCGCGCAGGAGAAGGTGCTGCCCTGCAAGCGCGTGGGCGTGATGGTCGCGGGCTTCGAGGTTCCCCATGCCCACCTGCATCTCGTTCCCCTCATGCAGGACGGCGACCTCAGCTTCTCCCGCGCGAAACCCGCGACGAAGGAAGAACTCGCCGCGGTGGGCGCGAAGATCAGGGCGGCGCTGGGATAGCTTGATCCGGGCGACCCGACGGGTCGCCCCTACGTTTCTGCGTTATCTTTCCCCCATGCCCAAACACTCCCACGACCACGATCATTCCCACGCCGCCGGCCTTCCCGATCACGTTGAAATGGGTGCACGGCCGCGGCGCAACCGTGTTTCCGCCTCCATCCGCGCCATGGTGCGCGAGACCATCCTGACCCCGGCCGATTTCATTTTGCCGCTGTTTGTGATGGAAGGAACGAAGAAGAAGGAACTCATCAAGTCGATGCCCGGGGTGTACCGGCTGAGCCGCGACCTTGCCGTGGCGGAGGCGAAGCGCGCGCACAAACTGGGCATTCCGGCGGTGGCGCTGTTCCCGGTCATCCCCGACAAGCGCAAGGACAAGCGCGCCACCGAGTCGAAGAATCCCGACGGCCTGCTTCAGCGCACCATCCGCGACCTGAAGTCCGCCGTGCCCGGTCTCACCGTCATCACCGACGTCGCCATGGATCCCTACTCGAGCGACGGGCACGACGGCCTGGTGAAGGGCGGGAAGATCCTGAACGACGAGACTTTGCCGATCCTGGCGGAGATGGCGCTGGTCCAGGCGGCCGCGGGCGCCGACATCGTGGCGCCTTCCGACATGATGGACGGGCGCGTGGGCTACCTGCGCGCCGCACTCGACGAATTCGGATACAAGGACACCGGCATCCTCGCCTATTCGGCGAAGTACGCCTCCTCCTTCTACGGCCCATTCCGCGATGCGCTCGATTCGGCGCCCAAGCACGGGGACAAGAAGACCTACCAGATGGACCCGGCGAACCGCCGCGAGGCCTTGCGCGAGATCCGTCTCGACGTGGAAGAGGGCGCGGACATGGTGATGGTGAAGCCCGCGCTGGCCTACCTCGACATCATCGCCGACGCGGCCGAAGCGGTGGACGTGCCCGTGGCGGCCTATCAGGTGAGCGGCGAATACGCGATGATCCACGCGGCGGGGCAGCTCGGCTGGCTCGATGCCGATGCGGCGTTGATGGAAGCCACGCTCGCCATCAAACGCGCGGGTGCGGACATGATTTTGAGCTATGGGGCGGTGAAGCTGGCGGAAAAGTTGGGGTAGTCCCCATCACGCCAACACCGCGTCCACCGACAACTCCGGAAACAGGCGCTTGATCTTGACCAGCGTCCCCAGTTCGGGGTTGGACGTCTTGCCTGACTCCAGCCGCTGGTACTGCGACACGTGGCGGATCCCGAGCCTCTCGGCCGCCTGACGCTGCGTCATCCCGCGCTTCAGGCGGTTCACGCGCAGCATCATGGCCAAAGCGATCTGCGGATCCACCTCGACCTCGACGATGTTGCGACCCTTGATCGTCGGATCGGGCATGGGCGGAATCCACGTCGAATCTTCGGGTTCATCGAGAACGCCGTTCAGGGCTTCGGCCATGTTGTGCCTAAGTTCCTCCATGGTGTGCCCCTGCGTCGCCCACTCTCCTTCGACGCACTGCGCCCAAAAGCCGCGGCCTTCTTTGTGAATTTTGAAGTGATATTTCACGACATCTCCCTCAGCTTTTTAAAACACGCGTGCTCCGTACCGATCTTTAACTCACGGTGCAAAGGAACCGGCCACATCATCCCGCACGAGTTGCGCATGATGGCATGCGATCCCGTTTACCGTACCATGCGCCATCCTGCCTTTTCGAACAGACGAACCATTTCCCTGCCGCTGAGTGGCATACGTAACCTACCATTTAAAAGTGGTCAAGGCTTCGATCTCCAAATGTCAGGGAATCACTGCCCGAAAATCACGGGACTCCCGAACTCCCTGAATCGGCAACAAACACCTGAACGTCCCCACGGTTTAGCGGACAGTTCACCCCACCCCCTCCCTCCCCGCCTGTCGATCCAGACTCCGGTAATGGATCGCCTCGGCGATGTGCCGCTCGGCGATCGACTCCACGCCCTCCAGGTCCGCCAGTGTGCGCGCGACCTTTAGGATGCGGTCGAAGGCGCGTGCCGAAAGGCCGAGTGATTCCACCGCACCCCGCAGCAGGGATTTGCACGCCGCAGAAAGCCCGCAATGTTTTCGGATCTCGCGTGTGGCCATGTGCGCGTTGCAATGCACGCCCTCCTGATCGTGAAAGCGCGCGATCTGAATCTCCCGCGCCCGCAACACCCGCGCGCGGATTGATTCGGAACTTTCTTCCCACTTGTCGGTGATCACTTCCTCGACACCGAGGGACGGCACTTCGAGATGCAGGTCGATACGATCAAGCAGCGGCCCCGAGATGCGACCGCGGTAACGCGCGATCACTTCGGGGCGGCAAGTGCAGCGGCCGAGGGGATCCATGAGGAATCCGCAGGGACATGGGTTCATCGCCGCGCCCAGCATGCACCGCGAGGGATAGGTCACCGTATGCGCCGTGCGGGCGATGGTGACCTTCCCGTCCTCCAGCGGCTGGCGCAGGGTCTCCAACGTTGACTTGCGGAACTCGGGCAGTTCGTCGAGAAACAGCACCCCGAGGTGCGCGAGACTCACCTCGCCGGGACGCGGCACCTTGCCGCCGCCCACCAGCGCCTGGTCGCTGATCGAATGGTGCGGTGACCGGAACGGCCGCTGGCGCATGATGCCGTGGCCCGGACGCAGCAGGCCCGCCACGCTGTAGATGCGCGTCGCCTCGAGCCCCTCCTCGTCGGAAAGCGGCGGCAGGATCGACGGCAGTCGCCGCGCCATCAAGGTTTTCCCGCAGCCGGGACTGCCTGCCATCAGGAAGTTGTGCCCGCCCGCCGCCGCCACTTCGAGCGCGCGCTTGGCCTGCGCCTGCCCCTTGATCTCGCCGAAGTCGGGCTCCAATGTCGAAGCCGGTTCCAATTGCTCGCCGCCCTCGGGAATCGCGACGCCTTCCCCGGAGCGCAGCGCTTCCAAGGCGCCCTTCAACGTCTCCGCCGGCAACAGGCGGATGCCCGGAACCAGCGCCGCCTCGCGCGCGTTGGCGGCGGGGAGAAGCACCGCGCGCAACCCCTGACGCCGCGCCATCAACACCATGGAAAGAATCCCCCGCGCGGGACGCAGGCCCCCGTCGAGCGCAAGCTCGCCCAGCGCCATCACGCCCACGAGCAAATCGGGGCTCATCTGTTCGGAGGCGGCCAGCATGCCCAAGGCCATGGGAAGATCAAGTGCCGAGCCTTCCTTGCGCAAATCGGCGGGCGCGAGGTTGATGGTGATGCGGCGGCTGGGAATGACATACCCCGCGTTCTTCATGGCGGAGAACACGCGTTCGCGCGCCTCCTTCACGGCGGAGTCTGGCAGGCCGACGAGACTGAAAGCGGGCAGGCCGAAGGCGATGTCGACTTCCACCGTCACGGGCACGGCGTCGATGCCTTGCAGCGCACCGCTGCACAGAACGGAAAGCATGAACGGGAATCAGCAACGGAGCGCGAGCGTCCGGACGGGGGTGATTCGGCCTCGCGGCCTCATGCCTTTCGGCACCCCGCCCGGACTCCGGAAGGCGCGAGGCCCTCCGGTGCCGGCGTCAAGCCGCGACGGCTTTCCACTGATTGAGGATCCGTTCCGAGAGATAACTCTGCAGCGGCTTGGTGATCGGGTAGCAGAGGTTGTACCCCTTCCCTTCCTTGCGATTGAACTCGCGCGGATAGGACACGAAGGGGCCGAATTTCCCCCGCACCACCCGAATGCTGTTGATGCACAGCTGGCCGTTGAGAATCACCCGGGCGAACGCCTCAAGGTGGCCACCAGGATCCTTCTTCTTGAGAGGATGGATCTGGATCTCCGTGATCTCGATACCGTTGACGGACATGATCGTTCTCCTTTTTCTCCGGCGGCACGGAATTGTGATGATTTCTCGCCGGACCCCGGGGGTTCTCCCGGAGCAACCACAACCCCTTACAAGGAACGTGCCAACGGGGGTTTCCCCTGAAATCGCGCGATTCCGTCGGATCCCCCACGCATCCAATGAGAGTGTGTGATAGACTGGACCACACGGTGTGTGATGGAGAGGGATCAGGTGTCAGGTAGGAGGTAAGAGGTGGGAGGATCACTGTGTGGTCAATCAATCGCCGGTCGAATCCGTGTGCATCGCGCTTCACGATCCGCCCCCGCACTCATTCTTAATTCGTAATTCTTAATTCGTAATTCTTAACTTCCCTTCGTGTCTCCCGCCGACAAGAAATCCCGCCTTCTCGAACTGCCCGGGATCGCCGCCGATGCCGTGGAGCGCCACGTGCGCCGCATGGACGCCGACTACTGGAACGACTTCTCCGCGGAGGAGATCGCCCGGCACATCGAAACGCTCGAGGGCCTTGAATCCGGGTCACCACGCAACGTGCGCGTGGAGCGGCTGGATGAAGGCCTGAGCGGGCTCACCTTGATCGGGGGGGACTTCCAGGGGTTTTTCGCTGCCGTTTCGGGATTCCTTGCCAGCGAAGGCTACGACATCCGCACGGGGCGCGTGTTTTCGTTCGGCAAGGACGGCGCACCGAAAGCCTTGCCGCGCGGGGGGATCCTCGACTTCCTCGTGCTGCGCCACGACGATCCCGCGCGGGATTCGGAGGCCGAGCGCGAGCGCCTGCGCGCGGAGATGGAGGACCTTCTGCGGCGCTTCGAGCGCGGGGACAACGCCGCCATCCGTGTCGAACTCTACCGCCGCATCGGCAAGCGCCTCGAGGCCCGCAACAACCTCGCGGGCGATCCCGTGCCGCTCGAGATCCAGATCCACGCGGTGAACAACGCCACGCGCCTGGTGATCCGCGCGCGCGACCGCGAGGGCATGTTGTTCTGCATCGCGGGCGCGCTCAGCCTGCAGGGCCTCTCGCTGGTCTCCCTGCTCACCGACGCGGGCGACGACGGCTTCTTCGAGAACTCCCTGCTCGTCGCCGGTCCCGGAGGGCAGCCCGTGCGCGACGCGCGCGAGCTCGAAAAGATCCGCACGGGCATCGCGCTGATGGAACGCCTGCTGCAGACCCTGCCCGCGGCCGTCGACCTGCAGGCCGCCGCCGAGGGGCTCCAGGGACTGGTGGAGGACTGGCTCGAGGAGTCGTCCGACTGGACCGCGCGCGAAAACCTCAACGTGCTGCCCGCGCTCTCGCGCGTGCTCACCTCCGGGCCGTGGCTGTGGGATGCGGTCGACCGCATCGGTCCGCGCGCCTTCCGCCTGCTGCTCACCGAGCTCGCCCGCGAGATCACCCCGCCCGACCGCGACGCCCACGCGCAAGCGCTGCGCGAGATCGACTCGGGCGACCGGGAGCAATGCGCCAAGGCCCTGCGCGCCTGGCGCGACCGCGAAGTTCTCAAGGCAGAGCTCGACCTGCTGCTCACCCCGGCGCGCGACTGGCGCGGGTTCTCGGAACGCCTCGCCGGAATCGCCGAGGCAAGCCTCTCCTTTCTCATCGACCGCCTGCGCGCCGACCTCGAATCGCGCCACGGCAAGGCCGCGCCCTTCGCGCTCTTCGCCCTCGGCAAGTTCGGCGGCGAGGAACTCGGGTCGGGCTCCGACCTCGAGATCGTCATCGTGCACGGAGGAGGGGGGGACACAGGGGGGGAGGATCCCTTGCGCCAGGGGGACTTCTACGAGCGCCTCTGCCGTGAGCTGATCCGCACCTGGTCCGTTCCCGAGGGGGAAACCTTCGCCCTCGATCTGCGCCTGAGGCCGCACGGGGAGAGCGGGCCGCTCGCGTCCTCGCGGGAGGCCTGGGTGAACTACTACCGGCCGGGAGGATCCGCGCTCGACTATGAACGGCAGTCGCTGCTCCGCATGCGGTTGGTGCATGGTGACGCGGAGCTCGGCCGGCAGCTGCTCGACGAGCGCGATCACATCACCTATTCCGATCCCCCGCTGCCGATCGCCGCGACGCTCGACCTGTTCGCGAAGCAGTCGGCCCGCAAGAAAAAACAGGGGTTGTGGAACGCGAAGTATTCGCCCGGCGGGCTGGCGGAGCTGGAATACGGCGTGCAGTTCCTGCAGCTCCGCCATGGCGCACGCAAGCCGCAGGTGCGGCAGCACCAGTGGGCCCGCGCCCTCGAGGCCCTGCTCGAGACCGGGATCCTCTCGCTGGCCGAGTTCGAGAACCTCTACTCCGCCAACCTGCTCTTGCGCCGCCTCATCAACGCGCTGCGGCGCGTGCGCGGGCAGGCGCGCGACCTCGACTGCCCGCCCGCCGGCACCCCGGAGTTTTCATTCCTCGCCAAGCGCCTCGACTACGCCGCGCGGCCGGGACTCGACGGCGAGACGCGCCTGGAGCGCGATCTCAAGCGCGCGCAAAACGTGGTCGAGAGCTTCTTCCGCCACCGCTTCCTCGACGGGCCGCGACCCGATTGGCTCTACGAGTCGGTGGCCGAACCGCTGATGGATCACGCCGCCACCGTGGAGGAGGCCTCGCCCGCCCTGACGCGACTCGGCATGACCGACCTGCCCGCGGCGAAGCGCATGTTCCACGAGCTTTTCGATACGCTGGTGGAGAAGCGCCTGGCCGCGGCCTGCCTGCTCAACGCGGAGGGCCACTTCCGCAGAAGCCCCGATCCGGAGGGCGTACTGCGCCACCTGGTACGCTACCTGCAGGGGCTCCCCCACCCCGATGTGTTCATCCGCCAGGCGCTGCACCACCCTCCCCTGCTCGAAAAGCTGTTGCTGGTGTTCGCCAACAGCGATCCGCTGTCGGACCTTGCCGTGCGCGAGGGCGACGGGTTCAAGGATCTGATCGAACCCGAGTCGCTCGAGAAGCCGCGCCTGCGCGAGGAGTTCGCGCGCCTGGCCGCGGACGCCGCTGCGAACGCCGACCTCGGCGCCGACGTGGAAACGCGCCTCTGCCGCCTGCGCAACCGCGAGTACCTGCGCATCGCCCTGCGCGATTTGCACCTGAGTGTTCCCCTGCGCGAGATCACCTTCGAAATCTCCGGCCTCTCCGACGCGCTGATGGAAGCGGGGTTGCGCGAGGCGCTCGACAGGCAGGGCCAGGGACATCTCGAGGAACGCATGGCGGTGCTGGCGCTCGGGAAGCTCGGCGGCTCGGAGCTCAACTACAGTTCCGACATCGATCTCGTTTTCGTGCTCGAGGATGCCGCCGCGCACGCGGGCATGCGCGAGGTGGCGGAGCGCGCGGGACGCGAGTTCATCAAGCTGTTGACGCGCGACACGTCGGAGGGCCGCTTGTTCCGCGTCGACATGAAGCTGCGCCCCTGGGGCGGGCAAGGGCCGCTGGTCGGCTCGGTGTCGCAATACGCGGAGTACTTCAAAACCGAGGCCGACGGCTGGGAGCTGCAGGCCTGGCTCAAGGCGCGTACGGTGTGCGGCGCGGAGGAAGGCGGCGACACTGTGATCGCCGCGGCGCAGGAGCGCGCCTGCGCGCCCGAGAATGCGGCGAAGGTGGTGGACAGCATGTGCAAGGTGCGTCTGCAGGGGCTGGATGCGCTGAAGCAGAACACGGCGCGCGACCTGATCGCGGGCGAAGTGAAGCTCGGTCCCGGCGGCATCCGCACGGTGGAGTTTTTCACGCAGTCGCTGCAGATCCGCCATGCGCGCGAGTTTCCACAGTTGCTGACGGGGAACACGCTGGAGGCGCTCGGCCGCCTGAACCGCTACGGGATCCTGCCGGGAGGGCGCTACCAGTTGCTCACCGAGTCCTATGTGTTTCTGCGGCGCGTCGAGCACCGGCTGCAGTTGCAGGGCCTGCAGCAGCGGCACGCCATGCCGACGGACGCCGTGGGGCTGAACCGCCTGGCGCGCCAGATGGGGTTCGAGGATCGCGTGGGCCGCCCGGCGCGGGACCAGTTCCTCGACCAGTACCGCAAGCACATGCTCAGCCTGCAGCCGGTCTCGGCGGAGCTGTTCGGGCATTAGACCCGGTGCACCCGCCCTTCCCCCTCACTCCAACTTCAACAGCTCCGCGATCTTCGCCTTCTCCGCATCGCTCCAGCCGCCGCCTTCGAGCAACGAACGCCCTTGGTCCTCGTCGAGGAGGCGGGCGGTGGTGGTGATGTCGTGCAGCACCTCGCGGATCTTGCCGGTGACGACGTTGCGGAACACGCGCAGGTTCATGATGCTGTTGAGAAACTGGTTGGCGGGAAAGACCACGACCTTGAGATCGTAGGCGACGCGCTTCTTCGATCCGGACAGCGCCTCGTACTTGAAGTCGAGAAAGGCCGGGCCCGTCAGGGTCCAGAAAGCCACCTCGGCCGTGCCGCTTCCCAGGTACATCAACCGCCGCTCGTCGAAGTCACCCGAGACGCGGCGCGCCTCGCCGCGCAGGCGCACGCCCTTGGTTCCCTGGAAATGCGTGCGCGCGCCGTCGAGCCACTCGGCGGAATAGGGTTCGGCCATGTAGTGCGCGACCAGTCGCGCGGCGAGGGGGACGTCGGCGATGAGGTACTCGAGCCGCGCGCGGGAGATCGGAACCGTATCCACGATCGCATAGGTGATGCGGTACTCGTGACCGAGAAAGCGGTAGAGCCGAAAGCCCAGCGTGCGGTGATCGGGTCCCAGGCCGCGCGCGGACAGCTCGCGCGCCTCGGCGCAGCGCGACCCGTCGGGGTCGAAGCGCTTCGGGTCGACCTGCACGGCCCCGGCGGGACAAACCCCCGGGCGCGCCGTGAGCCCGCAGGCCTGCACAATGTGGCAATAGTCCCGTTGCGCCGGGGACATCTCGGCGGCGGGCTGGGCGGAGGGGATGGAGAATAAAGCAGCCATGCCCATGATCAACACCGGAATGACAAAAGACGAACGCATCCAAAGTGATGAGTGATGAGTGATGAGTGATGAACGAAAAGGCATATGTGTTCTGTGAAAAACTTTTTGAATTCAGAAACGTAGGCGCACTTCGGCCATTCCAACCTCAGGTACAGGACGCCCGAACATGGCTGTCTTCTTTACTTATCCACTTCATTCCTTCCTCACTCATCTCTCCCCACTCATAACTCATAACTCCAATCTACCCCTCGAACCGCTTCAAGATCACCGTCGAGTTGTGCCCGCCGAAGCCGAACGAGTTCGACAGCACCGCGCGCACCTTCGCCTCGCGCGCCGTGTTCGGCACATAGTCGAGGTCGCACTCGGGATCCCGGTTCTGCAGGTTGCGCGTCGGGTGGACGATGCCCTTGTGCAGCGCCATCAGGGCCGCCACGGCCTCCACCGCGCCCGCCGCGCCCAGCGTGTGGCCGATCATCGACTTGGTGGAGTGCATCATCAGCTTCTTCGCATGCTCGCCGAAGCACTTCTTCACGCCCTTGGTCTCCCCGATGTCGCCCAGCGGCGTGGACGTCCCGTGCGCGTTGACAAGATCGATGTCCTCGGGATTCATGCGCGCGCTGCGCAGTGCCGCCTTCATGGCCAGCGCGCCGCCGGCCCCTTCGGGATGGGGGGCCGTGATGTGGTACCCGTCGCTGCTTTGGCCGAAGCCGGCGAACTCGCCGTAGATGCGCGCGCCGCGCTTCTTCGCGTGCTCCAGCTCCTCGAGGCACAGCACGGCCGCGCCCTCGGCGATCACGAAGCCGTCGCGGCCCGTGTCCCACGGACGGGAAGCCGCTTCGGGGTCGTCGTTGCGCGTGGACAGCGCCTTCATGTTGGCGAAGCCCGCCACCACCACCTCGATCACCGCGGCCTCGGTGCCGCCCGCGAACACGATGTCGGCATCGCCGCGCTGGATCGCATGGAAGGCCTCCCCCATCGCGTGGTTGGCGCTGGCGCAGGCCGAGACGGCGGTGTAGTTGGGGCCCATGAACCCGTGCTCGATGCTGAGGTAACCCGATGCGGTGTTGGGCAGGATCATGGGAATGAAGAACGGCGACACGCGCTTGTGCCCGCGCGCGGCCTTGAGTTCGGTCTCCGCCTCGAAGGTTCCAACGCCGCCCATGCCGCTGCCGAGATACACGCCCACGCGCTCCTTGTCGTAGGCCCCTTCGGACAAGCCGGAGTCGATCACGGCCTGGTTCCCCGCCACGACGCCGTAGACGATGGCGCGGTCGAGACGCTTCGCCATCTTCGCGTCCTTGAACATGGGGACATGGTCGAACTCGGGAATCAGCCCGGCGATGCGGCTGGGCGAGGTGCTGGCGTCGAAGCGCCCGACGATTTCCTTGATGCCCGACTTGCCCTGCGCGAGGTTGTCCCAGTACTCGGCGACGTTGTGGCCGAGGGGATTGACGGTTCCGATTCCGGTGATGACGACGGTTTTCATTTGATGCTCCGTGGATGATGCCGTGGAGGGCGACGCAGCGCGTCGCCCGTACAGTTCTGTGTGATCGATTTACTCTCTCGCGTCCAGATCCTCTTCCGTGAGTTCCGTGATCGTCCCGAAGTCTTCCAAGGCATGGCCACGGGGGTCCCGCTGGAGCAACACGTCCTTGGGACCGGTCACGAGAATGCGCAGCGAGTCGGCGACGAAATAGCGCCGGAAGGCGTCTTCGACCTGTTCGCGGGTCATGGCCTCAAGGGCGGTGCGGTAGTTGACGAAGTGGTCGAGGTCGCGCCCCCAGGCTTCGCTCTGGGCGAAGGCGCGCGCGGTGGCGGCGGGATTGGGGAAGATCGCAGGCAGGCTTTCGAGCAGGCTCGACCGGGCGAGTTCGAGTTCCTCGCCGGTGATCCCGGAATCGGCCATGCGCAGCATCTCTTCGCGAACGAGATGGATGGCGAAGGCGCCGGTTTCCGCCTTGGTTTGCAGGCCCGCGAACACGGTGCCGCGCCGGTGGTAGTCGCTCTCGACCCGGCTGCCCACGCTGTAGGCCAACCCTTCATCGCTGCGCACGCGGCGGCCCAACCGCGAGGTGAACCCGCCTCCGAAGACTTCGGAGGCGACGACGAGAGCGTAGTAGTCGGGATGCGGGCGCTGCACGCCTGGAGCCGCCATGCGGATGGTCGCTTGCGCGAAGGGCCTGTCGACGAGGTACACGCCGGGGGCGAGCGGTCCCCGGAAGGGCGGGACGGGGGGATCCCATGCGGTCCTCGCTTCGGGAAGGGTCGCGGCGAAATCCTCGAGGCGCGCCCGCATCGCGTCGCGGTCGAAACGACCCGCCACGGCAACCACCGCACCGGTGCGCGCGAACCCCCGGCCCGCAAGCGCCGCGAGCGACGCGGGCGCGAGGTCGCGCGCTTCCTGTTCGGTGGCGCGCCAGTTGGAGGGATGCGGGCCGTGCAAAACGTGTTCGTGAAGCGCGGCCATGACACCCTGGGGTGTGGCATGGCGGCGACGGATGCCTTCGATGAGTTGGCGGCGCTTGAGGTCGAAGACCGCGGAGTCGAGTCGCGGTTCGAGGATGGCATCGGCCAGCAAGCCGAGGAGCGCGTCGGCATCGGCGGAGAGGGCGTCGAAGGAGGCCTCGCCCTGCCACGTGCCGCGCGAGGCGGTGAGCCCGGCGGCCATGAACTCGAGGCTGTCTTCCAGTTGCGCGGGGGTGAGGTTCTTCGTGCCCCCGTCGACGAGCAGCGCGGAATAGAGGGCGCGCTGCACGGCCTCTCCGGGGTGCGCGGGCATGAAAGGTCCGGTGGCGATGAGGGTGAAGCGGACGAGGTCGAGGGTGCTGTCGGGCACGAGGTAGGCCACGACTCCGCCGGGGAGTTCGACGCGGTGGTCGGCCGGGTGCGGGGGAACGTAGATGTCCTCGGGGAAGGCGATCTGGCTGAAGTGCGGGGGGATCGTATCCCCGGACTGCGCGTGCACCCCCATCCCGCCCGTTACGACGAGCATCAGCGCGGCGAATCCGGCAAAGATTCCCTGTTGGAAAAAAGCGTTTTTGCGAGGGAGAACCTGTTCGTTTTCGTGGAAGGGGCCCCGAACTGGTTGCTCGTACTCGAGACGGCTTCGCTCCGGATGCTGCAAAGAAGGCCCTTCGGGCCGCTTCGTAAAATGGCTGGCCGGTGCTCGCCGTCTCTCCGTGCGAACAACCAGTTCGCGGCCCCACGAAACCGCACGCAGCCCGATATCTCCGCAGGTACACATTGGCTTTAAGAATCCAGAGACGGGCTCGGACGTTTCGGCGCCGGGCAAAGCCGAAAATACTTGCCGGAACGCAGCAAGGCGGGGCCCCTTTGGGGTGCCGAGCGAGTACCGCCAAGTCTTTTCGGTGGCCAGCGCGGCGCCCGCACCAACCCTCTTTACATCCCCCGCATCCGAAGCGCAGCCGTGAGGAGCACGAACAAATTTTTCGGACCTCTTCCACAGACCCAATGCCTGTGCCTGTGCGAGAACAAACATCCACGCGCTCACTTCCGGCCTCCTTGTTGGTCCGGAGAGGAAGACTCGCGCGGCGGAAGGATCCGCCCCACGGTCACCGCATCGCGATCGAAGTACTTCGCCGCCACCGCCGCGACCTGTTCCGCAGTCACCTCGGAGACAACCCGGGGGAAACGATTGATCTCGTCCCAGCCCCCCCGCATCTCCCAATACGCCAGCTCCGTCGCCAGGCGCTCCATGTTCTCGAGCGCACGCACGCGCGACGCCGCCACCTGGTTGCGCGCCCGCTGCAGTTCGCGTTCCGTCGGGGGGTTATTCGCCAGGCCCTCGAGCACCTCCCACGTCTCGGCCTCCACGGCAGTGACATCGGGCACGCCGTCGAGGCCCACGCCCACGTGGAAATACGAAGCATAGGCTTCGGGACCGTTGCCCGCGCCCGCCGACGTCGCAAGGCCGCTCTCCGTCACCAACGCGCGGTGCAGGCGGCCGCTTCGCCCCGACAACACCGCCGCCGCGATCTCCAAGGCGGGCAAATCGTCATGCGGATAAGCGGGCGCCTGGAACAGCAAATCCATGCGGGGCGTGGCATCGCCGCGGCGCACCGTGAGCCGCTTCTCACCCGCCGGCGGCGGCTCGCGCGTCACCACCGGCGGAAACTCGTCGCCGCGCGGAATCGGCCCGAAGTAACGCTCCACCTGCCGTAGCGTCTCTGTCGTGTCGAGATCGCCCGCCAGCACGAGGATGGCGTTGTTGGGCTTGTAGTAGCGGCGGTAATGCTCCTCCGCCTGCGCGCGCGTGAGGTGGCGCAGGTCGGAGGCATAGCCGATGGTGGGCAGGCGGAAGGGATGCGCCTCGTGGAACAACCCGAACAGGCTCTCCCAGTACCGCCCCGTGGGCCGGTCCTCCACGCGCATGCGGCGCTCCTCCATCACCACGTCGCGCTCGGGGTAGAACTCGCGCAGCACGCCGTGATGCATGCGATCCGCCTCGAGCCAGAGGAACAGTTCGAGGCGGTTGCGCGGCAGGGTCACGATGTAGGCCGTCACCATGCTCGACGTGAAGGCGTTCAGCCCCGTGCCGCCCTCGCGCTGGTAGGTGGCCCACAGCTCGTCGGGGATCATCAGCGCACGGCGCTCCGCGAGCAGCGAATCGTGCCGCGCACGCAAGTGGTCGATGCGCGCGCGCGTCGCGGAATCGTGCCCCGCGAAGCCCGGGCGCGCCTCCCGCGCAAGCAATGCGTCGAGGCTGTCCATCACCGCCGACTTCACTGCCCCGATGCGGCGGTCGGCCGCCGAATCGCGGATGCCCACCTTGTGCGTGCCCTTGAAGAGCATGTGCTCCAGCAAGTGCGCGATGCCCGACGTTCCCGGCCCCTCGTGCACCGACCCGGTGACATAGAACAGCCGCGCCGCCACCGTGGGCGACTGGGTGTTCGGGTACAGGAGGACGGTGAGGCCGTTGGGGAGGACTCGATGCACTGCGTGGATTTCCGCCCGTGCGTCATTGAAAAGCAAAGCGCAGAGAGCGAGGGGGAGGAAGTTATGAGTTATGAGTCGTGAGTGATGAGTGCGGAAGAACGCATGCAGAAAGCTCGCCCCGAGTTTTGTGGAAAGGATGCGTGATGATGCTGAAACACAACGCCGGACAACGCTGCACAGGAATCTTCCCAAGAGGTTCCACCGAGGCGCTCTCATTGTTTCCGGCCTTACATTCACTCGCATTCCCGTCAACTTCACGCTCCCCCCTTCATCACTCATAACTCATCACTCACGACTCATAACTCCCTGTCCTACCCATTGACCACGAAGTCCTTCCACTCCCGCACGTCATACGAATACCCCTGCTCGATCAGGAACAACTGCCGGTTCATGCCGAACTCCTGCTCCTTCGTGTCGCGCGTGATGAGGGTGTAAAAGTGCGCCACCGCGCCGTTGGCCTTGGGCCGCAGCACGCGGCCGAGGCGCTGGGCCTCCTCCTGGCGGCTGCCGAAGGTCCCCGAGATCTGGATCAGCACGTTCGCGTCGGGAATGTCGACCGCGAAGTTGCCCACCTTCGACACGATCAAGGTCTGGATCTCCCCCTCGCGGAAGGCCTGATACAGCCGCTCGCGCTCGGAGTTGGGAGTCGAGCCCGTGATCAACGGCACGTCGAGAATGCCGCGCATCTGCTCGAGCTGGTTCAGGTATTGCCCGATGATGAGCACCCGGTCCTCCTTGTGCCGCGTGAGAAGCTCCTTCACCACCGCGTACTTCTCCGGGTTCGTCGACGCCAGCATGGTCTTCTCGCGCAGGTCGGCCAGCGCGTAGGTCATGCGCTCGCTCGTGCGCAACGGCACGCGGATTTCGGTGCATACCGCGGTGGCGATCCACCCCTGCGCCTCGAGGATCTTCCACGGCACCTCGTAACGCTTCGGTCCGATCAGGGAAAACACTTCCTTTTGCTTCCCGTCTTCGCGCACCAGCGTGGCCGTGAGGCCGAGGCGACGCGTGGCCTGCATGTCGGCGGAGATGCGGAACACCGGCGCGGGCAACAGGTGCACCTCGTCATAGAGGATCAATCCCCAGTTGTTTTGGGAGAAGATGCCGAAGTGGGGGTACTCCTCGGTTTTACGCTTCCTGTAGGTCAGGATCTGGTAGGTCGCCACGGTGACGGGCGCGATGGTCTTGCTGTCCCCGGTGTACTCCTTGACCTGATCCGCCGTGAGCGTGGTCTTGTCGAGGATCTCCCGGATCCATTGCCGGGCGGAGGTGACGTTGGTGGTGAGCACCAGCGTGTGGCACTTGCAGCGCGTCATGGTCGCAAGGCCGACGACCGTCTTTCCGGCCCCGCAAGGGAGCACGACCACACCGGATCCCCCCTTCTCGCTTCCTCCCGCATGAAACACCTGCGACGCCCCCACCTGGTAATCGCGCAACTTGAGCGGCTTGCCTTCGACCGTGGTGGTGCGCAATTCCACCGCGAGCGGATTGCCCTCGGCATAGCCGGCGAGATCCTCGGCGGGGAACCCGATTTGCGTGAGGGCGACCTTGACGGGCCCGCGCGCGTGCGGCTTGAGCAACGCGCGTCCGTTCATCGGCGGCTCGGCGACATGGCCCTGCACCTCGCGGTGGCGACAGATCTCTTCGAGCAGCGCGGCATCGTCGGCTTCGAGCACAAGGTCGGGGCCTTCGCGCTTGAGGCGCACCATGCCGTAGCGGTCCATGAAGCTTTCGACTTCGAAGACGACGTTGGCGGGCAACGCGTAGCGCGAGTATTGGCGCAAGAGATCGAGTACTTCGGCAGAAGTGTGCCCGGCCGAGGCGGCGTTCCAGAGCGAGAGGTGGCTGATGCCGTAGGTGTGCACGTGCTCGGGGCTTTTGACCAACTCGGTAAAAGGCGCGATGGCGTCGCGGGCTTCGTCGTGCTGCGGATGGGCCACTTCGAGAAGCACGGTCATGTCGCCCTGGACGATGAGGGGCTGCGGGACGGCGGGAGTCGGAGACGCCGCGGCCTCGGGATTCGGTGCGGTCGGCGATACGGACGGGTTCTCTGTGGGCAATTCGGACAAGGCGATTCCTTTGGGGAAACGAATGGAAACAGGGCAATCGGGGGAATTTAGAAAGATGAGAGGACGAGGGAGTGAACAGTGGGCAATACAGCAATAGAACAATGCGGCAATGGAACAATAGAGCACGCTCCACGAAAAACGCGGGAAATCATTGTTGCATTGTTCTATTGCTGTGCTATCCCTGTCAGCTCAAATAAACCTGTCCGCCGGGACGCGGAAGAGGTGGGCGAGTTTTTTGGAGATGTCCTTGCTGACGGCACGGCGGCCGTTTTCCCAATCAGAAACGCGCTTGGGGCTGACTCCACCGAGCTCGGCAGCAAGCCGGGCCTGGGTCCATCCATGTGTCTCGCGCAGAGTCTCGAGCCAGATCCCGGGGGTCATGGAGGTTTCCATTTGCTTGGAAAGTTCCGTTTCGCTGTACTCTTCAAGCGGATCGGTCTCTACCAGCCAGATCCCGTATTGCGCACGCACGTCGCGCAGCACCCGCGCGGGGGTACCGGGTTTGAAACGGATGTTAATAGGGCGCGTCTTGGTGGCTGGCATTGTAGTTTCCGGAGTCTGAAGGAGCCTCAATGTACTCCATTTTGGAGGATCCGGTAGAAGATTCCAATCGCGGTAAACGAGGTTTCCCTGCGACTTTCAGCAAACCCCTTTGTTGTCATTCGCCTCCTGACTGGATCCCCGCCTGCGCGGGGATGACGGGTTCACACTACCGACTCAGACTGCCGTCCCCCGTCTCCTGCCCCTCCCCGCTACTCGCTTCTCATTTCTTCGCGATTCTCGTCGAAACAAACTATCTTTGTCACCCTTTGCCCGAAATGCGGAGCCCCGCAAAACCGGGCTGAAATTGCTTCCAGGAGGTTCAACATGGGTCGCCCACGCAAGATGAAGAAAGACATCCTCGAGGAGTTCCACGAGGAGACCTTGAAAGAGCAGGCCCTGGATGCCCGGGATGAGGATTTGCCCGAGGCGGAGTTCGAGTCGGAGCTGGAGCTCGGCGACGAGCACCGCCGCACGTCGCTCGACGGGTCGTTCATGCACAACGACGACGCGCTGTTCGAGACGGAAGAGTTTTAACCGAACCCCCCGAAGTGAGAGCGGCGCGACCCGGTACCCGGTACATGGTAGCCGATGTGTCCCCCTCACTCATCACTCACGACTCATAACTCACTGCGTGCCAACGAAGAAAGGACGACCCTGCGGGCCGTCCTTTCCTTTTTCTTGCACCGCCAGTGACCTCTGTTTCCCGTTCTGGACCCTTGGCAGGAGTTAGACCTCAGGCCCGAACGTCCGGGG